>DATANP010000036.1:0-3009 GCA_036266195.1 Thermoanaerobaculia bacterium | reverse complement strand
CGGGCGGAGGTCTCTTCGCCAGTCGGTCAGGCGCGCAGCCGGGCGAACAGGTCGGCCATTTCAATGGCGGCGAGCGCGGCCTCCCATCCCTTGTTGCCGGCCTTGCCCCCGGCCCGTTCCTCGGCCTGCTGCGAGGTGTCGCAGGTCAGCACTCCGAAGCCCACGGGGATGCGGTGCTTCTTGGAGACCGCGCCCAGTCCCCGCGTACACTGCGAGCAGATGTAGTCGAAGTGCGGGGTCTCGCCGCGGATGACCACGCCCAGCGCGATCAGGCCGTCGAGCTTCGGCTTGCCGTCGCCGGGGTCCGCCAGTTCCTCGGCGGCCTGGGGGATCTCCCAGGCGCCCGGCACGCGGACCACCAGGATGTCCCCGGAGTCCACGCCGTGCCGGCGCAGGCAGTCCACCGCGCCCGCGACGAGCAGCTCCACCACCCGCGAGTTGAAGCGCGAGGCCACGATCCCGTACCGCTTGCCGGCGCCGTTGAGCGCCCCCTCGATCTCCCGAATCTCAGTCATGCTCAGGACTCCCTCAGTGCGGCAGCATGCTCTGAGCCATCTGCCGCAGGAACAGCCCGTAGGGACGGGCGATCAGGATCTTCATCACAATGTCGGTCAAGATCCCGGCCGCGGCCAGGGCCATCAGCCGGAACTCCAGGCGCTCGAACGGCCAGGCCTTCCGCACCAGGAGCGGCCGGGCGAACAGGGCGCCGAACAGCACGAAGGCGCACACCCGGACCACCGACCAGGGCACCCAGGCCGCGACCGACCCGAGGAACGGGTGGCCGCTCGCCGCCGCGTAGCTTCCCACGAAGTAGCTCATATAGGCCGTGAGGAGAGCCCCGAGCACGAGCCCCAGGTAGCCGCCGCTCGCCCAGCAGAGCACGATGAACACGGCCAGGTGCAGCAGGTGCTCGGGGAGGAACCGGTGCCAGTCGTTCTCCTTGCCCTCGCCGGTGGCGATCCAGCCGAACATTTCCGTCCGGTAGCTCTCGCCATGGACGATCCCCCGCGCCGCCCCTTCCGGGAAGAGGAAGACGAGAAGGATGACGCCCGCGCTGAGCAGCACGGCCCAGAGGATGCCGAGCCGCCAGGCGCCGCCGTAGTCTCTCGCCTTCACGCGCTCGGCGAAGAAGGGATAGAGCGTCAGCGGCGCGAGGAGCACCAGAGCCCAGCCGCCGATCCCCGGGATCAGGGCGAGCAGCACGGTCAGCGGCGTGAGCAGGAGGAGGATCGGGATACCGGGCTGGTTTTTCGGGTTCACGGGGCGCCTCTGGCGGCGGACGATATCACGCCCACCTCTCCCTATCGTTTGAGGTCACGGGAGAGGGAGGGGGCGCCCTCTCCTGCGCAGCAGGGGAGGGACGGGGAGGGGTCTTCTCACCGCCAGCCGCGGACGCAAGCAGCCCCCGACAGGACGAGGCGGACATCCATCTCCTCTGTCTCTCCGAGGATTACCTGGCGAGCCCCTCCTGCCGGCACCGCGACCTTGAACACCCGATCAGGTGAGACGCCGGACGCTTCAGGCGGCCTGCTTTCTCCTTCAGGCGGCTTGCCGGAAGCTTCAGGCGACGCGCTGGAACCCTCAGGCAAGACACCGGAAGCTTCAGGTGGTCCGATTTCTCCTTCAGGCAGGCTGCCTGAAACTTCAGGCGACGAATTCGAAGCTACAGGCGAGGCGCCGGATGCATCAGGCGGCCTGGCTTCTCTTTCAGGCGGTTTGCCTGAAACTTCAGGCGACACGCTGGAAGCTTCAGACGAGATCCAGACGCTTCAGGCGGCCCGGCTTCTCCTTCAGGCGAACTGCCGAAAACCTCAGGCGGACTGTTGAAAGCTTCAGGCGAGGCGTTGAAGGCTTCAGGCGAGGCGCCGAACGCTTCAGGCGGCCTGGTTTCTCCTTCAGGCGAGGCGCCGGACGCTTCCGGGGGCGGGTTTCTCCTTCCGGCGGCGCGTTGGAAGCTTGGGGCGGGACGCCGGCGCTCCCGGCCTTACAGCGCGCCTCCGGCGGGCCCGAGGTGGATCTCCTCCACGAGGGTGGACGGATCGGAGTCCAGGGCGAAGCCGAGGGCGCGGGCGACCTCGCGGGCCGGGATCATGGCGGCCCGGTTCCACTCGCCCGGCGCGGTGTCCCAGATCGGGGTGTCGGTCGCGCCCGGGTAGAGGGCGGTAATCCGGACACCGCTGCCGGACAGCTCCTCGCGCAGGGCCGCGACCAGCCCGGCGAGGCCCCACTTGCTGGCGCAGTAGGCCGACCAGCCCGGGAAGCCGCGGCGCGCCGCGACCGAGAGGATGGGGACGATCCAGCCTCTCCCCCGCTGCTTCATGGCCGGCAGGAGGGCGCGGATCAGGAGGGCCGCGCCCGTGAGGTTCACGTCCACGGTCTCGGCGAACGCCTCGGACGCCAGCGCATCCAGGGGGGCGATGTGGGCCACCCCGGCCGCGGGCACCACGACCTCGGCGGCCTCCCAGCGCTGGTGGATCTGATCCGAGGCCCGGGCGACCGCGGCGATGTCACGCACGTCGCAGACCAGCGAGAGACCGCTGGCGCCGGAGTCCTCCAGGGTCTGCCGCAGGGGCTCCTCGCGGCGGCCGAGGAGGGCCAGGTCGAACCCCCGGCGTCCCAGTTCCAGCGCGACCTCGCGGCCGATGCCGGTCCCGCCGCCGCTGATCACGGCAACACCACGAGGTTGAAATGTCCGCCCCATTCGGGCTCGATCCTACTACATCGACCAATGCGGGCTGATTTTGTGTGCCCCTATCCAGAACCCTATTTTGGCCCTCGACCGACAACCGCCGGCGACACGCTTGACAATCTGTATATAAATAATCAAACTGTTTATTTAGAGAAGTTGGGTCGGCCCGAAAAGGGCCTCGCGAGCCGAAGAACGGAAACCGCAAGAAAGGAAGGTATCTCATGACCTCAGGCCGTGGCCTACCGATTCTATTCGTTCTGGTGGCGCTGGTCATCCTGCTGCCGAATGCAGTTGGAGCGCAGGACAACTGCTGTAGCTGC
>DATANP010000035.1:0-5414 GCA_036266195.1 Thermoanaerobaculia bacterium | reverse complement strand
ACTAACTCGTATTCGAGTATTGGTTTTTTGTGTGTAAGGCCCGGAGGCGGGGGGATGCATGCGCCTTTATCCCACAAATTTCCGGCAATTGGCGAATTTACCGCCGAATATATAGACCATAGAGTTGGTCTATCGACGGCTACCTTTCCTGTAACCATTATTGTCTTCATAACTTCGGCCAATACCAGCGCAGCATCATGAACATTATATTTCTCATTTCCAGGTATCTGACAATGTTTCATTACGAATAGCCAATCATGGACGATGAAAGCTGGCGCATATCCCCATGGAGAATAGCTTCGCAGAATCCATAGAGGTCGAGGAATTGAGCCTCCGTCTGTCATCATTTTGCCCGGAGTAATCTTGTCGCCATTAAATCTAATAAAAGATAGAGGGCTTTCCGGATCCGGTATGAATAGGAATTCATCCGGCTCGATCCACTGGACAATCAGCTTTCCTTGCAATTTTCCTGGTTTTGTCGATTGATAGCGCGCCGAGGCGCAGCCTGTCCCTAGCAGGGAGAGAAGACAAAGACAGACCAATAGCGGCTTAAATCCATATCTAGTGAGTAAAAAGCTGCGGCATTGACTAGGATTGCGAAGGCTGCTGATCCAAATAATCATTAGATTCTTCCTCCACACTTCTCGGTTACGCCACTTCATACTGTCCTCCACCTCGACACTAGAACCCTGAGTCGTACATGAACATCTTGTTTTCCGCGATTTCTCTGGCCTTGCTGCTTCGGGCCTGCCCGCCCTTGAGCTCCTCGGCGAAATGCTTCTTCGTTTGAGCCTCATGATAGTCGATCAACTTACTTAGCTGTGAGCGCCAAAGACGCCCAAGATCTTTTCTCTCTTGCCGCCTAATCAATCTCAAGAATTTTACAACGAGGATGAGAAACGGCTTCTGATCGAGCTGAGCTCGATCCAAGGTGGCGAACAGGCGGAAAAGAGTCGGTCCCACATTTTCAGGACCGTAGAGTTGGAGGGCATTTTCGAGCGCCAAGATCGTCTTGCTAAGAGCATCCTTCGAATTGGCCTGAAGCTCGCGAAGCAGATCAACGACGAAATGATGATCCTTCGGCTCCGATACCACATAGGGAAGCGTTCTAATACCTATGGTTTCCAGGATGTTCGAACGATCTCGAATGACCTTGTCCGTGGCGTCGCCGGTGAGCCCCTGTGCGAAGGGCATTATGGCATAGTGATGGCCCCGAAGAAGCTTAGATGAATTCAGCAATCGAATGAAGCGCATGTACGGTTCCGACTCTGCCAAGCCGGCACCGACGAACAGGACAGTTGTGTTCTGAAAGATGTGGGCCAAGAACCATTCTAATTCTTTATCATAAGTCTTCGCATACGAAGTGACGTTCAGGACTATGCTGGAAGGGTCGCTTATCGATCCATGAAGCTTGACCAACTTGGGCCGAAAGTTGAAGATACTCTCAATCGGATCGCGAGGGCGAATTATGCGATACTCAGGAAATATCCGATCGAGCAGCGTATCGTAATTTGTAGTGATTACCGTCCCGGGATGAAGTCTGCAGAGTGGATTTTGCGAAATGTCAACCGATTCCGATTGAAAGAGATCACAGATCTTATCGGTGAGGCGACCACCATCGATCTCAGTCAGAAGTTCGGCAGCTACCTGCAGGCGTCCGTGACTGATCAAGTCAGTGAGTATATTGCGCTCGGGACCTGCCTCAATGCTTGCCGCCAAGTCCGTCAGCAGCTCACTCCATACTGGAAGATTGGCAAACAGCTTTCCGAAACCCGCCCCTACCCAAAGAGTTAAAGAGCTCGGGGATTCCCACACTATACGCTGTAGGTCCGAAAGTCGCTGGCCAGGTGGCTTTCCCTTATATTCCGCAATGGAAGTCATAGCGATTACAGGTAGCCCCGGCAGGATTCGAACCTACGACCTCCTGCATTTAAGTGCAGGCGCTCTACCTCTGAGCTACGGGGCTGTGGGAAGAGATCAGGTGTCTTCACTCTCTTTGGAGTTTCCGTAAATCCAAAGACACGCATCGACAGTGCGTGCCCTTTCCTCGACTATATAATTTCACGTACTTAAGTAGTATAAGATGGTAATCGATCGCAGTCAACCTCATCGGCGGAGCATTTCTTGACCGACGCGCCAGGAGACTCCTCCCTGCGGTCCCGGGGTAGGATCTCAGGTATGCGCCGACTTTTTCTCTCAGCTCTCGCCTTACCGCTTCTCGCTTCCTCTCCTCCACCCTCGGAGGTCCAGCCGGTCCGCGAGGTCCTTCATGGGGTCGAGGTCATCGATCCCTACCGCTGGCTCGAAGGGAGCGCGGCTCCGGAGATGACGAAGCCGGACCCGCAGCTCGACGCCCGGGTGAGCGCCTGGACGGATGCCCAGAATGCGTATTCGCGCTCGGTGCTCGACAGCCTGCCCGGGCGCAAGGAGCTGGAGGCGCGGGTGCGGGCTCTCACCGCGAAGGGCGGCTTCCAGGGGGCTCCGGCCATGCGCGGCGAGCGGCTGTTCTTCTTCCGGCAGGGGCCCGACCAGGCCCAGGGCGTGCTCGTCACGTCCGAGGGCGACGGACCGGCCCGGACGCTCCTCGATCCCAACCAGATCGACGCGAGCGGCCTGACCACGATGGCCTGGTTCGATCCGAGCCCCGACGGCAGGCTGGTCGCGTTCGGCGTCTACCGGGCGGGCAGCGAGAACGCCACGCTCCACCTGCTGGAGACCGCCACCGGCAAATGGCTCCCGGACGAGATTCGGAACAAGGTGCGCGAGGTGGACTGGCTGCCGGACGGCTCGGGGTTCGTCTACAACAATCTGGAGGACGTGAAGGACCCGTATTCGCGGCGCATCCGCTTCCACCGGGTGGGCTCCGACCCGGCGCAGGACCGCGTGATCCTGGAGCAGCCGAAGGAGGGACCGGCGGCTTCCACCTGGGGTCCGTTCGGTCACCTGAGCCACGACGGCCGCTGGCTCCTCCTCGGCCAGTGGACGGGCAGCAACTCGAACGATCTCTGGGTGGTCGATTTCCAGCAATGGCTGAAGACGGGAGCCGCCGGCCCCCCCAAGCCCCGGCCGATCCTCGTGGGCCGCAAGGCCATCGCCGGGCTGACGGACGTGTATTGGAACACCGATCCGGTCGTCGGCGACACGCTTTACATGTCCACGACGCTTGACGCGCCCAACCGGAGGGTCGTGGCCGTGGATCTCAAGGATCCGGCGCTGGAGCGCTGGCGCGAGGTGATTCCGGAGCGCAAGGCCGCGCTGTTTTCTCTTTCGCAGGCCGGGGATCTGCTGGTCGGCACATACGTCCAGGACGCCAGCACGCGGATCGAGCTCTTCGGACTGGATGGAAAGCCGAAGGGGCCGCTGGCGCTGCCCGGTATCAGCGGGATCGGCTCGGCGGAGCTGTCGGGCGGCCCGGACCATCCGATCGCCTGGCTCTCGTACACCAGCTTCGACGCGCCGCAGAGCGTGTACCGGGTGGACCTGCGGACCGGCGACAGGAAGCTCTGGTGGCGCCAGGAGGTGCCCTTCGATCTGTCCACGCTGGAGGTGAAGCAGGTCTGGTATCCGTCGAAGGACGGCACGCGGATCAGCATGTTCATCGTTCACCGCAAGGGTCTCAAGCTCGACGGCTGCAATCCGACGATCCTGGAGGGCTACGGCGGGTTTGCGGTGTCGCTGACTCCGTATTTCGATCCCGGCAATCTCGCCTGGTACGAGCAGGGCGGCGTGTTCGCGCTGCCCAACCTGCGCGGCGGCGGCGAGTACGGCGAGGCCTGGCACGAGGCCGGGATGTTCGAGAAGAAACAAAACGTTTTTGACGATTTCATCGCGGCCGCGGAGTGGCTGATCGCCAACGGCTACACTCGGTCCGAGCGGCTCGGCGTGACCGGCGCCTCGAACGGCGGCCTGCTGACCGGCGCGTTCCTCACGCAGCGGCCGGATCTCGCCTCGGCGGTGGTGGCGGACGTGCCGCTCCTCGACATGCTGCGCTTCCACAATTTCCTGCGCGCCAGGAACTGGGTGAGCGAATACGGCTCGAGCGCCGATCCGAAACAGTTTCCCTATCTCCTCCGCTACTCGCCGTACCAGAACGTGAAAAAGGGAACAAAGTACCCGGCCACACTCCTCACCGCGGGCGAGCAGGACGACCGCGTCCACGCTCTCCACGCGCGCAAGATGACAGCCCTGCTCCAGGCTTCCACGGCAAGCGATCCGGAAAAGGAACCGATCCTCCTCCAGGTGGACCGCGAGTCCGGCCACGGCTTCGGCGCGCCGATCGACAAGCAGCTCCGGAACCTGATCGATCACCTGGCGTTCTTCCGGTGGCAGCTTGGGATGGGTCAGGATTGCGCGCCCCGTGTCGCCTTCCAGCGTCCTTCCCCTTCCCTTTCTCCTTGATCCGCGATATCTTTGACGGATCTCGGGAGATTGTCTATACTCGGGGCCATGGCTGAGCCTGTCCGCAAGCCGATCGAACCCGACCTCCTCGACGAGGAGCCGGGGATCACCTTGGAACGTTGGGTCGAAGGTCCCGACGGCCGGATGAGGCTGGTCGTGATGCCGCTGACTCCCGAGCTGTTCCTGAATCCTGAAGTCGGCGACAAAATGACCCAGGGCACAACCCACAGCGATACCGCACGCCGGATTGCCGACCGGCTGGACGGCTTCTTTCTTTCGTCGCCCGATGTGCTGGTCACGTTCGATCTCAAGCACCGCTTCGGTCCGGGGCTGGACCAGCCCTCGCCCGATGTCTCCGTGATCCGTGGAGTACGCAACAGGAAAGCTCACCGGGACAGCTTCGACGTGGTTGCCGAGGGGGTCCGTCCCTGCCTGATCATCGAGGTGGTGTCACCCCTGTCCTCGCGCATCCGCAACACCGATCTGCGGGACAAGGTCGCTCTGTATCGCCGGGCCGGAATTCCGGAATACCTGATTGTCGATTCCCACCTCCGGGACCGCCGCTTCCGGCTGCTCGGCTATCGCCTGGGTCCCTCCGGTTACCAGCCCATCCAGCCGGACGAACAGGGCCGACTCCTGTCCGAGACGACCGGCCTCTGGTTCCAGATCTCTCCGGACGGTGAGCGCGTGCTGATGTTCGAGCACCCCTCTGGCCGGTTGCTGCCCACCCCCGAGGAGACCAACAAGCTGCTCAGGGCGGCCGAAGAGGAACTGGCCCGCCTCCGGACCGAGCTTGACCGGCAGGTATAACCTGGGAGCGCCGGCGCCTCGCCGGCGATATGAAAAAACCGCCGGCGAGGCGCCGGCGGTCCCAGGCATTGCGGGCTCTCAGCAGCTCTTCAACCCGGTTCCCGTTCCAGTGAACGCCCGGGCACCTCGCGGCCGGTGAGCCACGCGGTGTCCATGGGGTAGACCAGCGGGTCGAAGACGACGAAGTAGAAGTGCCAGACGAGGAT
>DATANP010000034.1:0-12988 GCA_036266195.1 Thermoanaerobaculia bacterium | reverse complement strand
AGCCGGTCCCAGAACCAGAGGGTGAGCGGCACCCACTGCGCCAGGAGGATCTGGATGTGGTTGAGCTGGCTGATCCGGAACGGCGAGAAGGCGTACATCGCCCCGGCCAGGATCGCGGCGACCCATGAAGCCCCGCTGCGGCGCACCACCCAGCAGACCGCCAGGCCGGTGAGCACGAACGAGGTGAAGAAGAGGAAGTTGTAGCCCGCGATCGCGTTCGGGACCACGGTCTCGAACAACACGAGCTGGAACGCGGGGCCGAGCAGGTGGTCTGAGAGCGTCAGCGTGCCGCGGGTCGGCCAGTAGACGTTCGCGTTCCAGAGGTCGGGCAGCCCGAGGCGGATCTGGTGGGCGCTCCACTTGAGGACCCAGAGGTTGAACAGGGGGTCCTCGGTGTTCGGCGCGATGCGGTCCTGCCAGACGGCCCAGACCGGCCGCAGGTAGACGAGCGCCAGCACCGTGTACAGCACGGCCGCCAATACCACCCAGAACCCCGCCTTCCTCTTCATGGAGCGCCCAGAGTATCCTTCACCGCTATCCCCGGGCTAGCCTCTTATATGGATCTCCGACACCTCTCCGACCGCGACGCCTCCCGATTCGTCGGAACGGCCTTCCTCCTCGGGCTGGCGATCTCGGTCTTCATGCTCTTCCGCAGCCAGGTGGGCGGCGACCAGCTCAATCTCCTGGCCCGCGGGTGGCTCCTGGCGGCCGAGGGGCGCTGGATCTCCTACGGCAACCCGATGTCCACCGGCGGCAAGGCGCCGGGCGGCATCACGAGCGTGCTGGTCGGCCTCCCCCTGATGGTCTGGCGCGATCACCGGGCAGCCACGGCGGTCATCCTCCTCTGCCACGTGCTGGCCTACTGGCTCCTGGACCGGACGCTGCGGAAGATCCTGAGCCCGGCCGAGCGCGCGGTGTTCGCCATCCTCTACTGGCTCAACCCGTGGCGGATGTACTTCTCGGCCTTCCTCTGGAACCCGAACTACCTGTTCCTGGCCGGCGCCGTCCACCTCTGGGCCTGCCTCGTCCAGCGCGAGCGCGCCCGGTTCGGACCCTCTCTCCTGCTCGGCGCGACGCTGGTCCTGGCCTTCCAGATCCACGCCTCGTTCCTGCTCCTGGCCGTCTCCTCCCTCCTGCTCTGGCTGAGGGGCTACTTCCGGCCGCACTGGACCGCGGGCATCCTGGGCGCCACGGTCGCGGCCCTGCCGCTCATCCCCTGGGCGCGCGACCTCCTGGCACAGCCGGCGATTCTTACCGATGCGGACAAGGGCTTCCTCGGCCGCGGACTCGTCTACGTCTTCCCCCTGGTGCGCGGCCTTCTCTACTGGCTGCGCTACTCGTCGCTCTACCTGTCGGAGAAGATGACGCGCTTCGACTTCGGAGACTTCCTGGCACCCGGGCCGGGCGCCCGGATCGGCCACGAGGTTTCGGTCGTGGTCGGTCTGTTCGGTCTGATGACGGCCATCTTCCCTCTCCAGGCCAATCTGCGGCTCTGGCGCCGCTGGCGTCAATTCCGGCGACGCCTTCCGGCCGAGGCCTCGGAGCGGACGTGGCTCAAGGGATACGCGTTCTGGACCTTCGCCGCGGCGGCCGTGGTCTTCGCCCTGGCGCCGACGACCATCATGATGTGGCAGGCGCTGATCGTCCTCCACGCCGCGGTCCTGCCGCTCGTGCTCTGGACCGGCCTGCTGCTGCGCAGCCCCCGCTGGTCGAGGCGCGCCTCACCGCGGGTGTGGATCTACGCCGCGGCCTCGGTGATCCTCCTGCTCCTGATCCCGCTCGGCAGCACCCACTACCGGTGCGCCGGCCACGACGGGTCGGACAGCTTCGGCCTCGCCCTCCGGCATGATCACCGGATGCTCTACGAGCTGCACGTCCATGCCACCTGCCCCCTGCCGGTGAACGACCCGAAGGGCTGGTGGCCGGACGTGCTGCCCGAGAGGTGAATCTCTAGCGCTTGGAAGGCGCCTTGCGCTCCTCGAAGACCGCCTTGTAGAGGACGCCCGCGACCACGCCGCCGAGGATCGGACCCACGAAGTAGACCCAGAGGTTGGCGAAGTTGCCGGAGGCAACCGCGGGTCCGAGGCTCCGCGCCGGGTTGAGGCTGGCGCCGGTGAGCGGGCCGCCCATGAGGATGCAGAAGGTCAGCGTGAAGCCGATGGCGAGACCGCCGGGGATGGTGGCCTTGCCGCTGATGCCCGCGTTCATGACCGCGTTCACCAGGAAGAAGGTCAGGATCGCCTCCAGCACTACGCCGACCAACGGGGTCACGCCGTCGGCCAGGAGCGTGGCTCCGAGGTTGCCCTGCCGGCTCCCCAGCACCCAGGAGAGCGTGAACGCCGCGACCACGCCGCCCAGGAGCTGGAAGAAGATGTAGGAGAACGCCCGGGCCGTGTCGATCTTGCCGGCCGCCCAGACGCCGAGCGTCACCGCCGGGTTGATATGGGTCCCGGAGATGTGGCCGTAGGCGTAGGCGAATCCAATGATCACCAGGCCATGGGCGAGCGCGACGCCCACCAGTCCGCCATCGCCCAACGCGCCGGCACCCGCCCCGATGAAGATCAGGGCGAACGTACCGATGAACTCCGCAAGCAGAGACGTCGAAAGCTTGTCGTACATGCAGGCTCTCCCTTGAATGCAAGTGAAAAGGATTTACCGCCCCGGCGGCGGTTTACTGCTTCCGGATCACGACCTCGACGCGCCGGTTCCTCTGCCGCCCGGCCTCGTCGTCATTGGAGGCTACGGGGCGGCTCTCCCCATATCCCCGCGGGGTCAGGCGCGCCGCCTCGATCCCCTCCTTCTCGACCAGCCAGCGTTCGACCGCTTCGGCCCTGCGTTTCGAGAGGCCCTGATTGTAAGCGTCGTCGCCCTTGGAATCGGTGTGGCCTTCGAGCGTCGCGCTGCCGGAGGGATAGGCGTGGATCAGGGTTGCGACCTGGGCCAGGGCCCGCGCGGCATCGGCCCGGATGTCGGCCTTGTCGAAGTCGAAGAGCACGTCCGCCGGCAGCTCCACCCGGACCTCGAGGTCCGTCTCCTTCGCGCCCAGGTCCCGCATGGCCCGCTGGACGTCCTGGACCGTGGCCACGAGGCCGGACGCGAGGCCGCGGATCGCCAGCACGCGGGGAGTCAACGCCAACGCGCGCTTTGCTCCGAGCCGGGCCACGGCGGCCTCGGCCGCCGACTCGGCGGCCGGATCCCACGGGCCGGCATAGGGAGGCTCTCCGGCGGCCGCGAGGACCGGGACCGCGAGGAGGGCCACCGCGGTGGCAAGGCGTCGCAGGGCCATCTCAGGAGTCCTGGATCGCCAGATCCTCGAACGGCGGCACGCCGGGGATCTGCAGGGTGACCGACCGGACCTCGGCCGGCGGTGCCGGGAACTTCATCCACAGGAGCTGACCCTGACCCGGCGCGAGCTCGCCGTACCACCGGTCCTTCCAGCCGGAACGCAGCGCGGCGATGTAGGAGCCGGCCTCGTCCGCGAGCACCTGGTACTTCTTTCCCGCGGCCAGGTCCATCAGATAGACCTCGTCATACTTGACCTCGGGCTGGGCCGCCGCGCTGCCCTGATTCCGCAGCCGGACCCGGGCCGTGAGCGTGTTGCCCTTGCGCCGGAACTCGGTCACCTCCGCCACGACCCCCGACCAGCTCGTCTCCTGGCTGGCGAGGACGCTCTCCGGGGCCGCGGCGGCGGGAGCGGCTCCGGAAGGCTCGGAGGTAGCCGGGCCGGCCGGAGGAGAGGCGGTCGCGGGGGCGACTCCGCCGGCCGGCGGCTGAGCGGTTCCGGTATCCGGCGCACTCGTGGAGCTCGGCGCGCTCGACTCGCTCTCCGGCGCGCTCTTGGTGCAGGCGGTCGCAAGGAGCAGCAGGACGGCGGAAACCAGAAGGAAGATCTTGGCTCGCATGGACACCTCCTTCTCCTGAGCTCAAGCTCGTGGCGTTCCGGGCAAGAATACACGTTGCGCGAACCCGGATACAATGCGCGCCCATGGCACTGTTCCGGCGGAAATTCCGCCTCACGGCCTGCGCCACCACCGGTGGCTGAGCGGCCAAGATAGGTCCGGGGGACCTTTCCGAGATGATCGGCCCGCTCGTCCGGCTCGCCGGACGGGATGAGAGGATCCTCGTCGGTCCGGAGACCGCGGACGACGCCGGGGTGTATCTCCTGGACGACTACGCCCTGGTCGCCACGGCCGACTTCATCACCCCGGTCTGCGACGACCCGCGCCGCTTCGGCCGGGTGGCGGCGGCCAACTCGCTCTCGGACGTCTACGCCATGGGCGGCCGGCCGCTCTTCGCGCTCAACCTCTGCTGCTTCCCGCCGCTGGATGAAGAGGACGCCCCGGCGCTCCAGGGCATTCTGGAAGGCGCGGCCGGCGCCCTGGCCGACGCCCGGGCGGTCCTCCTCGGCGGCCACTCGGTGCGCGACCCGGAGCTCAAGTTCGGCCTCGCGGTGGTCGGCCAGGCGGACCGCCACCGCCTCCTCACCAACGCCAGGGCCCGACCCGGAGACCGGCTGATCCTCACCAAGCCGCTCGGCACCGGAGTCCTGATCAACGCCTTCAAGGTGGACCGGATCGACGAGGCCGGCCTGGAGCCGGCGCTCCGGGAGATGGAGCGCCTCAACGCCGAAGCAGGCCGCATGGCCCTGCTCCACGGGGTCCACGCGGCGACCGACATCACCGGCTTCGGCCTCGCCGGCCACGCGCTCGGCATGGCGAAGGCCTCCGGCGTGGGACTGCGGATCGTGTTCGAGAGCCTGCCGGTTTACGACCACTTCTACCGGCTCGTGGAAAAGGGGATCTCGACCGGCTGCACCGACGCCAACGAGGCCAACGTGGCGCCGGTCTTCACGGATCGGGCCCGCCTGGACCGGGTCCACCGCGAGCTGCTCTTCGACCCCCAGACCTCGGGCGGCCTGCTGCTCTCCACCCCGCCGGACCAGGCCGGCGCCCTGCTGGCGGCCCTGCGGGCCAGCGGCCACCAGGTGGCTGAAATCGGCGAGGTGCTGGAGGGGCAGGTGGGGATCGAGGTGGTCTAGCTCAGGAGCTGCTTCAACTCCTCCACGTCCTTCGCCAGCCCGGCCACCAGCTCCTCCAGGCGCTCCACCCTGGCCGACAGCCCGCCCGCCGCCGGCCGCTCCGGCGCCTCGGCCATCGCCGACGCCGGCTCGGGCGCCTCCACGATCTCGCCGGCCAGGTGGACCCAGCGGTTCTCCTTCTGGCCCGGCCGCCGGGGCAGCTCGCGCACCAGCGGCTCGTCGATGCCGGCCATGCGCTGCAGGGCCTCCTCGACCTCCTGGACCGTGGCGAAGGGGTGCATCCGCTCGCTCCTGGTCCGCAGCTCGCCCGGGGTCTGGGCCCCGCGGAGCAGGAGGAGCGTCATCAGCGCCTTGCCCGCCCGGTCCAGGCCCCAGCGACGGACCACACTCTGCTGCCACTTCTCGCTCCGGGCGCCTTCGGTCCTCCAGGCCAGCACGTCCTGGCGCAGATGCTCCAGGGCGTCGACCACCTGCTCCTCGGTCAGCTCCATCACCGGGTCGCGGTTCGTCTTCTGATTGGCTCCGGCGAGGATCGCGTTCACCGTGAGCGGGCAGGCCTCGGGCGTCGTCTGCTCCTTCTCGAGCAGCACGCCGAGGACCCGGATCTCCACCGGATCGAGCTGTCTGGGGATGCGCGTCGAGGTCAAGTCGTCCTCCTATGGCGACGATTGTACCGTCCGCTCCGGGCGGCCGTCTTCCCACCCCTTGATTTTTCCCTCCGTCGATGCCACCATCTCTGCAACGAATGGTATCGAGCTTGGACGTGGTTTAGGACACAGTGCCCGCCTGACCTCCATCTTCCCCTGCCGCAGCAACGCCCAGATCACCGACCCATCCCGGAGTAAAGCATGAGCACCGGAACGTCGGAGAAGGCCGAGTCGCGGAGAGGAGGACTGGAGAGATTGCGGCAGCCATGCCGGCCCGGCACCGTCGGAGAGGAGAGCTGAAGGAGATTTTTTTGGTTGTTTTCTTGTCCCTCTTGTGAGGGGCGGAGGTTGCCGCGGTGACGCGGCGCAACAGAAACACTTGTTTCAAGGAGCAGAGAGTATGGCCGAAGAAGGTGTGGTCAAGTGGTTCAATGATGCGAAGGGCTACGGGTTCATCGTTCGGAAGCAGGGGCCGGATGTCTTCGTCCATCATGCTTCCATCATCGCCGAGGGCTTCCGTACCCTCAGCGAGGGTGACAAGGTGACCTTCGAGGTTGTCGAAGGGCCGAAAGGCCTCCAGGCGAAGAACGTCGTCAAGATCTCCTGAGCTTTTCCTGCCCGATAGTACGCGCGCCCCGACGGGACTCTTCCCGCCGGGGCTTGTCGTATCTGGGGCGTATCTGGGGGCTACCGCAGCTCGGACCGGAAGCTCTGATAGTTGCGGGTGTCGTGGGTCAGCGAAGCCTTGCGCGGAAGCTGCGCCGCCTCCGCCTGCACGATCCGGATCCGCTCCTCGGTCAGCGGATGGCTGGCGAAGAACTGTTCCACCTTGGTCGGTCGCCGCGAGCGCTCCTGGAGCAGGTCCTGGAAGAGGCTCACCATGCCCCGCGGATCGTACCCGGCCGCGTACGTGTAGTGCACGCCCAGGCGGTCGGCCTCCAGCTCGGCGCCCCGGCTGTAGTTGTTGATCACGCCCGTGCCCACCACCTGGGCCAGGATCTGCTTGCCCTGGCTGGGATTGCGGCCGAGCAGCAGGGTGGCCAGCGCGTTGTAGCCGTAGGCCCGGGTCATGAGCTGGGTCCCGTGCCGGGCATTGCCGTGGCCGATCTCATGGGCGAGAGCGCCGGCCAGCTCATCCAGGCTGTCCGCCTCGTTGATGAGGCCCGCATTGACGTACACCAGGCCGCCCGGCAGGTTGAAGGCGTTCACCGCCTTGTCGTCCACGATGCCGAAGTCCCACCGCCGGTTGCCAAGCTCGGTCCGGCTGGCGATCCGCCGGCCGACCAGGTTGATATAGGCCAGCGCGTCGCTGTCCCGGACGAGCCGCATCTCCTGGGCGACCTGGGAGCGGAGCTGGTCGCGCATCCCCCACTCCTGGTCCAGGGAGACGAGGTTGAAGCCGCCGCGGGCGGCCGCCGTACCGGCAGTACCGGCTACGACAAGCAGGAAGACCGCCATGGCGGCCACAAAGGGGCTGGGTCGAAAGGTTCGCGGTGTCATGGTCAGTACCTCCTCTAGGGTCCGCGTCCCTGGAAACAAGGAGCCAGGGATCTCCGCTGCCCCGTAGAAAGGCAAGCGCCGTGCCAGGCAGGCCCGGACGGCCAAGCCTTTTCTTTTCAGTGCTGTTGCGGAGAGGAGGCGGGAGGGGCCGCGGCCGGAACCGTCCCCAAGGGAGGACGGCTATTGTCAACCGGCAGCTCGATGACAACGTCGCCCGGGCGGACCATGCCGAGGTCCTCCCTGGCGCGGCGCTCCAGGGCGCCGGGGTCGCTGCGCAGGCGCTCGATCCGGTCGTGGAGCTCGTCGATCCGGCCGCGGGTCTCCTGGATGCGGGTCTCCAGGAGCTTCTCGCGCTCGCGGGAGGCGGAGAGGTCGTGATAGCTCCGCCACGCCGCGATGCCGAGGACCGCGACGAAGAGAAGGAGGCTCAGTCCCAGCACCGGGCGAAAGGAGTCGGACCGGGCGGGCGCGGGCGTCTCGATCACGGTTTCCAGCGTGGGAACGCCGCGGCCCCGGGATACGTGGCCACGTTGTCCAGCTCCTCCTCGATGCGCAGCAGACGGTTGTACTTGGCGACCCGGTCGCTGCGGCACGGGGCGCCCGTCTTGATCTGGCCGCAGCGCGTGGCCACGGCCAGGTCGGCGATGGTGGTGTCCTCGGTCTCGCCCGAGCGGTGGCTCAGAATGTTGCTGTAGGCGTGGGTCTTGGCCATCTCCACCGCCTCCAGCGTCTCGGTCAGGGTGCCGATCTGGTTCACCTTGACCAGCAGCGCGTTCGCCAGCCCGTCCCGGATGCCCTTCGCCAGGATCTCCGGGTTGGTGACGAACAGGTCATCCCCCACGAGCTGCACGCGCGAGCCCAGCTCGGCCGTCAGCTCCTTCCAGCCCGCATGGTCGTTCTCGGCCAGGCCGTCCTCGATCGAGACCAGCGGATAGGCGCCGATCCAGTCGCGGTACAGGGCGATCAGGTCCGAGCTGGACAGCCCGGTGCGGCCCTCGCCCGCCAGGGCATAGGTGACACCCCCCTTGATACTACCCTTCTTCTTCTCGACCAGCTCGCTCGCGGCCACGTCGAGAGCCAGTGCAATTTCCCGGCCCGGCTTGTAGCCGGCCGCGTCGATGGCCTTCATCAGGAGGTCGAGCGCGTCGCGGTTGCTCTTGAGGTTCGGCGCGAAGCCGCCCTCGTCGCCGACCGCGGTCACCATCTTCTCCTTCTTGAGGACCTGCTTGAGCGTGTGGTAGACCTCGACCCCGGCCCGCAGCGCGTCGGAGAAGCGCTTGAACCCGATCGGCACGAGCATGAACTCCTGCACGTCGATCGAGTTGTCCGCATGGGCGCCGCCGTTGAGGACGTTGAGGAGCGGAATCGGCAGCACCGTGGCCGCCGGGCCGCCGAGATAGGCATAGAGCGGCAGGCCGCTCGCCTCGGCCGCGGCGCGGGCCACGGCGAGCGAGGCGCCGAGCGTCGCGTTGGCGCCGAGCCGGCTCTTGTCCGGCGTGCCGTCCAGGTCGATCAACAGCCGGTCGATACGCGCCTGGTCGCGCGCGTCCATGCCGCGCAGCCGCGGCGCGATCTCCGAAAGAACGTTTTCAACCGCCTTGGTGACTCCCTTGCCCGCGTAGCGCTTGCCGCCGTCGCGCAGCTCCAGGGCCTCGCGCTCGCCGGTCGAGGCACCCGACGGCACCGCCGCCCGCCCGCCGACGCCGCCGTCCAGGATGCAATCCGCCTCCAGGGTCGGGTTCCCCCGCGAATCGAGGATCTCCCGAGCCACGATCTCTTCGATAACGAACATTCCCTCTCCTCCGAGAAACCAATCACAGACGACGGTAGATTATCCGCAAAACCCCTATGGGCTCAAGCATTTTGAAGAAATGCTAGACTCCCGCGTCCGAGAGACGCCCGTCATGTCTTCCAATCCCGCCAATCCCGCCGATACAGCTCCTCTGCGCCTCCACGTCGGCAGCGGCACGGCCCGGCTGGAAGGCTGGGTCAACCTCGATTACCAGGACCTGCCGGGGGTGGACGTGGTCTGCGACGTGACCCGGGGGCTGGGCTTTCCGGGCGGCAGCGCCGAGGCGGTCTTCGCCGAGCACTTCCTGGAGCACCTGGGGGTCGCCGACGCGGTCAATTTCCTGGAGGAGAGCCACCGTGTCCTGATTCCGGGCGGCTGGGCGCGGCTCTCCACTCCGAATCTCGAATGGGTCTGGCACACGCACTACCGCCTGGACATGAGCCCGGAGGAGAAGCGCCAGGCCGCGGTCCGCCTCAACCGGGCCTTCCACGGCTGGCGCCACCAGTTCCTCTGGAACCGCGAGCTGCTCACCGAGGCCCTGACCGTCTGCGGGTTCGACCTGATCCGCTGGTGCCGATACGGCGAGAGCGAGCTGCCGGTCTTCCAGGGCATCGAGCGGCACGAGATCTACAACGACAGCTCGGACCTGCCGCACGTCATCATCGTGGAAGCGCGGAAGGGCCCGCCGCGGGCCGACCTCCTGATCCCCTTCCGCAACCGCCTCGACCGCGACTACCTCATCCACCTGGAAGACTGATGAGCCGCCGACTCCTCTGCGTCCTTCTTCTTGGGCTGGCCGCCTGCTCGAAGCCCGAGCCGCAGCGGCCGAAGAACGTGATTCTGGTCCTGGTGGACACCCTGCGGGCGGACCACCTCGGAACCTACGGCTACTCGCGGCCGACGAGCCCGAACGTCGACGCCTTCGCCAGGGAGTCGCTCAAGTTCGAAAACGCCCGCAGCCAGGCCTCCTGCACCTTCCCATCGGCGAACTCGATCCTGACCTCGCGCTACCCGTCGGCCTTCCTCGGTCAGCCGGCCGCGCACGAGCTGGGCATCCCGGACAGCATCCCGTCCATCGCCGAGATCCTGAAGCACCGCGGCTTCCGCACAGCCGCGGTCTCGGCGAGCCCGGTGGTGCGCAACACTCCGGGGCGCTTCAACCCCGGCGCTGGCTTCGGCCGGGGGTTCGACACCTTCCACGAGGACTGCGTGTGGAAGCCGGCCGGCTGCGTGAACCGCGCCGCGTTCCCGCTCCTCCAGGCGACCGACGACCGGCCGTTCTTCCTCTATCTCCACTACCTGGACCCGCACGGCCCCTACCGGCCGCCGAAGAGCCAGCGCGGGCGCTGGGCCAAGGGCCGGCCGGACAAGGAGTTCATCCGTGCCGGCGACCCGAACCCGATCGGCGACATGATCTACAAGGGAGCGCCGGACCCGGGCCTCAAGCCCTCGGACATCGAATACCTGGTCGGCCTGTACGACGAGGAGATCGCCTCGTTCGACAACCAATTCGCCAACCTCCTCAAGGAGCTCAAGCGGACCGGCAAGTGGGATGACACGCTCCTGATCTTCACCGCGGACCACGGCGAGGAGTTCCTGGAGCACGGCCACATCAAACACTGCCGCACCCTCTACGACTCCTCGATCAGGATCCCCATGTTCATCCACTTCCCGGGGGTCGAGCCCAAGGTCCTGAAGCAGCCCGTCCAGAACCTGGACCTGGTGCCCACGATCCTGGACTACCTGGGGATCGACGCCAAGGGTCTGAAGCTGGAAGGCGAGAGCCTGAGGCCGCTGATCGAGGGCACCGGCAACCTCGACCCGCACCAGTACGGCATGCAGGGCACCCTGCGCAGCGCCTCCGACGACCGGCACAAGCTGATCCACGACCTGGGCAAGGGGAGCTTCGAGCTCTACGACCTGCAGGCCGACCCCAGGGAAAAGACCGACCGCCTCCGCCAGGATCGCCGCGCCTTCCACGGCCTCCGCGAGTTGCTCACATCCTGGCTCGGCCGCACCGAGGGTAAGGGAAAGGCCGAGGAGAGCCTGGAGGCGGAGCGGAAGCTACGGTCGCTGGGGTATATCGAGTAGCATCACGCTCGACGTTAATCACGCGCCGCGTTATCATGATCGTGTCGTTCAAGAGCTCCGAGACCGAGGACCTCGCGAACGGGCGGCGAGTACGACGATTTCAGAGCATTGAAGTAGTCGCTCGCCGCAAGCTTCGGCAGCTTCAGATCGCCGGCCGGTTGGAGGACCTGCGGGTCCCGCCGGGCAATCGGCTCGAAGCCCTGAAGGGTGATCGCGCCGGGCAATACAGCATCCGGATCAATGATCAGTTTCGGGTGTGCTTCCGGTGGACTCCCAGCGGCGCCGAAGATGTCGAGATCGTGGATTACCACTGAAGGAGCAAGCGGCCATGGAAAGGCTCAAGCCCGTGACGCCCGGAGAGCTGCTGCAGGAGGAGTTCCTCATCCCCATGGGCCTCTCCCAGTACCGCCTCGCCAAGGAGATCGGCGTTCCCGCGCAGCGGATCGGCGAGATCGTGGCCGGGAAGCGCGCGGTCACGGCGGATACAGACCTGCGCTTGTGCCGGTTCTTCGGCCTCTCGAAGGGGTACTGGCTGCGAGCCCAGGTGGCCTATGACACCGAGGTGGCGGAAGAGGCTCTGGCCGAGGTGCTGGGGAAGATCAAGCCCTGGGCCGGCACGGCGGCCTAGGCCTGTAAGACCCGTCAGGATTCCGCTTTCGGACCGCTCATCTCCCGCAGGAGAGCCTGAAGCCGAGCCACCTCAGCCTCGGCGGCTTGCGCCCGCTCTTCAGGGGTCGGGATCATGCTGCCGTCCGGAAGAAAAAGCCTCACCCAGTCGGCGGTCTCACCGTCCACGCGCCCCTCCCACAAACCGAGGTCCACCCCGAGCACTTCGCTCCGCAGCCACCCCTTGGCGTCGGGCCGCACCGGCTGATAGAGGTCGCCGGCCAGCCGGTAGCCTTCCAGCTTCGTGGTCTCGAAGTCGTAGAGGAAGTACTCCCGGGTGCGGAACACCCTCGCATAGAGCTTCATCTTGTCGTTGCGGTCGATCTTCTCGGTTGAAGGCGACAGCATCTCCAGAACGATGTCCGGGAGCCGGCCGCCCTCCTCCCAGCGGATCCAGTCGCCGAGTTGCGACCCGTCCCGACCACCCAGCCCGGCCCATGCCCTTTTGGCCTCTGCGCCGGGGCGTTCAGGGTCCCGGACGACTTCGACGCGCCACTGTCTGAGGAAATCCTTCGGGGCTGCACGGGCTGACGCTTGCCACGGTCGATCCGGATGTTGCTTCTTACCCCGTTCCACTACTTCCGGCGGCCTGACATACCGGTAGCTGATCTACGCCTCCACCAACCGGTTCCTGTCGAGCACGAACCGCTTCGCGTTCACGCCGACCGCGTTCGTGTCCAGGACAAACGCCTTCCTGGCGAGGACGAACGCCCTCGTCCTCGGCCCGAACACTTTCGTGTCCATGCCGAACGCGGAACTCGGCCGACTTCCCGGTTCGGAGTCAGCACGAAAGCTCTCGTGGTGAGCGCGAACGCTTTCGCCGGCCGACGAGCGGGTTTGCCGTCGCCCCGAAGCCGTTCCTGTTGGCGACGAACCGGTTCGGGTCCATCACGAAGGCTTTCGCGCTCAGGACAAACGAGTAAGTCGGCCGACTTCCCGGTTCGGCGTGACGCCGAAAGCTTTCGCGTCGAGGACGAAGACGGTCGGAGACGGAATGAACCCGGTCGTCCCCCTGTTGTCTCCTGTGCGCGGGGCCATTTGACAGCCTCGGGGAGTTGTGCGAGGATCTCGCTCCGCTCCTGAGAGGGGGCGGACAAGCAAAACGGTGACGCGGGGTGGAGCAGTCTGGTAGCTCGTTGGGCTCATAACCCAAAGGTCGCAGGTTCAAATCCTGCCCCCGCAACCAGTTTCCAGCCGAAGCCACGATTGCTTGGTTGACGAGAAGCCCTCCCTACAAGACGTAGCGAGGGCTTT
>DATANP010000033.1:0-3222 GCA_036266195.1 Thermoanaerobaculia bacterium | reverse complement strand
CCGGACGTCGAGCTGCCGCCCCTCCTGGAGCCGACCTCGGACCTCGAATCGCTCACGGGCTGCGAATTCGTCCTCCTGGTCGTCCCCTCGCACGGCTTCCGCGAGGTGCTCCGCCAGCTCCTCCAGGTCTGGCCGAAGGACCGCCGGGTCTCGCTGATCTCCGGCACCAAGGGGATCGAGATCGAGACCCTCGCCCGCATGAGCCAGGTCTCGTTCGAGGAAGGCATGGCCGCGGACCGCGAGCTGCGCTTCGCCGTGCTCTCCGGCCCGACCTTCGCCGCGGAGCTGGCGCGCAACGCCCCGTCGGCCGCGGTGATCGCCTCGGACGACGCCTCCCTCGCCACCGAGGTCCGCGAGTGCTTTGCCACCCGCTACCTGCGCCTCTACTCGTCGTCCGACGTGGCCGGCGTCGAGTTGGGAGGCACGGTCAAGAACGTGATCGCCGTGGCCGCCGGAGTGCTGAGCGGACTGGGTCTCGGCCACAACACCCTGGCCGCCCTGATCACCCGCGGCCTGCACGAGATCACCCGCCTTGGCATCGCCTATGGCGGCCAGCCGCGCACCTTCGCCGGCCTCGCCGGGCTCGGCGACCTCGTCCTCACCTGCACCGGCGGCCTGTCGCGCAACCGCAAGACCGGCATGGACCTGGCCGCGGGCAAGACCCTGGAGCAGATCACCTCCGGCACTCATCTGGTCTCCGAAGGCATCCGCAACTCGCTGGCCGTCTCCAGACTCGCCGCCGTGCGCTCCGTCGAAATGCCCATCACCCAGCAGATGGCCGCCGTCATGTACGAAGGCAAGGACCCGCGCCGAGCCGTCGAGGAGCTGATGACCCGGGAGCTGAAGTCTGAGTCAGAACTGTGATAAAGATCCGTATGGCCGACCATCAGACCGTCCTCATCCTCGACTTCGGAAGCCAGTTCACCCAGCTCATCGCCCGCCGAGTGCGAGAGAACCGGGTCTACTGCGAGGTCCATCCGTTCGATCTTTCCCTCGACGAGATCCGCCGGCGCCAGCCCGTCGGCATCATCCTCTCCGGCGGCCCGCAGAGCGTCTACGAGGACGGAGCGCCGAACGCGCCGGCCGAGCTGTTCGGGCTGGGCATCCCGGTGCTCGGCATCTGCTACGGCATGTACGTCATGGCGGACCGGCTGGGCGGCAGCGTCGAGGGCTCCAGCCATCGCGAGTACGGCCGGGCCGACGTCTCGGTCGTGGAGCCGGGCCGTCTGTTCGAGGGGCTCTCGTCCACCGAGACCGTCTGGATGAGCCACGGCGACCGCGTCTGTGGCGTGCCGCCGGGTTTCCGGGTCTCGGCGCGCACCACCAACGCGCCAATCGTGGCTTTCGAAGATCCCCGGCGCAGCCTGTACGGCATCCAGTTCCACCCCGAGGTCTCCCACACCGTCAACGGCGGCGAGCTGCTGCGCAACTTCCTCTTCGGCGTCTGCGGCGCCCGCGGCGACTGGGGCATGGCCTCCTACCTGGAAGAGGCCGTCAGCACCGTCCGCGAGAAAGTGGGGGAGGGGCGCGTCCTCTGCGCGCTCTCCGGCGGCGTCGATTCCTCTGTGGTCGCGGCCCTCCTCACCCGGGCCGTGGGCGAGCGCTCGACCGCCGTCTTCGTGGACAACGGGGTCCTGCGCAAGGACGAAGCTCTCCAGGTCGTGCACAGCCTGCGCGACGGCCTGGGCATCCCGATCCTCGCCGTGGACGCGCGCGAGCGCTTCCTCACGGAGCTGGCGGGAGTCGAAGACCCGGAGCTGAAGCGCAAGACCATCGGCCGCGTCTTCATCGACGTCTTCAAGGACGAAGCCCGGCGGCTCCAGGGTGTCCAATACCTCGCCCAGGGCACTCTCTACCCGGACGTGATCGAGTCGGTCTCGGTGAAAGGCCCGTCGGCCGTCATCAAGACCCACCACAACGTCGGCGGCCTGCCCAAGGAGCTGGGCTTCGAGCTGGTCGAGCCGCTTCGCTTCCTCTTCAAGGACGAGGTCCGCCAGCTCGGCCGCGAGCTCGGCCTGCCGGAGCAGCTCATCGGCCGCCACCCGTTCCCGGGCCCCGGCCTCGCGGTGCGCATCCTGGGCGAGGTCACCGAGCAGCGCGTGCGGCTCCTCCAGGAGGCGGACGCCATCTTCATCCAGGAGCTGCGAGAGAGCGGCTGGTACGACAAGGTCAGCCAGGCCTTCGCCGTGCTCCTGCCCGTCAAGAGCGTGGGCGTGATGGGCGACTACCGCACCTACGAGAGCGTGATCGCGCTGCGCTCCGTCGAGACCCACGACTTCATGACCGCCGACTGGAGCCCCCTCCCGTACGACCTCCTCGGCCGGGTCGCCAACCGTATCGTCAACGAGGTCAAGGGCGTCAACCGCGTCGTGTACGACGTGACGAGCAAGCCCCCGGCGACGATCGAGTGGGAGTGAAGGCTGCTGCCAAAGCAGCAGCCCGCCGGGGAGCTTGCCGCACAGCCCCCGGCGTCCTGCTGTGCATCGATTGTCAGAGAACCGTTACCGGCCAATCCTCCAGCCGGCCTGAAGCCAATATACGGTTCAGCCCGCGAAACCGTTTGGGGGTCTTTCCCTATCCATGGCCACGCAGGCTGGCACCGAGGCGGCGCAACGTTATCCATGGCAACTCAAGGTTGTTCAGGGCAACGCAGCCTTATACATGGCAACGTAGCGCTATCCACGCCAAAACAGCCCTATCCATCCCAACGCCGAGCTGCTCACCGCAACGCAGGGCCATCCACGGCAACTCGCGGTTATTCAAGGCGCCGCAGCGGTATCCACCCCCAAAACAGCCGTGATTCGCGCTGGATAGCTCTGCTTCGCCGTGGATAAGGCGGCTTCGCCGTAAACAACCTGGAATCCTGGTGAGTAATCCTGAGGCGTCGTGGATGACTCCAATGCCTCTTGGATAGCGCCAACTCGCCTTGGATAGCTCTGCAATTCTCTCCGCAACTTTAAAACGGTATATCTACCTTTGCAAGCCGGCCAATTTGGCCGGAAAGTGCCCGGGCAACCGTCCACTCGCTCTGCCAAGTCGAACTGGGACCAAAAAGTCCAGATCTTGGACTTTTTGGTCAAGTTGGCATGAAAAAATCTGTAGACGATCCCACGAAGCCAAACGTAGACTCTCCTTGCAGGGGAGAGTGGGGTGGATGTTCATTGACAATTTGGAGAGATGGCGGCCGCCGTGTCCAAGGACGCCGCCATCCCGTGCCTGGAG
>DATANP010000032.1:0-5260 GCA_036266195.1 Thermoanaerobaculia bacterium | reverse complement strand
ACACTGATTCACACCCGGTGCTTCACACGCGACGTCACCGATCGAGTGCGGCTTGAGAGCGAGCGTGAGAAGAGGCTCAAGGACCTGGCTGAGAGCGATCGGCGTAAGGACGAGTTTCTGGCGATGCTCGGACATGAGCTTCGCAATCCCCTCGCAGCGATCACGGCCTCCGTGGAGCTGATGCGCCACCGCGACGATGATCCTTCATTGCGCACCCGCTCACGCGAAGTGGTGGCGAGGCAGACGGCGCTGATGACTCGGCTCGTCGACGACCTTCTCGACGTCTCGCGCATCAATCAAGGCACGATCGTTCTCAAGATGCAGGAGGCTCTGTTCGGCGACATCGTCGAGCGTGCGGTCGAACTGGCGCGCCCGCTGATCGACCAGCGCAACCACCGCTTGACTCTCGACCTGCCCGCGGAGCCGGTGCTGCTGTCCTGCGATCGCGCGCGCCTGGTGCAGGTGGTGGCCAACCTTCTGAACAACGCTGCCAAGTACACCGATCCCGGTGGAAACATCTGGGCGAGCGTGCGCCGGGAGGGGGGGATTCTCCTGCTTTGCGTTCGCGACGACGGCATCGGCCTGACTGAGGACCTGCCCGAACGGATGTTCGAGCCGTTCGTCCAGGCGAAGGACTCCTCGGGGCGCTCTCTGGGAGGGCTGGGCGTGGGACTGACGCTGGTCAAGAACCTTGTGGCTCTGCACGGCGGACGGGTCGAAGCCCGCAGCGAGGGTCCGGGACGGGGAACCGAGCTTATGGTTTGCCTGCCGCTACAAGAAGCTAGCAGTCGCATCTAGGTGCGCGATTCTTTGCGTCCCAGCACAGCTGGGCCGCCTCACCCTCAGCTCAAGACCCCCAAAAAGAGAGGCCTTGCGGGCCTCGATGCCGGCGCTTTTGGGCCGGCTCGGAGGAGGCGCCAGCCGAATCCCGGATCTTCTTCGGCAAGCGGGCTCCCTTCTGCGGGTAGAGGCCTCAGCGCAGGATGAGCACGAGTTCGGCAACGTCTTTGCCGGCGACCTCTTCGTCGCCGTCGAGGACGCCGCTCCACGGCCGGCCTTCGCCTCATACAAATGTATGAGACGGAACCGATACATTTGTATGACGTGGAAGCCTGGGGTCCTCGGGTAGGGGTCGCGCCCCTGCGCTGAGGGATTCCTCCTTCGCGATGCGTTTCCTCGTTCAGGAAGCTGTTACGAACAGGAGGGGAGGTTCCCATGGACCGAAGAGGTGTACACGGTGTCGTCGCTGTTGCGAAGGCTTTGATCCTCGGCGCGGCGCTGGCCGCGCTGGCCCTGCCCCTTGGGGCCCAGGTCGTCAAGCGGGG
This sequence comes from Thermoanaerobaculia bacterium, assembly GCA_036266195.1. Lineage (GTDB taxonomy): Bacteria > Acidobacteriota > Thermoanaerobaculia > Multivoradales > UBA5704 > DATMER01. The sequence goes on along the minus strand of DATANP010000032.1, from coordinate 3,935 downwards.
AGATTCCAAACTGGAGAAGCTCACGTTCTCGAAGAAGGAGCTCCGCGTCTCGCAGACGCTCGCCGATTCGGAGGCGGTCCGGGAGAATTCCGGCTACCGGGCGGACCTCGCACGCTTCCGGTCCCAGTATGGCGCGGCCTGGCACTTCCTGATCGACAAGCGGACGGGCCACCTCAACCTCGTGAGCGGCGGCGCCATCCCGTTCATCCCCGGCCCGGCCAACCAGCTTCGCTGGCAGGACTTCGGGGTTTCCGGCTGCCAGTCTCCGTCCTGCGTTCCCCGCCAGAAGATGGAGTCTCTGGCCCGGGACTTCCTGGCCCGCAACCGGGGCGTCTTCGCGATCGACCCGGAGGAGCTGGTCCTCGATCCGCTGGGCGCGTCGCCCGTCGGGAGTTCCATGTACCTGCTGCGCTTCCAGTGGACCCGCGGCGGCGTGCCCGTGGAAGGCGGCTCGGTCTTCTTCGCCGTCAACAACGGCAACCTCGTCCAGATCGGCCTGGCAAACATCGGCTCCATCGGCGTCGATCCGAAGCCCGGCATCTCCGTCGAAAAGGCCTGGGAGGTGGTGAGGTCCTACGTCGGCGGCATGACCGCAAAGGACCAGGTAGTGAACAAGGGCACGCTGTCGATCCTGCCCATCACTCCCAAGGGCCTGGACCCGGACGGAGACAAGGTGCCGTTCGGCAGGATGATCGACTACGTGCTGGTCTACAAGCTCGCGTTCCGGCGGCCGGGTGTGCTGGGGACCTGGGAGGCGACCGTCGACGCCCATACGGGCGAGCTGCTCCGCTTCCAGGACGCCAACGTCTATGGGCACGTCCAGGGCGGCGTCTACAAGACCGACGCGCCGCAGGTGGAGGTCTCCGAGCCGTTCCCCACGGCCGACTATGGCGCCGCCCTGTTCGCCGATGGCTCCGGCAACTTTCCCGCCACCAGCGGCACCTCCACCCTGACCGGCCTCACCCTCGGCGGCATGGGAGTCGCCGGCGGCGTGAAGATCATCAGCAGTTGCGGCGCCATCTCCCTCGCCTCGACCGGCACGGGGCTGATCGACTTCGGCTCCGGCGCGGGCACCGACTGCACCACGCCGGGCGTGGGCGGGGCGGGCAACACCCACGCCGCCCGGACGCAGTACTGGAACGTCTCCGAGATCAAGAGGAAGGGCATCGGCTACCTGCCCACCAACACCTGGCTGCAGGGCCAACTTCCGGACAACGTCGACATCGTCGATTCGTGCAATGCCTACTGGTGGCTCGGCACGGTCAACTTCTTCACGACGGGCACCCTGCCGCAAGGGCCCACGAATTTCTTCGGTCCGTTCGACCAGACCTGCGGCAACACGGGGGAGCTCCCGGGCGTCTCGCTCCACGAATGGGGCCACGGGATGGACGAAAACGACGGCTCCGGGGCCGGCCTCAACTCGCCCGGCGAAGCGCGCGCCGATTGGACGGCCGTCCTGCAGACCCACCAGTCCTGCGTCGGGGGCGGCTTCTTCACGGCGCGCAGCCCCATGCCCGCCTATGGTCTCAACTGCGGCGGTTACGGCAACCCCTGCACGAGCTGCACCGGCATCCGCGAGATCGACTACGCGCTGCACAGCACGCCCACGCCCTGGACGCCGCAGAACTTCAGCACCGTCTGGGGTCCGGGCTTCATGGACGTGTGCAACTTCGGCGGCGGCCCCTGCGACTGGGAGCCCCACTGCGAGGCGGGGATCGCCACCCAGGCCCTGTGGGATCTCGTCAACCGCGACCTGGTGGGCGCACCCACCAGCCTCGACATCAACACCGCCTGGCAGCTCGCGGACCGTCTCTTCTACACCGGCATGCCCCAGTCCACGAGCATGTATACCTGCAGCGGTCCGCCGACCATGAAGACCTCCAACGGCTGCGGCGCCGGAAGCCTCTACACGGTCATGCGCGCCATCGACGACGACGGCGACGGCGTGGCCAACGGCACCCCCCATGCGGCGGCGATCTTCGCGGCCCTCAACCGGCATGGCATCGCCTGCGGCGGCGCCGCCGATGCCGCGAACCAGAACCAGACCTCCTGCCCGTCCCTGACCACTCCCACGGTGACCGCCACCGCCGACAGCCACACGGTCCACCTGAGCTGGACGACCGGCGGCGTCAGCGCCACCCGCTACTTCGTCCTCCGCAACGAGACGGGCTGCAATGCGGGTTTCACCCGGATCGCCACGGTGAGCGCCCCGACGCTGGTCTACGACGACTCGACGGTCGTCCACGGCCTGACCTACTACTACCGCATCCAGGCGGCGACGGCCAACGATTCCTGCGTCAGCGCCATGAGCGGCTGCGCCACGGTCGCCGCCAGCCTGCCCGCCGACCAGGACTTCTACGTCCGCGACTGGACGACTTCGATGGTGGCCGACAACGGCGCGGAGCCCTCCACCAACTCCGTCTTCTGGTACACCAGCGACGTCTGGAACCGCGGCACCAACTCCGCCGGCTCTCCCAATGCCAGCGGCTGGTACGACACCGACAATATGTTCGCGGGCCTGGGGGCCCTGGGCAACAACTACGCCTTCGTCCGCGTCCACCGCAACACCAGCGGCTCGGCCGCCACGGTCAAGGCTCACTTCCTGGTCTCTCCCTTCGGCACGGGGAGCAGCTTCGTGGATGCGGACCTGGCTCCCGACCCCACGATCAGCTTCGGCGCCGCCGACACCGTGCAGGTGCTCGCCAGCGGCTATTTCTGGCACCAGGACCCCGTCGCCTCGACCCACGCCTGCCTGGCGGTCCAGATCTACGGCTTCCCCTCGGGCGATCCCTTCCAGTTGCCGGGCCTGAACGGCAGGACCCCGGGGCCCGACGACTACGTCGTCATCAATGACAACAACAAGGCGCAGCGCAACCTGGACGTGAGCCTCAACGTGCCGCACTTCGCCGGACTGGGCTTCGCCCTCGTCCACAACGCCGCCCTCGTCCCGCGGGACGTCGTGCTGCGCTACGGGTCGCCCGAGGCCGAGCGGTTGCAGGGGGCGCAGATCGGGATCGTGGGCGGCCAGACCCTGAATTTCCGGTCCGGCGGCACCCTCACCCTGCCGGGGATGCAGCCGGGCGAGAACCGCTGGATCTCCCTCAAGTATCAGGTGGCGGACAACAAGCCCGTTCCCATCGACTTCACCGAGCTCGATCGAGGCAACGCCGTCAACGGCTTCACCATCCTGGCCCGGCCGGCCCCCCTCGCGGACGTCATCGCCGACGACCTGCGCAACCACGTCCAGGTCTTCAACCGTCTGGCCGCGGCCTTCGGAGTCTCCGGCGGGAAGGCGGAAGCCGAGGCGGCCGCCAGTCTCCTGCAGGTGCGCAGGATCACGACGGCCCGGTACCTCGCCTTCCTGAAGCAGCACGTGTTGCCGATGACGGCCGTCGTCCAGCCGCTCGCGGCCAGAGGCGGAAGGGACGACGCCTTCGGCGCCCTCGCCGCCCTCCGCAAGCTCGGCACCGCCGCCGGCCAGGGCCAGGCGGAGCAGGCCGCGTCGGAGCACGGCATGCTGCTGCGCCGGCTCGACTCTCTCGCCACCATGCTCCAGAAGGCACAGGGAGACCCGGCCGACGTCCTGCAGATGGTCCGCTGGCAGGAATCGCTCTACCGCACGCAGCCGGTTCTCCAGCGGCTGGACTGCTCGGCGCCCGTGGTCAAGGCGTCGCAGGAATTCATCGGGACGTACAGCCGCAGGCGGCAGCAGGTATACCCGGCCCTGCTCCGAGAGCTGAGCGCCTGCTTCCATCAGACCGCGAAGAGGATGGGTTCCTATAAGCTGGAGCAGGCCGCCGCGGCTCTGGATCGGCCAAACCTCTCCCTCGCGGCACTCGAAAAGGCCCATCGGGAGTATCTGCTGGCCTTGCAGGAGGCGACCGGCACCGGGAGTTGACAGGTGGGGAAGACGTGGGGCCGTCCGGAGTTGGCGG
>DATANP010000031.1:0-33584 GCA_036266195.1 Thermoanaerobaculia bacterium | reverse complement strand
ACGTACAAGGGCATCGACGTCTACAAGCTCGACTTCTGGACACAGGGGCCCGCGATGCTCCAGGCGCTGAACATCCTGGAGCCCCTGGACCTCAAGGGCATGGGCTTCAACAGCGCGCGCTACATCCATACCGTCCATCAGGCCATGAACCTGGCCTTTGCCGACCGCGACTTCTACTACGGGGACCCGGCGTTTCCACCGGAGGAGCCGGTCCGCGGCCTGCTCTCGAAGGAGTACGCCGAGGCCCGGCGCAAGCAGATCAACTGGACCCGCAACGATCCGGCCGTCAAGCCCGGCGATCCCTATCCGTTCCAGGGTGGGACGAACCCGTTCAAGGATCTCCTGGAGAAGTGGGGCACGCCCGGCGAGTCGTCGAGCTACACACAGCCGCACCAGGCGTCTCTCGACGGGATGACCTTCGAGGAAGGCTTCCGCGCCGGCACGACCTCGGTCATGGCGGCGGACGAGGAGGGCTGGGTGGTCTCGATGACGCCGAGCGGAGGCTGGGTCCCGGCCTTCATCGCGGGCCGCACCGGCATCGGCCTCTCCCAGCGCATGCAGAGCTTCGTGCTCGAAGAGGGGCAGAACCCCTTCAACGTCCTGACTCCCGGCAAGCGTCCGCGCGTGACGCTGACCCCCAGCATGGCGCTCAAGGACGGCAAGCCCTGGCTGGCCTTCGCGGTGCAGGGCGGCGACACCCAGGACCAGAACCTCCTCCAGTTCTTCCTGGACATCGTGGAATTCGGCATGACCGTCCAGGAGGCGGTGGAGGCGCCGAACGTCAACAGCTACCAGATGCGCAGCTCTTTTGGAGGCCACGAGTCGCAGCCCGGCCGCATCGAGGTCCAGGCCGCCACGCCCGAATGGGTCCGGAGCGAGCTGACGAAGATGGGCTACAAGGTCGAGGTCCTGCCCCGCACCTCGGGCCCGATCAATGCCATTTTCCTGGACCACGAGCACGGCACCTTCTGGGGCGGCTCCAGCGACTACGGCGAGGACTACGGGATCGGCTGGTAGACATCTTCTGCCGTTGTGATACCGTTGCGCCTTCCAAAGGAATCCTGGTTCCGGGAGGGCGGATGGCGAATCACGACGAAGGCTACAAGCTTCTCTTTTCCCACGCCTGCCTGGTGGCGGACCTCCTGCGGGGCTTCGTCCATGAAGACTGGGTAAAGGAGGTCGATCTCGAGCACTTGGAGCGTGTCGAAGGCTCCTATGTCAGCGAGAAGCTCCGCCGGCGGGAAAGCGACATGCTCTGGAAGGTCCGGTGGCGGGGCCGCTCTCTCTACGTCTACATCCTGCTGGAGTTCCAGTCCCGGGTGGACCGCTTCATGGCGGTCCGGGTCATGGGCTACCTGGCGCTGCTCTACCAGGACCTGATCAAGCAGAAGGCTTTCACGCGGTCGGGCAGGCTGCCGCCGGTCTTCCTCCTGGTTCTGTACAATGGGAAATGGCGCTGGCTGTCGGCCCTGGACGTGGCGGAGCTGATTGAGCCGGTGCCCGGAGGCCTGGAAGCCTACCGTCCGCATCTGCGCTACGCCCTCCTGGACAAAACGCAGATCCCGGAGATGGCGCTGGAGTCGGAGCGGAACCTGGCCGCGGCTCTCTTCCGGCTGGAGAAGAGCCGCGATCCGGACGAGTTCCGGCGGGCGGTGGCCCTGATCGCAGCCGAGACGCAGTTCGACGATTCCTTCCGAAGGTCGGTGCACACCTGGATGACTCAGGTTCTGTTGCCGACGAAGTTTCCTGACCTCCCTTTGACGGAGGCCCGGAGCCTGGAGGAGGTGGAGACGATGCTCGCAGAGAACGCGAAGCGATGGACCCGGGAATGGAGGAGAGAGGGGATGAAGGAGGGACTTCAGAAGGGCCGGAGGCAGGGGCTGGAAAAAGGCCTGGAAAAGGGTCTGAAGAAGGGCCTGGAAGAGGGCCTGCAAGTTACCCGGGACCTTCTGCTGTCTCAAATGACGAATCGCTTCGGCCCTGTGCCTCCGAAGATCCGGCGTAAGGTTCAGGGGATCAAGGAGGCTGAAGAGTTGAAGAAACTCGGCAATCGGCTCCTCGTCGCCTCCTCCCTCGAAGACCTCGACCTCTAATCCCCGCCGCAACCCTGGGACCGCCGGCGCCTCGCCGGCGGTTTTGTCGCAACAATTCGTGGGACAGGTGCCGCCTCTCCGCGGGTGATTGCCGATGGCCGGCAGAGAGTTGCCGACTCTCGGCAGACGTTAGCCAACGATTCGCAGAGGGTCGCGGATGACTGGCAGAGCGTTGCCGACGATCCGCAGACGTTAGTCGATCGTCGGCAGGTCGTAGCCGATGGCCGGCAGACGTTAGCCAACGATCCGCAGAGGGTTGCGGATGACTGGCAGAGCGTTGCCGACGATCCGCAGACGTTAGCCGATCGTCGGCAGGTCGTAGCCGATGGCCGGCGGACGTTAGCCAACGATCCGCAGAGGGTTGCGGATGACTGGCAGAGCGTTGCCGACGATCCGCAGACGTTAGCCGATCGTCGGCAGGTCGTTGCGGATGGCCGGTTCCGGTGCGCCAACCATGGGCACGGAAACGGCGCGCGAACCGGGGGCACGCCGGATGGAGAACGTTTGTGGTGACGGAGAGGGGAGACGCCCCGAAGTTTCGGGACCCGGACAGGTTTCGGGATGACGGACTGGGGCGTCTCTACGGCACGTCATCGAGGGTGTTCAGAGGCATCTACCCCCCGAACTGCATGAAACTCACCAGATTCCCGTAATCCCCGCGCGCCAGCCCGTGGGCTTCGGGCTTCTCCTGAAGGACGCGCAGGATCTCCGCCTCGATGACCTCGTCCCTCCGGACTGGATCCGGCTCGGCCAGGAGGGGGCGGAGCGGGTGGTAGCGGTCGGCGAACAGGCAGAGGCGGAGGTCGCCCCGGGAGGTCAGGCGAAGGCGGTTGCAGTCGGCGCAGAAGGTGTGGGAGAGCGGGGTGATGAAGCCGACCGAGCCCAGGGCTCCGCGGAAGCGGTAGGAGCGGGCCGGGCCGGTGCGCGGCTCGGTCTCTTCCATGGGCTCCAGCGGACCGAAACGCTTCTCCAGTTGCTGCTTCACAGCGTCCGCCGAGAGGAACTGGCCTTCGAGATGCCGGTTCGAGGCGGTGGCCATCAGCTCGATGAAGCGCACGGCGAGCGGACGGTCGAGCGTCAGGGCCGCGAGCCTCTCGAAATCGTCCTGACCCCCGTCCAGCAGCACGGCGTTCAGCTTCACCGGGTGGAGGCCGACCTCCAGGGCGGTCTCGACACCCCGCCAGACATCCTCCAGAAGACCGCGGCGGGTGATCTCGCTGAAGCGCTCGGGGTCGAGGCTGTCCACGCTGACGTTCACCCGGTCGAGACCGGCGGCCTTCAGGTCGGGAGCAAGGCGCGCCAGCTCGGTGCCGTTCGTGGAGAGGGCGAGGTTCTCCAGGCCGGGCAGGGCCCTGAGGCGGCGGACGATCTCCACGATGTCCTTGCGGATCAGCGGCTCGCCTCCGGTCAGGCGCACGCGGCGGATGCCGAGCCTCACCAGGGCTCCGACCAGGACCTCCATCTCGTCCGGCGAGAGGAAGGCCTTGTCTCCGAACGGGAACTGCGCGTCAGACGGCAGGCAGTAGGTGCAGCGCAGGTTGCAGCGGTCGGTGACCGACACCCTGAGATAGGTGAGCCGGCGGCCGAAGGAGTCGACCAGGCGAGTGGTCGTGGGAGGTGCGGAATCGAGGATTGCGAGTGGCATCGGGGTCTTTTCCATGAGGCACCCGAGCCGCGACCGCAGCCGAGCCACACCTTTCCAAGCGCGGGAGGCGGCCCGGTTTCCCGGACCGCCCTGTCGGCCAGCCCTCCCGCCGGACTTGGCCGGAGAGGGTCAGGACTGGCTCGGTGGGCCTCTGTCTCATTCTAAGCCAGATTCGCGCCGCTTGATTCCAGGTTCCCGTAGGTTAGAATCGGCGCCGTCCGACACCAGGGCCCGTCACCTCCTTCCGATGATCACCGGCTACAACACCGATGTCCGCCACAACGACGTGGTGTTCCACGTCCAGACGGAGGACAAGGGCCTCTCCAACCCGTTCATCGAGAGCCTCGTCTACGTCGGCGGCCAGGTGCTCGCCAGCAAGCGGTCGAGCTACTCCGAGCTCATCGTCGAGGGCAAGGGAGAGGAGAAGGAGATCGTCGCGCTCATGGACCACCAGCACCGGACCATGATCGCGGCCATCCGGCACGGCAAGCTCGACACCAAGCTCCAGTCCCTCCTCGCCGGCAAGCAGACCAGCGCGTTCGAGGCTGCCAAGACCGCGGGGGGAGATACGGGCACCATCGCCCGCCCGGCCCCCGCCCCGGCGGCTCCGCCTCCGCCTGCCTCTCCGGCCCCGGCGGCCCGCCCGCTGCCGCCGCCTGCTTCGGCTCCGGCCCGCGAGCGCACCCTCGACCAGGTCATCCTCGAATACCTGACCAACGAGGCCGACCAGGAACAGCTCGTCCTCCTGGTCGAAGATCAGGTGCAGGTGGAGCTCGGCAAGCAGGCGCAGCTCGCCATCCGCACCCGCTCCAGCAAGAGCGGCCTGCCGGTCGTGGGCTCCCAGGTGTCCGTGCGCATGATCTCGACCGTGGCCGACCCCCGCATCCTGGCCACGGGCCGCACCGACGACGAAGGCCTCGCCTCCCTCACGTTCGAGATCCCCGCCATCGGCCGCGGCACCGCGGCCCTGATCATCACCGCGGTCAGCGCCATCGGCCGGGCCGAGCTCAAGCATCTGTTATAGGCTTAGGCGGTGGAACAGGCGACGGTCCTCGACGTCTTTCTCAACGGCGAGCCGCATAGGATGGCAGGCGGCTCGACGGTCCTCGACCTCGTCGCGGCGCTGGGGCGCGACCCCAGGACCGTGGCCGTGGAGCTCAACGGCCACATCGTGCGCCGCGTCGAGTACGGGACGACCGCCCTCGGCACGGGCGACCGGCTGGAAGTGGTCCACTTCGTGCAGGGCGGTTGAGGCAGATGTCGAGCTGAACCGGCGGTAGGGAATGGGAAAAACGGAGGCGAGGTTAGAGAGAGACGGCGTGGACCGAGGGCGTTGCCATCCATGGATTCCTCGGCTATCATCCCGCGTCGAATGGGCCGCTAGCTCAACTGGCAGAGCAGCAGACTCTTAATCTGCGGGTTCGGGGTTCGATTCCCTGGCGGCTCACCATCTTCCCCCGCGAAACCACCATCCCTTCCCAAGCACTATAGGAAGCAGGAGGCCTCGCTGCGAAAGTGGCGGAATTGGTATACGCGCTAGACTTAGGATCTAGTCCCGAGCGATCGGGTTGGGGGTTCGAGTCCCCTCTTTCGCACCATCCAACCAATCGAACTGGAATGAGGATCGGATGAGCGTCGTCGTTTCCCAGCAGGATGTCGGACCCTGCCGCAAGCAGCTCACCGTGGAAGTCCCGGCCCCGGCCGTGGAGGCCGAGACCCAGCGCGTCGTCCAGGAGTACGGCCGCCGCGCCAAGATCCCCGGTTTCCGCCAGGGCAAGGTGCCCTCCAACGTCGTCCGCCAGCGCTTCGCCAAGGACATCGAGCAGGAGGTCATCGAGCGCCTCCTGCCGCGCTACTGGCGCCAGGCGCAGGCCGAGACCTCCATCGAGCCGCTGCTCCCGCCCGAGCTGGCCGAGGAGCCCGTGCTCCGCCAGGGCGAGCCCTTCACCTTCACCGCCGTGGTCGAGACCCGGCCGCAGATCGAGCTGCGCAACATCAAGGACTTCGAGCTGCCCGACCCGTCGCTCGATCCCGGCACGCTGGAGATCGACGACAAGGTCGACGAGCTCCGCAAGCAGCTCGCCGACTGGGTGCCGGTCGAGCGCCCCGCCGTCCGCGGCGACATGGTCAGCGTCGAGATCACCGAGCTGACCCCCGGCCTCCACGGCGAGCCCGCGGAGGACAACGAGCCTCAGACCGTCCAGGTCGAGATCGGCGACGAGCGCGTCTGGGAGGAGCTGTCGGCCGCGCTCCAGGGTCTCTCGGAAGGCCAGGAGACCACCTTCGAGCGCCACGAGGAGGCCGTGCAGCACGGCGACCACGAGCACCCGGCGCGCGACCGCAGGTTCCGGGTCAAGGCGATCGCGGTCAAGGAGCGCGATCTACCCGAGCTCGACGACGAGTTTGCGAAGCGGGTCAGCCCCGAGCTGGAGACCGTCGACAAGCTGCGCGAGGCGATCACCGACCGGCTGCGCTCGGTCAAGCAGGACGAGCGCCGCGAGGCGCGCCAGCGCGCCCTGCTCGACCAGCTCCGCGAGCGCCATCCGCTGGAGCTGCCCCAGGGCGTGGTCCGCAAGGAGGTCGAGAGCCTCGTCCAGGACTACGCCGAGAACCTGGCCCGGCGCGGCGTGGACGTCGAGCACGCGGGGATCGATTGGAATGCGATGGCCAGCGACATGCTCCCCCTGGCCGAGCGCCGGGTCCACGCCCGGTTGCTGCTCGACGCGATCTCGGACGCCGAGTCGGTCCAGGTGAGCGAGGAGGAGTTCGAGGCCACCCTGGCCGCCCTGGCCCGCGCCCGCAATACAACCACCGTGGCGCTGCGTAAGAACATGGATGAGAACGGCCAGCTCGCGAGCCTGCGCTCGCAGCTGCGCCGGGACAAGACGATCCGCCACCTGCTGGGCGAGGACACCACCTCGCCGGCGCTCACGCCGGTGGCGGAAGAAGCCTAGGAGAATCGAGAAGCATGCTAGTCCCCATGGTCGTCGAGCAGTCGAACCGGGGCGAGCGCGCGTACGACATCTACTCGCGCCTGCTCAAGGACAACATCATCTTCCTCGGCCGGCCCGTCGACGACGACGTGGCGAGCCTGATCATCGCCCAGATGCTCTTCCTCGAAGCCGAGAATCCGGAGAAGGACATCTCGCTCTACATCAACTCGCCCGGCGGCTCGGTGAGCGCCGGCATGGCGATCTACGACACCATGCAGTACATCAAGCCCGACGTGGCCACGTACTGCGTGGGGCAGGCGGCCTCGATGGCGGCCGTGCTGCTGGCCTCCGGGACCCGGGGCAAGCGCACGGTGCTGCCCAACAGCCGCGTGCTGATCCACCAGCCGTGGCTGTCCGGCCTCCAGGGCCAGCAGTCGGACATCGAGATCCACGCCCGCGACATGTTCATGATGCGCGACCGCCTGGACGAGATCCTGGCGTTCCACACCGGCAAGTCGAAGGAGGAGGTCCACAAGGACACCGAGCGCGACCGGATCCTCGGCGCGAGCGAGGCCGTGGAGTATGGGATCGTCGACCGGGTGATGGCGCGGCGCAAGGAGCCCGTACAGAGATGACCCCGGCGGTGACCCGCTTCGGGGGTGCTCGCGGCACCTTGTATGCAGAGGGCCTTCGTGGAGGTGTGACAGGGGTGTGGCGCGGGGGAATTGCCCGGAGCGCGGCCCCTGTTCTACAGGACAAGGTTGACAGGGGTTTCGTTTCGCTCCTAGCATCGGACTATTCCCCGGTCAGCCTTCCGCGTACAACGGAGGAGAAATGCCGAAGAAAGACAGCGGCGACGAAGTCCTGAGGTGCTCGTTCTGCAACAAGAGCCAGCGGGAGGTGAAGAAGCTCATCGCCGGCCCGACGGTCTTCATCTGCGACGAGTGCGTCGACATCTGCCTCGACATCATCGCCGAGGACCGGATGCTCGAACAGCAGCAGGACACCACGCTGCCCAAGCCCAAGGAGATCAAGGCTCTCCTGGACGAGTACGTCATCGGGCAGGAGCAGGCGAAGAAGAAGCTCGCGGTGGCGGTCTACAACCACTACAAGCGCATCGACTTCGCCGAGAAGTCGCACGGCGACGTGGAGCTCCAGAAATCCAACATCCTGCTCATCGGTCCGACCGGCACCGGCAAGACCCTTCTCGCCCAGACCCTGGCGCGCCTCCTGTCCGTTCCCTTTACGATCGCCGACGCCACCACTTTGACCGAAGCGGGGTACGTCGGCGAGGACGTCGAGAACATCATCCTGAAGCTCTACCAGGCCTCGGGCAACGACAAGGAGAAGACCCAGCGCGGCATCGTCTACATCGACGAGGTCGACAAAATTTGTCGCAAGAGTGACAATCCGTCGATTACCCGCGACGTCTCGGGCGAGGGAGTCCAGCAGGCGCTGCTCAAGATCCTGGAGGGGACGCAGTGCAACGTCCCACCCCAGGGTGGCCGCAAGCACCCACACCAGGAGTTCCTGCAGATCGACACCACCAACATCCTGTTCATCTGCGGCGGCGCCTTCGTCGGTCTCGACGACGTGATCGAGCGCCGCATGAACCAGAAATCGCTCGGATTCGGCGCCGAGGTCAAGGGCAAGCGCGAGAAGAAGGCCAACCTGATTCTCGAGAACGTCCTGCCCGAGGACCTCATCAAGTACGGCCTGATCCCCGAGTTCGTCGGCCGCCTGCCGGTGATCGCGACGCTCGAGGAGCTGGACGAAGAGGCTCTGGTGCGCATCCTGCATGAGCCGAAGAACAGCCTGATCCGTCAGTACCAGACGATGCTGGAGTTTGAAGGGGTGGAGCTCAAGTTCACCGACGAGGCCCTCACCGCCATCGCCCGCGAGGCGCTCAAGCGCAACGTCGGCGCCCGCGGCCTGCGGATCATCCTCGAGGAGCTGATGCTCGACCTGATGTACACCATCCCCTCGCAACGCGACGTCAAGCAGATCGTGATCAACGAAGAGGTCGTGGCGAGCCGCATGCAGCCGATCATGCTTTACAAGAAGGCCGGCTGACCCGGAGAAAGCCGAGAGCGACAATGGCTTCACCGTTCATTCAGAAGAAGCGCGAGATCCTGCCCCTCGTCCCGTTGCGGGACATGGTGGTCTTCCCCCACATGATGGCGCCGTTCATCGTCGGCCGGGAGAGCTCGGTCCGCGCGCTGGAGCAGGCGCTGCAATCGAACCACAAGAGGATCTTCCTGTCTGCGCAGAAGGACCCGCGGATCGACGATCCGCTGCGGGACGACATCTGCGAGGTGGGGGTCGTGGCCACCGTCATCCAGAACCTGAAGCTGCCGAACGGCAACGTGCGGGTGATGGTCGAAGGCGTGCAGCGGGGCAAGATCATCGACGTGGTGGAGACCGACGGCGCGCTCAACGTCGAGTGTGAGACCTACGAGGTCCACTTCCCGATGAGCGAAGAGCTCCGGCTCTACATGAGCAAGGTGCTCACCGCCTTCGAGCAGTACGCCAAGATGTCCCACCACCTGGCCTTCGAGGGCCTGATGTCCACGCTCAAGCTCGACGACGCCGACCGCGTCGCCGACATCCTCTCGGCCCACCTCATGGTGGCGACCACCGAGAAGCAGTCGCTCCTCGAGCTGCTCAATCCCTACGAGCGCCTGCAGCGCCTTCATGACCTGATCGACGTCGAGATCGAGAAGATCAACATCGACAAGCGGATCAACGTGAAGGTCAAGAAGCAGATGGAGAAGGCCCAGAAGGAGTACTACCTCAACGAGAAGATCAAGGCCATCCATCAGGAGCTGGGGCGCAAGGACGACCGCGGCGACGAGATGCTCGAGCTGCGGGAGAAGATCGAGAAGGCCGGCCTGCCCAAGGACGTCAAGGAAAAAGCCGAGCAGGAGCTGAAGCGGCTGGAGGCCATGCCCCCGGTGTCCGCCGAGGCGACGGTCTCGCGCAACTACATCGACTGGCTGGTGTCGGTGCCCTGGCGCAAGAAGAGCAAGGAGCGCAAGGACCTCGACAACGCCGAGACGGTGCTCAACGAGGACCACTACGGCCTCGAGAAGATCAAGGACCGCATCCTGGAGTTCCTGGCCGTGCGCCAGCTCGTGGGCCAGACCAAGAGCTCGATCATCTGCTTCGTCGGCCCTCCGGGCGTCGGCAAGTCCTCGCTCGCCAAGTCGATCGCCCGCGCCACCGGCCGCAAGTTCGTCCGGCTGTCGCTCGGCGGCGTCCGCGACGAGGCCGAGATCCGCGGCCACCGGCGGACCTACATCGGCGCCTTCCCGGGCCAGATCATCCAGATGATGCGCAAGGCCGGCACCATCAACCCGGTCTTCCTGCTCGACGAGGTCGACAAGATGTCCATGGACTTCCGGGGCGACCCGTCGGCGGCTCTGCTGGAGGTCCTCGACCCGCAGCAGAACGACGCGTTCATGGACCACTACCTGGACGTGGACTACGACCTCTCCAAGGTGATGTTCATCGCCACGGCGAACGTCATCCATACCATTCCGGCGCCGCTGCGGGACCGCATGGAGATCATCCAGCTCTCGGGCTATACGCTCAACGAGAAGCTGGCGATCGCCCAGCAGTTCCTGGTGCCGCGGCAGCTCAAGGACCACGGCCTCTCCCGCGACAAGGTGACGTTCGAGGAGGAGGCGATCCGGGTGCTGATCGAGAGCTACACCCGCGAAGCCGGCGTGCGCAGCCTGGAGCGCGAGATCGCCTCTATCTGCCGCAAGATCGCCCGCCGCGTGGTCAAGGAAGGCCCGGCGGTGGTCGTGCCGGTCACGCCGGAGATGGTGATCGAGCTCCTGGGCAAGCCGCGGTTCCGGCCGCGCCGCAAGAGCGAGGAGTCGGAGGTGGGGGTGGCGACCGGCCTGGCGTGGACCGAGGTCGGCGGCGAGCTGCTCGAAACCGAGGTCGGCCTGATGCCGGGCAAGGGCAAGCTGACGCTCACCGGCAAGCTGGGCGAGGTCATGCAGGAGTCGGCCCGCGCCGCGGTGTCCTACCTGCGCAGCCGCGCCGAGATGCTGGGCATCGAGCCCGACTTCAACGAGAACATGGACGTCCACCTGCACGTGCCCGAGGGAGCGATCCCGAAGGACGGACCGTCGGCCGGCATCACCATGGCGACGGCCCTGGTCTCGGCCCTGACCAAGAACCCCGTCCGCAAGGACGTGGCGATGACCGGCGAGATCACGCTGCGGGGCAAGGTCCTGCCGGTGGGAGGCATCAAGGACAAGGTGCTCGCGGCCTACCGCGGGGGCATCACCGAGGTGATCCTGCCGAAGGAGAACGAGAAGGACCTGGAGGAGATCCCCGCCGAGGTGCGCGAGGCCATGGAGGCCCACCTGGTGGAGTCGATGGACGAGGTCCTGCGCCTCGCCCTGCACGAGGCGGTCTCTCCCCTGGTGAAGCAAGGCAAGTTCGACGAGGCTCCTCCCGAGCCTCCGGTGGGGCCGGATTCCCTGGCCCACTGACAGACCAACCCTTTGACAAATCCAAGGCGCGAGCCGGGTGCCCCTTCGGGGTATCCGGCCCGCGAAACACTCCGGTAGAGCGTGAAGGTCGAGAGTGCGGAGTTCGTCAAGTCCGCTCATGCGAGCGGAGACTTTGTCCGCGACGGGCGTCCCGAGGTCGCGTTCGTGGGGCGTTCCAACGTGGGCAAGTCGAGCCTGATGAACCGCCTCCTGGGCAGGAAGGGGCTGGCGCGGGTCAGCTCCACACCCGGGAGGACCCGCTCGGTCAACTATTTCCTGGTCAACCGGCGCCTCTGGTTCGTGGATCTTCCTGGATATGGCTATGCGAAAGCGGGAAAGCAGGAGCGGCGGGAGTGGGCGGAGCTGGCGGACAGCTATTTCCGGGGTCCGGGCCCCAGGCCGCTGGTGGTGATGCTGGTGGATGGGAAGGTGGGGGCGACCCCGTTGGACGCGCAGGCCTGGGAGTACCTGCGCAGCCTGGGGTCGCCGGTGCTGGTCGTCGCCACGAAGATCGACCGCGTTCCCCGCGGCAGGAGGGTGGCGATGGAGAAGGGTGTGGGAGCGGCGCTGCAGTTGGATGGGAGGGTGCCCCTGATCCCCGTTTCCGCGCACTCGGGAGAGGGGATGAAGGAGCTCTGGAGCGCCGTCGCGCACCATCTCGAAACGAGTGCAGAGACTCAACCGTAAGAGGAACATCATGGCAAAGCCACAGCAGAATCCAGTAGAGAAGGGGGTAGGCGCGGTGGAGGCACTCGACATCCGGGCGCTCAAGGAGATGTCCATCTCTCAGCTCACCCAGATCGGCAAGGACCTCGGGGTCGAGGGCGCCACCGGCATGCGCAAGCAGGAGCTGATCTTCAAGATCCTGCAGGCGCAGACCGAGAAGAGCGGCCTGATCTTCGCCGAAGGGGTGCTCGAATGCCTCCCCGACGGCTTCGGTTTCCTGCGCGCTCCCGAATACAACTATCTCCCGGGCCCGGACGACATCTATGTCTCGCCGAGCCAGATCCGGCGCTTCGACCTGCGCACCGGCGATACGATCTCCGGCCAGGTCCGGCAGCCCAAGGAGGGCGAGCGCTACTTCGCCCTCATCAAGGTCGAGGCGGTCAACTTCGAGCACCCCGAGGTGGCCCGCAACAAGATCTTCTTCGACAACCTGACGCCGCTCTACCCGCAGGAGCGTCTGAAGCTGGAGGTCCCCGGCGACATGTCGTCGCGCGTCATGGACCTCACCACGCCGATGGGCAAGGGCCAGCGCGCGCTCATCGTGGCGCCGCCGCGCACCGGCAAGACCATGCTGCTCCAGTCGATCGCGCACTCGGTGGAGAAGAACCATCCGGAGGTGATCCTCATCGTGCTGCTCATCGACGAGCGGCCGGAAGAGGTGACCGACATGCAGCGTTCGGTGCAGGGCGAGGTCGTCTCGTCGACCTTCGACGAGCCGGCGACCCGGCACGTGCAGGTGGCCGAGATGGTGATCGAGAAGGCGAAGCGCCTGGTCGAGCACAAGAAGGACGTGGTCATCCTGCTCGACTCGATCACCCGCCTGGCGCGGGCCTACAACACGGTCCAGCCGCCCTCGGGCAAGGTGCTCTCCGGCGGTATCGACGCCAACGCGCTGCACCGTCCGAAGCGCTTCTTCGGCGCGGCGCGCAACATCGAGGAGGGCGGCTCGCTGACCATCATCGCCACCGCGCTGATCGATACCGGCAGCCGCATGGACGACGTGATCTTCGAGGAGTTCAAGGGCACCGGCAACTGCGAGATCCATCTCGACCGGAAGCTGGTGGACAAGCGCGTCTTCCCGGCGATCGACATCAACAAGTCGGGCACCCGCAAGGAAGAGCTGCTGATGCCCGAGAGCGAGCTGCACCGGGTGTGGGTCCTGCGCAAGGTGCTCAACCCCCTGTCCACGGTCGAGAGCATGGAGCTGCTGCACGACAAGCTCTCGAAGGCCAAGACCAATCAGGACTTCCTGAACGCGATGTCCAAGTAAGGGGTCTCCTTGCCCAAGCTGCGCGTCGGCATCGTCAACTTCCTGAACAGCAAGCCGCTCGCCTGGGGCTTCCTCAAGGGGCACCACGCGGACCTGTTCGCTCCGACCTACCATCCGCCCGCGATGGTGGCGAAGCTGCTGGGTCAGGGTGCCCTCGACATCGGCCTGATCCCGTCGATCGAGGTGCAGCGCATCCCCAACCTCAAGGTCCTGCCGGACCTCTGCGTGGCTTCGAAGCACGAGGTCCGGAGCGTGCTCCTGGTCTCGCGCGGTCCGATCGAGGAGGTCAAGCGGGTGGCGCTGGACCAGAACAGCCGCACGTCGGTGGCGCTGGTCCGCATCCTCCTGCAGGAGCGCTGGGGTGTGCACCCCGAGTACGTCCACGAGCGTCCGGACCCGGAGCGCATGCTCTCGGAGGCGGATGCGGCCCTGCTGATCGGCGACCCGGCCCTGAAGGTCGAGCGCGAGAAGTACAAGGTCTGGGACCTCGCGGCCGAGTGGAACGCGCTGACCGGTCTCCCGTTCGTGTTCGCCGTCTGGGCCGTGCGCCCGGAGGTGTACCTGCCCGACCTGCCCTTCTACTTCAAGAGCAGCCTGCGCTACGGGCTGTCCTCGGTGGACATCCTGTCCCGCGAGGCGGCCGGCGAGCTCGGGCTCGACAGCTCGGAGGTGCGCTCCTACCTGACCGACAACCTGGCCTACTTCCTGCGCCAGGAGGAGATCGCCGGCCTGGAGGAGTTCTACCGCCGCGCCCACGCGCACGGCCTGATCCTGGAGCCCAAGCCGCTCGAATTCTGGGAGTGATAGGATTTAGGGGCCATGAATCTAGAACCGTCCGGCCGCCCTGTCCAGCAGATCCTCGACGACGCCGTCGCCGGCCGCCGCATCTCGGCGGGTGACGCCCACACGCTGCTCCTGGAGGGCGACCTCCTGGAGCTCGGCATGGCCGCCCACGAAGTCCGGAACCGCTTCAACGATCCGAAGGTCGCGACCTACAACATCGACCGGAACATCAACTACACGAACGTCTGCGTGTACAAGTGCCGGTTCTGCGCCTTCTACCGCGTGCCCGGAGATCCGGAAGGCTATCTCCTGTCGCACGAGGAGATCGGGCGCAAGGTCGAGGAGACGATCGCGCTCAACGGCACGGGCATCCTGATGCAGGGCGGCGTCCATCCGGACCTGCCGCTCTCCTACTACGAGGACCTGCTCCGCTACCTGCGGTCCCGCTACCCCTCGGTCCACCTGCACGCCTTCTCGCCGCCGGAGGTGAAGTTCATCGCCAAGAAGGAGCGCATGAGCTTCTACGACGTGATCGCCCGCCTGAAGCAGGCCGGCCTCATGTCGATCCCCGGAGGCGGCGCGGAGATCCTGTCGGACGACATCCGCAAGGACGTGCTGGCCTATCCCAAGGCCTCCGCCGAGGAGTGGATCGACATCATGCGCCAGGCCCACCGCAACGGCCTGCGCACCTCGGCCACCATGATGTACGGCATGGGCGAGCCGCTCGTGGACCGCATCGAGCACTTCCAGCGCGTGCGCGACCTCCAGGACGAAACGGGCGGCTTTACGGCCTTCATCTCCTGGACCTTCCAGCACGAGCACACCGAGATGCCGGACGTGCCCGAGACGTTCGCCGAGGAGTACCTGCGGACGCTGGCCGTGTCGCGGCTGTTCTTCGACAACGTCGTCCATTTTCAGACGAGCTGGGTGACCCAGGGCAAGAAGATCGGCCAGGCCGCGCTCGCCTTTGGAGCGGACGACATGGGCTCGATCATGATCGAGGAGAACGTGGTCGCCTCGGCCGGCACCGCCTACCGGATGAGCCAGGACGAGATGGAGCACCTGATCTCCTCAGCCGGCTACATCCCGAAGCAGCGCACCAACCTCTACGAGCGCCTTGTCACCCGCGAGGACACCGCCGCCCTGGCACGACAGTACCGGCACGCGCTGACGCCGGCGAACCGGGACCTGGTGAGCTCGGCGCTGCTGCCGGTGGTGGGGTAGAAGAAAACGAGAGTTGGAGCGGCTCCAGCTCCGATGACTAAGTCCTTCCAGGAGACGTTGACTCCCGAGAAGGCCCTGATCTTCCGGGCCACTCATCGGCTGAACCTCCCCTGGGTGCTGGCCAACGGCCTCCACAGCCGGAGCTCGGACCTGCAGGATCGGAGCTTCGTCGCCATTGGCAACGCCGAGATCATCGACAGACGCCAAAGGCGGGCGGTGCCGATCGAGCCGAGAGGGGATCTCGCCGATTACATTCCGTTCTACTTCACTCCCTACTCGCCGATGCTCCTCAACATCAAGACTGGCTATGGAGGCGTCCAGCAGAGGCCAAATCACGAAATCGTCATCCTGGTATCATCGCTCTTCAAGTTGGAAGAGCTCGGAGTCCGCTACGTGTTCACCGACCGGCACGCGGTTCTCAACGCAGCGAGATTTTTCAGCCGTCGAGCGGATCTGAACCAGGTGGACTTCGAACTCCTTCAGGGGCGGGACTTCAAGAGGGACGAGAACGACCCGGGCAAGTTCGAGCGCTACCAGGCCGAAGCCCTGGCCCATTTACATGTTCCGGTGGAAGCCTTGCTGGGAGTCGCCTGTTGTACTGATACAGTTCGAGACGAGCTTGAGGCGCTGACGTCCTCCGCCGGAGTCAGTGTCAAGATCGTCGCCCGGCCGACTTGGTACTTCTGATGATCCACTACACCCAAGGCAACCTGCTCGATGCCGAGGTCGAAGCTCTGGTGAACACGGTCAATACCGTGGGCATCATGGGCAAGGGCATCGCGCTGATGTTCAAGGAAGCCTTCCCCGAGAACTTCCGGCTATATGCCGCCGCCTGCAAGCAGGGCGAGGTCCAAATCGGGCGGATGTTCGTCACGGAACGGCCTCCACTCGCGGGCTCTGGCGGAGGTCCTCGCTGGATCATCAACTTTCCCACCAAGAAGCACTGGCGTGACCGCACCCGTCTCGATTGGGTCAAGGCCGGTCTCGCGGATTTGATCAGGGTTCTCCAAGAGAAGGCAATCCGTTCCGTCGCCTTGCCGCCGCTCGGCTGTGGTAACGGCGGGTTGGAGTGGTCGGCTGTTCGGCCCTTGATTGAGCAGGCTCTGGCTGGGCTCCCTTCCCTCGAAGTCCTGGTCTACGAGCCGACGCCTCGCTACCAGAACGTCGCCAAACGTGAGGGAGTGGAGCGGCTCACGCCGGCGCGGGCGTTGATCGCGGAGCTGATTCGCCGGTACTGGATTCTTGGGATTGAGTGCTCGATGCTCGAAGTCCAGAAGCTCGCTTGGTTCCTTGAGCGTGAGATCGAGGCCCAGAGTCTCAAGAATCCCCTCCAACTCGATTTCGTAGCGCACCGTTACGGGCCATACGCCGACAGGTTGCGCCACCTGTTGGACGGCCTGGATGGCAGCTACCTGCGCTCGGATGTCCGTATTCCGGACGCCAAGCCAACCGATGTCATTGCGTTCAATGACGTGAAGAGGGAGCGCGTCGCACTCTTCCTCAAGTCTGAAGCGAAGCCCTACTTGGATGCTCTGGAGCGTACGGCGGAGCGGATCGCCGGCTTCGAGTCTCCGCTTGGGATGGAGCTGCTCAGCACCTTGGACTGGCTGATCAGCCGAGAAGGTCGCCGACCTGAGTTGGAGGACATCAAAGCAGGCCTCGCTGCATGGCCGGGTGGGAGTCAGGCCGGCGAGCGCAAGCTCAGGATTTTTGACGACCGCCTGATCGGGTTGGCCCTTGAGCGATTGGCGCCACCCGAGAAGCAGACTACTCCCACTTGATGTCGGGCATCCGGAGCCGCTCGACCTCGCGGCCTTCGACCGCGGCCTGAATCAGCTCCTCGACGTCCTCCAGGGTGACGCCCCGGTACCAGAGGTTGTGGGGCCATACCGCCACGGTGATCCCCTGGCTGCAATGCTTCAGGCAGCCGGTGCGGGTCACCATGACCTGGTCGCGGATGCCGAGCTCCTTCACCCGGTCCTTGAAGCGGTGGTAGACCTCCATCGAGCCGCGGAGGCCGCAACTCGGCTTGGGGCTTTCGGGGGCGCGCTCGTTGGTGCAGACGAGGATCTGGATCCGGGGCTTCGGCATGTCCGCGATGATAATAGACTGCGGCTCCATGGCCCATCGCCTCGCTCTCGTCCTGCTGGCGCTCGCCGCGCTCGCGTCCCTGACCGGTTTGCCCTGGCTCGTGGCTTTCGGCGGCACGGCCTTCCCCGTAGCCCTGATTGCGCTCGGCGCGTCTCGCGGCGGCAGGCTCGGCCCGCTCCGCATCCCGCTGCTGCTCACCGGGCTCGTGTTGTTCGGCGTGCTGGCGGCGCTCCTGCTCCTCCCCCACGGAGGACCTGACGCCGGACCTCTGCCTCTGGGGACGGTCCTCCTGCTGTTCGTCCTGGTCCCGGTGCCATTCGTGATCCTGACCTGGGCCTACATCGCCAGCTTCGACTCCTGGTTCCTCCGCGAAGAAGACCTGGAGCGGCTCCGGAAGAAAGACTGATATGCCGCTGCTCGACCGGCCGCTGGTCATCGCGATCGCGCTGCTCTACCTGGCGGCGTCGGTCGCGATCGGGATCTGGTCCCTGCGCCGGACCCGGGACTCGCGGGACTTCTGGATCGCCGGCCAGGGGCTTGGGGTGGTGGTCACCGGCATCGCCACCATGGCTGCGGCGTTCAGCGGCTTCGTGTTCGTGGGCGGACCGGGGCTGACCTACCGGATCGGCCTCTCGTCCCTCTTCATCAACGTCTCGATCGGATTCACGGCCACGCTCCTCGGCTGGTCGCTCGCCAAGCGCCTCCGGCTCCTGGCCGAGGTGCGGGAGGTCTACACGGTGCCCGACGCGATCCTCTGCCGCTACCGGAGCCGGGCGGCGTCCGGCTCGGCGGCCGTGGCGGTGCTGATCGGTACCGTCGGTTATCTGGGAGCCCAGCTCCTGGCGCTCGGCACCGTTCTAAAGTCGGCGCTCGGTCTGGAGAGCTGGGGATTGGCCGTGGCGCTCGGCGCCGCGGTGCTCCTCTTCTACAGCACGGCCGGCGGCATGGTGGCAGGCGTGTGGACCGACGTGTTCCAGGGCGCGCTCATGCTGCTGGCCGCGGTCGCGGTCTTCCTCTATGCCATGGAGGCCGGCGGCGGCTTCGGCGAGATCGCCCGCAGCATCTCCCACTCGGAGACGTTCGGCCGGCAGTTCCTGGAGCCGTTCGGCCGGACTCCGGTGCTCATGCCGCTCGGCTTCTTCTTCGTCTTCGGGATCGGCGTGCTCGGCCAGCCGCACATGCTCCACAAGTTCTTCATGCTCCGGGATCCCCGGCGGCTCAAGTGGCTGCCGCTGATCCTCGGCGGATCGCAGATCGTCTGCCTGCTGATCTGGCTCGGCCTCGGCCTGGCCGTGCCCGCGCTGGTGGCCCAGGGCAAGCTCCCGCCGCTCGACAAACCGGACGACGCGGCGCCGCTCTTCCTCCTCCATTTCGCCCCCGAGCTGCTGGCCGGCGTGGCGGTGGCGGCCATCCTGGCGGCCATCATGTCCACCGCGGACTCGTTCACCAACCTGGGCGCCGCGGCGCTGGTCCGCGATCTCCCGAAGGCCCTGGGGCGGACGGTGAAGAAGGAGCTGCTCTGGGGCCGGATCGCGACGGTCGGCGTGACGCTGGCCGCGGCGGTGACCGCGTACCTCTATAATGACCTCATCGCACTCCT
Source organism: Thermoanaerobaculia bacterium (assembly GCA_036266195.1). Taxonomy (GTDB): domain Bacteria; phylum Acidobacteriota; class Thermoanaerobaculia; order Multivoradales; family UBA5704; genus DATMER01. The sequence continues at coordinate 14,708 of DATANP010000031.1, read as the reverse complement.
CGGAACCTTCTCGTTCGGCACGTTCGGAGCGGCGCTCGCGCCGGCTCTGGCCGTGGGCCTGAACTGGAGGCGGGTGACCGCCAAGGCGGCGACCGCATCCATCGTGACCGGCACGGCGGTCAATCTGGTCCTGGAGCTCGTGGGCCGCCACGCTCTTCCGCCGGGCGTTCTCCCTGCCGCCGTTTCGCTGGCCGCCTCCTTCGTGGTCCTCTTGGTGGCGACCTGGCTGACGCGGGAGGAGCCTCTGGATGAGGACGTCCAGGCGGTGATGGAGGCCTGATGCCCGGCGTCCGCTTCCTGATCAATCCGAAAGCCGGCCGAGGGCTCGGCTCAGCGAGCTTCGACCGGCTGCGGACGCTGGCTTCGCGAGCCGGAGCCGGCTTCGTGGTGAGCCGCAAGGTGACGGACCTCGCCGAGCAGGCCCGGCGGGCGGCGGACGACGGCATCGAGCGCCTGCTGGTGGCCGGCGGCGACGGCACTCAGCACTTCGCGCTCCAGGGGCTTGCGGGCACGGACTGCGCGCTCGGCGTGATCCCGGTCGGCACCGGCAACGATCTGGCCGGCACCCTGAAGGTGCCTCCGGACCTGGAGGCCGCCGTCCGCTGGAACCTGGAGGGCCCGATCCGGCCGCTCGACCTGATCCGGGTGGGCGAGACCTGGAGCGCCAGCTATCTCGGCGTGGGCTTCGACTCGGAGGTGACCCGCTTTGCGAACGAGGTAAAGATCCTCCGCGGCCCACTGATCTACCCCTACTCGGTCATCCACACCCTTGCCACCTTCCAGCCGCCCGCCATGCGGATCGTCCACGACGAAGGCGTCTTCGAAGGCCGCGTCATGTTCGCCAACCTCTCGAACCTCCCGCGCTTCGGGGGCGGCATGCGCATCGCGCCCCAGGCGGAAATCGACGACGGCATCCTGGACCTGGTGATCGTCAAGGAGGTCTCCCGCCGCACCCTGCTTTCCGTCTTTCCGAAGGTCTACAACGGCAAGCACGTGGGTCATCCGGCGGTCCTGTTCTTCCGCACGAAGCGGGTGGAGATCACGATCGACCGCGCGATGACGCTCTACGGCGGCGGGGAGCCGGTGAGGCCGATGGCCGCGGGGGAGCCAGTGACGGCGGAGGTGGTGCCGTTGGGGATGAAGGTGGTCGGGTAGCCATGAGGTCCCCGGGCGACGTGACGCGGTTGCTTCAGCGCTGGAGTGAGGGCGATCCCCGGGCAATCGAGGAACTGATGCCGCTGCTCTACGACGAGCTCCGCCGGCTGGCGGCGGCCTACATGAGACGCCAGCCGGAGGGGCACACCCTCCAGCCAACGGCGCTGGTCAATGAGGCGTACCTCAAGCTCGCCGGCCAGAGCGGTCTCTCGTTCGCGGACCGCGCTGGCTTCTTCGGGCTGGCGGCGAAGGCGATGCGCCAGCTCCTCGTCGATCATGCCCGGGCGCGCAACGCCGCCAAGCGAGGCGGGGACGCCGTGCGGGTGACGCTCGATGAGGGAATGGTCAGTCTGCCATCGCGGGACGTCGATTTCGAAGACCTCGACGCAGCGCTCGTGGAACTGGGGCGGCTCGACGAGCGCCAGGCGCGGATTGTCGAGCTGCGCTTCTTCGCCGGGCTCGGCATCGAGGAGACGGCGGCGGCCCTGGGCCTCTCGGCGGCCACGGTCAAGCGCGAATGGGCCACGGCCAGGGCCTGGCTGTACCGGAAGCTGGGCTGATCCGGTTTTCGTCCTGATTTCGTTCTCCCTGGGCAGGAGCGTAGAAGCGTCATGCACTCAACCTTCGGCCGCACCGCCGCCGCCCTGTCCGCCGACCGATCCAAGGCAGCGGCCGTTTCGCTGGCCGTAGCTGTTGCCGTGCTCGCCGCCTGGGCCGCGTGGCTGATCTTCGCGCGCGTGCCCCTCTACGAGGTCTCGGCGTCGGCGCGGCTCGAAGCCGAGCGGGCGCCGCACCCTCTGCAGGCTCCGATCGACGGGCTGCTGGTCGAGAGCTTCCTGGAGCCGGGACGCCGTGTGAAGGCGGACGACGTCCTCGTCCGGATCGAAGCCGAGACGCAGAAGGCGACGAGGCGCGAGGCCGAGACCCGGCTCACCGCCCTCGAACGCGAGGCGCGCGCCCGGAGCGCGGAGCTCGCGCTGCTGGAAAATGCGGCGGCCGATGAGCGCGCCGCCGCGCAGGCCGCGCTCGCCGCCGCTCGGGCCCGCCTGCGCGAGAGCGAGGCGCCGGCGGACTACCTCCGTGGCGAGGCCGGGCGGCTGACCCAGCTCTCGGACGAGGGGGTCATCGCACCGCGCGACGCCATGCGCGGGGTGTCCGAGGCGGAGCGCCAGGCCGCGGCAGCGGCGAATGCGCGGGCGGCCGTCGAGCAGCTCGGGCGCGACGAAAGCGTCAAAGAGAGGGAGAGGAGCGCGCAGCGGCAACGCCTGCTTGCCGATCTCGAACGGCTCGACGGCGAGGCCCGCGCGGTGCGCGAGTCGCTCGGCCGCCTCGACATCGAGGTGGACCGGCGCCTCGTGCGCGCTCCCATCGACGGCATCGTGGCCGAGGCCGCGGAGCTGCGGCCGGGAGCGTTCGTCGCCGCCGGGCAGACCCTCGGCGTGGTGGTCCCGGACGGCCGGCTCGTCCTGATAGCGCGGCTGCCGCCCACGGCGCTAGGGCGAGTCGCGGCGGGCCAGCCCGCGCGGCTGCGGCTGACCGGCTTTCCGGCGGCGCAGTACGGCACGCTCGCCGCCCACGTCGCGCGCGTCTCGGGCGAGGTGCGCGAGGGGACGATCCGCGTCGAGCTGTCGCTCGACGCACCGGAGCGCTCGCGGGTACCGCTGCGCCACGGGCTGCCGGCCGAGGTGGAGATCGAGGTCGAGCGGCTGTCGCCCGCGGCGCTCCTCCTGCGGCTCGCCGGCCAGGCGCTCGACGCGCCGCGCGCCGGCCGCTCCGGAATTTCCGGGAGTGGGCCTTGACGGCCCCCCGCAGGCTCTTCGCGCCGGAGGTGATCCAGACCTCCGCGATGGATTGCGGGCCGGCCGCGCTCAAATGCCTGCTCAACGGCTTCGGCATCGCGGCGAGCTACGGGCGCCTGCGCGAGGCCTGCCAGACGGACGTCGACGGAACCTCGATCAACACGCTGGAAGACATCGCGGTTGCGCTCGGCCTCGACGCCAGCCAGACGATGCTTCCCGCCGATTGGCTGCTCCACCCCGAGGCCCAGGCCCTGCCCTGCCTCCTGGTCGTCCGCGTGCCGGGCGGGGCTACGCATTTCCTCGTGGTCTGGCGCCGGCACGGGCCGTGGCTGCAGCTCATGGACCCGGCGACCGGCCGCCGCTGGGTCCGCGCCGCGGATTTCGAGCGCGAGGTCTTCCGCCACGAGCAGCCCATCCCGGCGGCGGCGATCCGCGGCTGGCTCGGCTCCGACGTCCCGGCCGCGGTCCTCTCCTCGCGCCTGTTGGCCCTCGGGATCTCGCGCGGCGCGGCGGAGTCGATGCTCGACGAGGCGCGGAGCGACCCTTCGTGGCGGACGTTCGCGGCGCTCGACGCGGCCCTCCGGCTCGCCGGGCTGCTCGCCGGACGCGGCGCGCTGGGCAGGGGAGAGGAGGCTCGGGCTCTCGTCGCCGCGCTCGTCGCGGACCCGGTACGGATCCCGGCTCGGCTCTTTGCCATCGTGGATGCCGGGGAGGTCGACGGCCAGCCGATGGTGAGCCTGCGCGGCGCCGTCTTCCTGAAGGTGACCGGTCCGCGCGCGGCTGCCGAAAACCTGCCTCCCGAGCTGGTCGCCGCGCTGGAGGAGCCTCCGGCGCGCCCGGCCCGGCTCCTGTGGGACCTGGTGCGCGCGGACGGTCCGCTCCCGGCGCTCGTGATCGTTCTCGCCGCGGCGGTCTCGGCCGGCGGCGGGCTCGCCCTCGGACTGGCTCTCCGCGCACTATGCGACCTGCGCGGCGAGCTGCCCCTGGCGGGGCAGCGGCTCCTGGCGCTCGTGGCTGCCGCCGCGCTCGTGACCGGCCTGCTCCTCGCCGAGGCGCCGGCCGCCGCCGCGGTGCTGCGGGCCGCCCGCGGACTGGAGCTGCGTCTGCGACTGCGCTTTCTCGACAAGATCCCGCGCCTCGCCGACCACTACTTCCGCAGCCGGCCCCGCTCGGACATGGCGGAGCGGGCGCACGCGCTGCAACGGATCCGTCGCCTGCCGGACCTGGCGATCCGCTTTCTCCGGGCCTCCCTCGGGCTGGCCGCGACGGCCGCCGGCCTCGTCTGGCTCGACCCGGGGACGGCTCTCCCGGTCGCGTTGGCGCTGCTGGTGGCGTTCGCCTTTCCGCTCCTCGTCCAACCCGCGCTCTGCGAGCAGGACCTGAAGCTGCGCAGCCATGCGGGCGCTCTGACCCGCTTCACCCTCGATTCGCTGCTCGGCATGCACGCGATCCGGGCGCATGGCGCGGCCGGCGCGGTCCGGGGCGCCCATCGCCAGCTCCTCGGCGAATGGGCGGGCGCGGCCTGGCGCCTGGAGACAACCGCGATCCGGGTCGAGGTCGCGCAGATGGCCCTGCTGAATGGGCTCGCCGTCTGGCTGGTGCTCGCCCACCTGGACCGCGGCGGAGTGGGGAGCGGCACGCTCCTCCTCGTGTTCTGGGCGCTCCTGCTGCCGGCGTTTGCTCTCGACCTGGCGCGCGCGGTCTGGCAGGTACCGGCGGCGCGGAGCGTGACCCTGCGGCTTCTCGAACCGCTCGGCGCGCTGGAGGAGGCGGTAGCCGACAGTCCTTCCGAGAGCGCCGGGAATCCCGCGGTGGCGATCGGCTTCGCGGGCGTGACGGTGCGGGCCGGCGGCCACACCGTGCTCGACGGGATCGACCTCGATCTGCCTGCCGGCTCGCACGTGGCGGTGGTGGGACCGTCGGGCGCGGGCAAGTCGAGCCTGCTCGGGCTCCTGCTCGGCTGGCATCGGCCCGCCTCGGGCCAGGTCCTCGTCGACGGCGTGCCGCTCGATCCGGCCCGGCTTGCGGCGCTGCGCGCGGCCACGGCGTGGATCGATCCGGAGGTGCAGCTCTGGAACGCTCCGTGCCTCGACAACCTGGTCTATGGCGCGCCCGACGACGCCCTGCCGGAGCTCGGCCGCATCCTGGCGGAGGCCGAGCTTGCGCCCGTGGTGGAGAAGCTGCCGAACGGCCTCGGAACGCCGCTCGGCGAGGGCGGCGCGCGCGTCTCCGGCGGCGAAGGACAGCGTGTCAGGATCGGCCGCGCTCTTCTCAAGCGCAAGGCTCGTCTCGTCGTCCTCGACGAGCCCTTCCGCGGCCTGCCGCGCGCGACCCGCGACCGCCTGCTGGAGCGGCTCCGGGACGTCTACCGCGACGCGACCTTCCTCTTCATTTCGCACGACGTGGCGCAGGCCCGGGCGTTCCCACGCGTGCTCGTGATCGACGGCGGACGCGTCGTGGAGGACGGCGCGCCGGACGACCTTCTGGCGCGCGAGGGCGGGCGGTTCCGGGAGCTCGTCGACCGCGAGGCCGCGGTCCGCGAGCGCCTGGCGTCCGAGCCGGGCTGGCGCCGGCTGCGCGTGGAGGACGGCGGGCTGATCGAGGAGATGGGATGAGCGGTGACGTGACCTGGCCGGGAGATCTGGCCGGCGACGCGCTCGTCCTGGCCGCGCGGCGCGCCGGATTGGCGGTGGTGCCGATGGCGCCGATGGCTGCCGGCGTCCTGCCGCGGCCGACGCCGGCGGCGCTCGCCTCGCCGGAAGCCTGGGTGTCGGCGCTCGCCGGTCTCCTCGGCCTCGAGGTTTCGCGCCACGACGTCCCGCATGGCGATCTCGGCCACGTCCTCCGCCAGGCCGGCCTGGCCCTCGTCCCGGTGGCGGGTCGGCTCCTCGTCGTCGTGCGCGGCCGGGTCCTCGCGCCGGACGGCAGCCTGATCCGCCTCGCGCCCCGCTCCCTGGCCGAGGCGGCGTGCGGGCCGCTCGAAACCGCGGCGCGCCAGCGGCTCGAACCGGTGCTGGCGGCGGCGGGATTCGAAGGCCGGGCGAGACAGGCCGCGGCCGAGGCGCTCCTTCACGAAGAGCTGGCCGACGTCACCGTGCCCGTCCTCGAAGCGCGCCTGCCGCCCACGGCTCCGGCCCTCGCGCTGATGCGCTCGGCCGGCCTGCTCTCCGGAGCCGTCCGGCTGGTGCTCCTCGACGCGTTCGCGCTCGTCCTCTTCCTCCTCTCCTGGCGCGTCCTCGGCGCCTCGGTGCTCGCCGGCCGCTCCGCGCCCGGCTGGCTCCTGGCCTGGGCGCTCCTGCTGCTGACGCTCGTCCCTCTCCATCGCGCTGGACGGCGGCTGGAGGCGTCGCTGGCGGTGCGCGCCGGCGTCCTCTTCAAGGAGCGGCTGCTCGCCGGCGCCCTGCGCCTCTCGCCCGAAACCCTTCTCGCCGAGGGCGCCGGGAGCCTGCTGGGACGGGTCCTCGAAGCCGAAGCGCTGGAGGCGGCCGTGCTCGCCGGCGGCCTCACCGGGCTGGTGTCGGCCGTGGAGCTGCTGGGCGCGATCGCCGTCTTCCTGCTGGCGGGCCTGCCGTGGGCCGTGGTGCTTCTGGTCCTCTGGGGAGCGCTCGCGGCCGTGCTCTTCGCCGTCGCGCTGGCTCGCCTCTCGGCGTCGACCGGGCACCGGCTCGCCATGACGAACAGCCTGGTCGAGCGCATGGTGGGACACCGGACGCGCCTCGCGCAGCTCCCCCGCGAGCGCTGGCACGAGACGGAAGACCAGGAGCTCCGCCTTCATCATCAGCTCTCCCTGCGCCGGGACCGGGTGGAGCGGGCGCTCGTCACGCTGCTGCCGCAGGGCTTCCTGCTGGCGGCGCTCCTCGTCCTCTCGCCGGCCTTCCTTGGCGACGCCGTCGGCGCTTCGGCCTTGGCGGCGGGAGTCGGCGCGTGCCTGCTCGCGCAGAACGCGCTGCGGCGCGCCACGGCGGCCTTCTGGCAGCTCGCCGATGCTCGCGTCGCCTTGCGCCAGGCCGAGCCCCTGCTCCAGGCCGCGTCCGCGCCGGAGCCACAGGGCTCGCCTGTCCACGCCTTGACGCCGCCGTCGGGCGATCTCGTGCTGTCGGCCCGCGAGCTGCGTTTCGCCTATCCCGGCACGGAGATCCCGGTCCTCACGCGCGCCAGCGTCGACGTCCGGCGCGGCGAGCGGCTCCTCCTCTCGGGAGCCTCCGGAGGCGGCAAGTCGACGCTCGCCGCCCTCCTCGCGGGTGCGCGGCGGCCGCAGGCGGGCCTGCTCCTCGCCTCGGGACTCGATTTCGCCACGCTCGGCGCGGACGGCTTCCGGCGCCGCGTGGCCTGGGTGCCGCAGTTCCATCAGAACCACGTCCTCACCGGCCCTCTGTCGTTCAACCTGCTGATGGGCCACCCCGATGCGTCGAACGCGAACGCCCGGCAGGAGGCCGCCGCGGTCTGCGAAGAGCTCGGCCTCGGGCCGCTCCTCTCCCGGATGCCCGGCGGCCTCGAGCAGATGGTGGGCGAGACCGGCTGGCAGCTTTCACACGGCGAGCGAAGCCGCGTCTATATAGCCCGGGCGCTGCTCCAGGGCGCCCGGCTCGTCATTCTCGACGAGAGCCTCGGAGCCCTCGACCCCGAAACCCTGGATACGGTGCTCGACTGCCTGGCGAAGCGGGTCGAGAGCCTCATCCTGGTCGCGCACCCATGAAAGAGCGGAGAATGAGCGCAGGTATAAAGCCAGGGGCCGTGCCGCGGGCCGCCACCACTCCGGCGGGCGTGAAATTTCGCGGGGCAGTCGCTGCCCAACGAATTTGGAGCCGCCGAGCGCCGTGGCGGAGGAGAAATTCACGGGGCAGCGGCTGCCCCACGAATTCGGGCGGTAAATTTCATTGGGCAGCGGCTGCCCCGCGAATCCGGACGGCAAATTTCGTTGGGCAGCGGCTGCCCCGTGAATTTGCGCGGGAAAATTCGTCGGGCAGTCGCTGCCTCGTGAATTTGGACGCCGCCCGGCGTTATTCCGCATGAGCGACAAGCCGCGCCGCGACCCGGTAGACGCCGCGTGCCTCATGAACGAGCGCGCCAGGGAGGCGCTCGCCGCGGCGAATCTGCCGCGCGCCGAAAGACTGGCGCGGCGCGCCGTCGCCATCATGGCGCGCGAGATCGGCGAAGGTCATCCCGACCACGTCGCCGCCCTCCTGACTCTCGCCTCGACGCTCGAAGCGCGCGGCGATCTCGCGGCGGCAGAGGCGGCGTTCCGGAGCGCCGTCACCGCGATGGAATCGATCACCGTCGACCATCCGGCCGTCCACCTGCTGCTCGTCCAATCGCTCATCGCGCTCGGAAATCTGCTCCGCGCCGCGGGTCGGTATTCCGAGGCCCGTCCGGTCCTCGAACGGGCGCTCCGCGAATCGGAGGCGCGCATCGGCCAGGAGGCCGAGCAGACCGCCTGGGCGCTGAACGCGCTCGGCATGCTGTGCAAGTACGACGGCTCTTTCGACGAAGGAGAGGCCGCCTATCGCCGCGGCCTCGCGATCCTCGACCGCGTGCTCGGTCCGGGCCACCTGGATTCGGCGACGATCCTTCACAATCTGGGCGGGCTGGCGCACGCCCGCGGCGATTACGCGGCCGGCGAGGCGCCGGCGCGGCAGGCGTACGAGATGTGGGAGGCCGCCGCGGGCCCGGATCATCCGCGCGTGGCAGCCGAAGCCGCTGCGCTGGCGGGCATCCTCGATGGTCTCGGCCGCTTCGCCGAGTCGCGCCCGCTCTACGAGCGCGCGCTGGCGATCTTCGAGCGGACGTACGGCGACGAGCATTATGAAGTCGCCGTAACGCTCAACAACCTGGCCGGGATCGCGGCCGCGGAAGGCCGCACCGCGGAAGCGGAGAGCCTCTACCGGCGGACGCTTTCGATGAAGGAGAAGCTCCTCGGGAGCGGCCATCCGGATATGGCTCTCACGCAGCACAATCTCGCGGATTTCCTTTCGGAGGAAGGGCGGACGCAGGAGGCGCTGGCGCTCTCGTCGGCCGCCGTGCGGACTTTCGAATCGCTGCTGCCCGAAGACCATCCCAAGGTCGTCGCCTCGCGAGGCCTCCTGCGGCGTCTCCGAGCCTGACGTAAAATCCCCGCCGTTTGCGTTTCCTTGATTGGGAGGCCATGAGGCCTGGACCACTCAAGGAGAGAAAGCAATGACGATCAAGACCGATGTCAAGGCAGGCGCGGATGGGCTGACGGTCAATCACAACGAGACGCTGGCCGTGCGCAGCGCCGTCAAGGCCGGCGGATTGATCACCAATCACAACGAATCGTTTCGTCGTTGATCCGGCAGCATTGTAACGTCTCGGACGCCGGGGCTGTACCGCAGGCTCGGCAACTGAATGGCCGCGTGAGCCGACTTTCGAGCCGATCCCGTTCTCCTGGGTTGACGGGCGATGGAGCCCGACAATCACAGGAGAACGGCAATGATGATCAAGAGCAGTCTTGGATTCCGGTGGAGCGGGGCCGTTGCCGGCCTGCTCTTCGCGGCGGCTTTCGTTTCAAACCTTTTCGCGCAGGAGCCATCGGTCCAGGGCGGCCAGCCGCGCTTTCAGCGGCTGACCTTCCGCCGCGGCGCGGTCGTGAACGCGCGGTTCGCTCCCGACGGCCGGACCATCGTGTACTCCGCCGCCTTGGACGGGGAGCTCGCGAAGGTCTTCACCACGAGCGCCGGCAGCCCCGAGCCGCATCCGCTCGGATTTTCCAACGCCTTCCTTCACTCGATCTCGGCGAAGGGCGAAATGGTGGTCGGCCTGCGCGAGATCAAGAACGGAACCCTGGTCGGGGAGAGCCTCGCGCGGGTGCCGCTGGCCGGCGGCGCGCCGCTTCCGCTTTCGAACGGACAACTGCCTGCCTGGGTCGATTGGGCGCCCGACGGCGAGACGCTCGCGCTTCTGACGAGCGACACGGAGGGCACCCGGATCGAGTATCCGCGCGGCAGCGTGATCTGGCGCTCGGAGAACGATGCCTGGGATCTGCGGCTGTCTCCCACCGGGGATGCCCTGGCTTTCTGCGAGCTCCGCGGGAGCTCCGAGCAGAGGGTGGTGATGATCGACCGCGCCGGCAAGGTCGTGGCGCAGGCCGGCGGCTGGAGCCTGCCTCCGTTCATTGAATGGATGCCTCGCGGCTGTGTGGCCTGGGCGCCGGACGGCAAGGAGGTCTGGTTTGCCGCCACCCGCCCGGGAGGGAAGGATTCCGGGCTCTATGCCATGACCCGCAGCGGCGAGGTCCGGCCGGTCCTGCGCGCTCCCGGCGATCTCTCGCTGTACGACATCGCCCCCGACGGCGGAGTGCTCCTCACCCAGGTCGACCGGCGAGTCACGCTCGCGGCCCAGGCGCCCGGGGAGAAGCGGGACCGGGACCTCTCCTGGTTCGGGACCTCCGAGCTGGCGGACCTTTCGCGGGACGGGCGCCAGGTCCTCTTCACCGATTCCGGCCAGGAGGGCGGCGGCTGGTCCGTCTACCTCCGCGGCACCGACGGCTCGCCCGCGGTGCGGCTGGGCGACGGCAAGGCTCTCGCCCTCTCGCCGGACGGCCGCTGGGCCCTGGCGATCAGCGCCACCGATCCCAGGCGCCTGTCCCTCCTGCCGACGGAAGGCGGCGAGCCGCAGGTGCTGCCGCCGGCAGCCATGGATATCTTCGCGGCGCAATGGCTCCCCGGCGGCAAGCAGCTCCTGGTCGGCGGCACCGAGCCCGGGAAGGGCAGCCGGATCTACGTCATGGACATCGGAGGAGAGGCGCGCCCGGTCACCCGGCCCGGAGCCTGGTTCTTCGTTCCTTCCCCCGACGGCAAGAGAGTCGCCACGTGGAGCTATCAGGGGACGGACATCTACCCGATCGGCGGCGGCGAGCCTCGGGCTGTACCGGGCGCGACCTTGTCCGAGGTTCCGATCCAGTGGCGCGCGGACGGGCGCGCGATCTACATGGGGCGGCCCTTCAAAGGCGGCCTCCGGATCTACGAGGTCGACCTCGCGACCGGCAAGCACCGGCTCTGGAAGGAGCTGATGCCCGAGAATTTCGTCCGGACCGTCAAGATGACCCTGGACGGCGAAGCCTACGCCTACGACGCCCGGAGCGGCTTCTCCACGCTCTTCCTGGCCACGGGTCTGCGGTAACGTCTCGCGCGGCGGAGGGCTGGCGCCGGACACCCGAGGGAGTCCGGCGCTCGTGTTTTGGGGCCGTCCTTGATTATCATGAGGCATGCTCCAAGCCTGCAGGCTGGCGGCCACGAGGTCCGCGGCAGGTTGACTCCCGAGGAGTGGGGGGAAGTCAAAGCTGTTCTCGCCGAGGCCCTGGAGCTGCCGGCCGGCGAGAGATCCGCTCTGCTCGATCTCCGGTGCGGCGGCAATCCGGCCCTGCGGCGCGAGATCGAAGCCCTTCTCTCCGCTTCCGACGGTCCCGGTTTCCTCGACAGCGAGCCGCAGCTCTCGGGGCCCGTCATGACTCCGGGCGAGGTTCTCGGGCCCTACAGGATCGAGAAGAAGCTTGCCGAGGGCGGCATGGGCGAGGTCTACCAGGCGTTCGACTCCAGGCTCGATCGCCGCGTGGCGATCAAGGTGCTGCCGGCGCGCCTGAGTCGGGAGACCTCCGCCCTGATCCGTTTCGAGCGCGAGGCCAAGGCGCTGGCGGCGCTGTCTCATCCAAACATCCTCGCGATCTTCGACGTCGGACGGCATGGCGGCACGGCCTTCGCCGTCACGGAGCTTCTGACCGGCTCGACCCTGCGGCAGCGCCTTCATCGCGGCCGGCTGCCGATCACGACCGCGATCGAGATCGCCGCGCAAGCGGCCCGCGGCCTCGCGGTGGCGCACGCCGAGGGGATCGTCCATCGGGATCTCAAGCCGGAAAACCTGTTCGTGACCGCCGGCGGGGTCTTGAAGATCCTCGACTTCGGCATCGCGTTCACCTCGCCGCGGCCCGGCGCGGATCTGGCGCCTGTGCGGCTGACCGCGGAGCACGCCGTGATCGGCACGGCCCGGTACATGTCGCCCGAGCAGGCCCGGGGCGAGAGCTGTGACCATCGCTCGGACATCTTCTCGCTCGGAGTCGTGCTGTACGAGATGCTCGCCGGCAGCCCGGCGTTCCCGGGTGAAACGCCGTTTGCGGCACTCGCCGCGGTCGTCGAATCGGAGCCGGTGCCCCTGGCGACCCTGTGCCCTGCGGCCAGTCCGCAGCTCGTGCGGCTCGTCCATCGCTGCCTGGACAAGGAGCCGGCCCGCCGCTACCAGTCGGCGAGCGACCTCGCCTTCCAGTTGGAGAGCCTCGCCGAGTCGGCGACAGCTCCGGTGGTGCCAGGAGCTCCGGCGAGACGCCGCCGCGGCTGGCTCCGTGCTGCAGCGGCCGCCGGCCTGCTTCTCGCGGCGGGCTCCCTCGTCGGAATCCTCGCTCAGCGGCATTGGGGGAAGACCGAGCCACCGCGCTTCAAAAGACTGACCTTCCGCCGCGGCCACGTCCTCAATGCGCGGTTCGCGCCCGACGGTCAGACGATCGTGTACACCGCAACTTGGGACGGAGCCCCGTACGAAATCTTCTCTGCCCGCACCGACAGCCCCGAGTCACGCCCACTCGGCCTGCCCTTGACCATGCTCCTTTCCGTCTCGACGAGGGGCGAGATGCTGATCGACATCCTCCGGGAGACGGGCGGCATCGTCGCCGGGTTCACACTCGCGCGGATGCCGCTGGCCGGCGGTGCGCCCCGCCCGATCCTGGAGGGGCCCAACCCTTCCCATGCCGAATGGGCGCCCGATGGCGAGACCTTCGCGCTGTTGCGCGCCGAGAAAGGCGAGTTCCGCATCGAGTACCCGCGTGGCAAAGTGATCCGGCGCTCGAAGGCCTGGACCTGGGACTTGCGGCTCTCCCCGACCGGAGATGCCCTGGGCTTCTGCGAGCTTGGGGACTTGCACCAGGCCGTCGTCATGATCGACCGGACCGGCAAGGTTTTGGCGCAATCCGGCGGCTGGAACGTTCCCCTCTTCCGGGAGGTCCAACCCCGAGGTTGCGCTGCGTGGACGCCCGATGGCAAGGAGCTCTGGTTTGCCTCCTCCCTTCCGGGAAGGGAGGCCGGTCTCTACGCCCTCACCCGCGGCGGCGAGGTCCGGCCGCTTCTGCGCGTCCCGGGCGAGCTGGCGCTGCTCGACATCGGCCGCGATGGCCGTGTGCTCCTCACTCAGATCAACCGGCGGGTCGCGATCATGGTGCAGGCACCGGGAGAGACGAAGGAACGCGACCTCTCCTGGTTTGGGACCTCCGGGCTGGTTGACCTTTCGGCGGATGGGCGCTGGATCCTCTTCACCGAGTCCGGACAAGGAGACGGCGCAGAGTCATCCGTCTATCTCCGTGGCACGGACGGCTCGCCGGCCGTGCGGCTGGGCGACGGCGTGGCACAGGCTCTCTCGCCTGACGGGCGATGGGTCCTGATGTCCAGCGCCACCGATCTCAAACGCCTGTTCCTCCTGCCAACAGGCGCTGGCGAGCCGCGGGAGCTGCCGCCGCTGGCCATGGACGTCGCAGGGGCAGGTTGGTTGCCGGGAGGCAAGCAGCTTCTGGTCTGCGGCATCCTGCCGGGACAGGCCTTTCGGTGCTACGTCATGGACATCGGAGGGAAACAGGTGCGTCCGGTGACCCCTGCCGGGGTCTTGATCTACACGCTCTCCCCCGACGGGTCCAAGGCCGCCACGTGGAGCCGGCCTGAAGGAATCAGGATCTATCCGCTCGACGGCGGCGAGCCCCTTACCGTTCCAGCCGTTCCCCCGGTAAACCCGTTGGCACAACGGCCGATCCAGTGGCGAGCGGACGGGCGCGCCCTGTACGTGGGCGGGCGGCTTGATGCCAAGAATCCTTGCTTCTCGATCGACGAGGTCGCTCTCGCGACGGGCAAGCACCTGCGCTGGAAGGAGCTGTGTCCAGCCGATCCCGCCAGTTCCAGGATCTGGAGCGTCTTGATGACCCCGGACGGCAAAGCCTATGCCTACGAGACGAAGAGCTCCCTCTCCACGCTCTATCTGGTCGAAGGATTGAAGTGACGCCGTGAGCCGAAATCCGAGGCGATTCCGTTCTCCTGATTGACGGGCAATCAAGTCCAATCCAAAAACAGGAGAGACGGCAATGACGATCAAGAGCAATGTGAAGGCGGGCGGAATGACCTTCAACCACAACGAGACCCTGGCGATCCGGAGCGCGGTGAAGGCTGGCGGAATCTTCCCCAACCACAATGAGACCCTGGCGACCCGCAGCAACGTAAAGGCCGGAGGGATCGGCGCCAATCACAACGAGTCGTTCCGCCACTAGTCCAGCCGTGTCGGCACAGGGCTCGGGCGCCGGACATCCCGCGGGCTGTCCGGCGCTACAGCCCTGCCGCCGGGCCAAAGGCGATCGGCGCCGCGAGGCAGGCGTCGGGGATCCCCCAGGCATCGACCAGGGGGAGTGCGTGATGCCGCGACTCAGCGCAGAGGCGATCGACAAGGTCGCGGATCGCCTTCGTCTTCACGCCCTCCATGTGGCCGCTCTCCAGGAACCAGCCGCGGTCCTCCTCGATGCGCCACAGGGCGAAGAGATCGCGCAGCAGCCGCAGGATCTCCCGCAACTCGCCGTCCGCCGTTTCCACCGCCGCGGTGAAGGCCGCCAGGATCTCCCGCTCGACGTGGGCCTCGGCGAGCCGCAGGAGGTGGTTCAGACACTCGCAGAAGGCGTGGAACGGGTCCATTCCGCGGTCGAGCCGCGACTTGATGCGCCTC
>DATANP010000030.1:0-2959 GCA_036266195.1 Thermoanaerobaculia bacterium | reverse complement strand
CCCGCCGCCTGCAGATCGAGTTCTCCCGGGTGATCCAGGGCCACACCGACGACGAAGGCGGCGAGGTGACCCCGTGGCAGATGTGGGAGATCTTCTCCGCTGAGTACCTCGCCGCGGGCCCGGTGGCGCTGCTGGACCACCAGACGTCCTCAGTGATCGAGGCCAAGCACGCCCTCGCCGCGGAGATCTCGGTTGACGGGCACCCGCAGCAGGTCGAGGGCGTGGGCAACGGCCCCATCTCGGCGTTCTGCGACGCGCTGGCCTCGGTCGGCGTGGACGCACGCGTGCTCGATTACAACGAGCACGCGCTGACCGCCGGCACCGATGCCCAGGCCGCCGCGTACGTGGAGTGCGAGATCGGCGGCGGCGTGTTCTGGGGCGTTGGCATCGACACGAACACGGTCACGGCCTCGATGCGCGCGGTCCTGTCCGCGGTGAACCGCGCCCGCCGCGGCTGACCCATCGCGGCTGACCCCGGCTCGGCTGACTCCGCCCGGCCCGCAAGACAGCGATCCGGCGGGGGCGCTCACGAGGCCGCCCCGCCGGATCGCTTCGTGATCGCTCATGATCGCTAAGGTTGAGCGCATGAGCGATTCGCCCGATAACCGGCCCGACTTGCGCATATCTGACATCGATCGGGACCGGGCTGCGGAGGTGCTGCGCGAGGCCCACGCCCAGGGCCGGATCACGGTCGACGAGCTGGACGAACGGCTGACCAGCGTGTACAACGCCAAGACCTTCGCCGATCTGGTCCCGGTCACCCGCGACCTCCCGGCCACGCACGATGCAGCGGCGGCCGCGGCCCCGGCGCGGCGGAGGATCGGCGGAACGCCCCGGTTCAAGTTCTCACTCGCCATCCTGGGCGGGGCGAGCCGGGACGGCCAGTGGGTCGTGCCGCCGGAGTACACGGCCGTCGCGACGCTGGGCGGGATCAAGCTGGACATGAGCGATGCCTCATTCGCCGAGGCCGAGACCGTTATCAAGGCCGTCGCGGTGATGGGCGGTATGGAGATTACCGTGCCCGAGGACGCGGAAGTGGAGGTCGGCGCATTCGGCGTGATGGGCGGCGTGGACCACGGCGGGGAGGGTCCAGGTGCGCCCGGGGCGCCGCGGATCCGCGTCACTGGCGTCGCGGTGATGGGCGGCATCGAGGTCAAGCGCGCCCCGGCCCGGCGCTCATCCCAGGGTGAACTGCCATCGCCGGGCTGATTGTCCCTGCCATGCGGGAGAATGGGTAGGTGCAGCTCTACCGGGACGACGGGATCGTGCTGCGGACCCAGAAGCTGGGCGAGGCGGACCGGATCATCACGATCCTCGGTCGCACCAGCGGGCGGATCCGCGCCGTGGCCAAGGGAGTCCGCCGGACCAAGTCGAGGTTCGGCGCCCGGCTGGAGCCGTTCACGCACGTCGACCTGATGCTTCACACGGGCCGCTCGCTGGACATCATCACGCAGGCTGAGGTCATCAGGCCCTACGGCCAGCCGCTGGCCGGGGACTATCCTCGCTACACCGCCGGCGTGGCGATGCTGGAGACGGCCGAGCGATTCACCCCCGTGGAGAAGGAGCCCTCGCTGCGCCAGCTGCTGCTCCTGATCGGCGGGCTGCGTGCCCTCGGCGACGCGGAGCATGCTCCCGGCCTCGTTCTCGACGCCTTCCTGCTGCGCTCGCTCGCGGTGGCGGGCTACGCCCCCGCCCTGCAGGAGTGCGCCCGTTGCGGTGCATCTGAAAGCGGGGCGACGGGCAGCGGCCGGCGGCTGCCGGCCTTCGCCGTCGCGGCCGGGGGCATGGTGTGCGCCTCGTGCCGGCCGCCCGGCGCGGCCTCGCCCGCGGCGCCGACCGTGGCCCTCATGCTCGCGTTGCTGAGCGGCGACTGGGACACGGCCGATCGCAGCGATCGCAGGCACCGGGTAGAGTGCAGCGGTCTTGTGGCCGCGTACCTTCAGTGGCACCTGGAGCATTCGATCCGTTCGCTTCGACATGTGGAGCGCGTCTGATGGCGACCCGGGGCGTACGTCCGCCCGATCCGCATCCGAGCGGCGTGAAGCCGCCGGACATACCGCCCGACCTGGTCCCGAGGCACGTGGCCCTGGTAATGGACGGCGACGGGCGGTGGGCAGGGAAACGGGGTCTGCCCAGGACCGAGGGGCACAAGCAAGGCGAGTCCTCGCTTCTCGACGTGATCATGGGAGCGATCGAGCTCGGCATCCCCTACCTGTCCGCCTACGCCTTCTCGACCGAGAACTGGCGGCGCTCGCCGGACGAGGTCCGCTTCCTGATGGGATTCAACCGCGACGTCATCCACCGCCGCCGTGACCTGCTGAACGAGATGGGTGTCTGCATCCGCTGGGCAGGCCGGCGACCGCGGCTATGGCGCAGCGTGATCCGCGAGCTCGAGCAGGCCGAGCAGATGTCGGCCGGGAATTCCGTGCTGACCTTGCAATTCTGCGTCAACTACGGAGGCCGGGCCGAGATCGCCGATGCGGCCGCTGCTATCGCCGCGGATGCCGTCGCCGGAAAGATCCGGGCGGACAAGATCGACGAAAAGGTGTTCGCTCGCTATCTGGACGAGCCGTCGATTCCCGAAGTGGACCTTTTCGTCAGGTCCTCCGGCGAGCAGCGCCTTTCGAACTTCCTGCTCTGGCAGTCCGCTTACGCCGAGCTGGTGTTTCTCGACACGCTCTGGCCCGATTTCGACCGGCGCCACTTGTGGCACGCCTGCGAGATCTTCGCCAGCCGCGACCGCAGGTACGGTGGCGCCCAGCCGAACCCGGTAGCGCCAGGCCCAGCCTCCGCCGAGCCAGCCCCGGCCGAACCAGCCTCCTGACCATCCCTTCCCCGGATTCGGCCCGCGCCCCCCTTGCCTCTCTCGGCGCCCGTCCTCCGCATGCGCATCACAGCCCGCTGGTGCTTTGTGCCGGAAGTTCTATATGTGGCTCGCCGGAGGGTTTCGCGCAAGGCG
>DATANP010000029.1:0-3956 GCA_036266195.1 Thermoanaerobaculia bacterium | reverse complement strand
CACGATCCACGCGAGCCAGCTCATGTCGATCTCCTTTCTCCTGTCCGGCGATCGGGCGGTGCCAGTCCCATGCCAGCGGATAGAATGTCGCCGCCATGGCCGATACTGACAACCGCCCCCGCCTCTTCCTCATCGACGGGTACTCGAACATCTTCCGGGCATTTTATGCCATCCGCAACCTCTCCAACTCCAAGGGAGAGCCGACGAACGCGGTCTACGGCTTCGTCACCATGCTGCGCAAGCTCCTGCGCGAGGACAAGCCCGACCTGATCGGCGTCGCTCTGGACGTCGGCAAGACCTTCCGCAACGAGAAGTTCGAGGACTACAAGGCCAACCGCGCCCCCATGCCCGAGGATCTCCGGAGCCAGATGCCCTGGGTCCGCCGCGTGCTGGAGGCCTACCGCATCCCCATCCTGGAGCTGCAGGGCTACGAGGCCGACGACGTCCTCGGCTCGCTCTCCTGCCGGGCCGCGGAAGCCGGGTACGACGTGGTGATCGTCTCGGCCGACAAGGACCTCATGCAGCTCGTCGAGCCCCACGTCTCCCTCTACCACACCGGCCGCACCAAGCTGTACGGCCCCAAGGACGTGGAGGAGGATTTCGGGGTGCCGCCGGACAAGGTGGCCGACGTCCTGGGCCTGATGGGCGATTCGATCGACAACATCCCGGGCGTGCCCGGGATCGGCGAGAAGGGCGCGAAGACGCTCATCCAGGAGCACGGCTCGCTCGAAGCCCTGCTCGACAACGCCGACAAGGTCTCCCGCAAGGCCTACCGCGAAGGGCTCCAGCAGCACCGCGAGCAGGCCCTGCTCTCCAAGGAGCTGTCCACCATCCACACCAACCTGGAGCTGGCCTTCGACCCGGCCGCCCTGCAGCTCGATCCGCCGGACAACGACGCCCTGCGCCAGCTCTTCACCGAGTTGGAGTTCTTCTCGCTGGTCGAGGAGCTCAAGTCCACCGCGCCGCCGGCCGGCCAGGAGCTGCCGCCGGTGGTCGAGGCCACTACGCCAGAGATCTGGCGGGAGCGGACCGCCGTCCTGGGCGAGACCGGCGCCGAGGTCTTCGTCGCCGTCCTGGGCGAGGACCGGCCGATCGGGCTGGCGGTCGGAGAAGAGGGGGAGGGGGAGGTCACGGTTGCCGACTTCCGGAAGGACGGGATGCGGGAGGCCGCAGTCGAGACTCTCCATCGCTGGATCGCGGACCCGGCCGTCCGCCTCTCGGGCCACAACCTCAAGGAGGTGCTGCGCCTCTCTCCGGCCGGGCCGACCGCGCGCGCCGCGCTGTTCGACGCCATGCTGGTCTCCTACCTCCTGAAGCCTTCGGTCCACGGCCACACGCTCGACGAGCTGGCCCTGGAGCGCCTGAGCTGCAAGCCGATCACGGCCAAGGAGGCGGGGTGGGACAAGGGCCAGGAGCCGCCGGTGGGCGACTCGCGGCTGGCCTCCTATGCCTGCGAGCGCGTGACCTTCGCCCGGCGTATGACCGGGGCCATGCGCGGAGAGCTGGGCACCGGGCCGCTCGCCAAGGTCTACCACGAGATCGAGGCCCCGCTCATGCCGGTCCTGCTCGGCATGGAGGAGGCCGGCATCCTCCTCGACTCGGACTTCCTGCGCGGCATGTCCGAGGAACTGGGCAAGGAGCTGGCCACCCTGGAGGAGGAGATCTACACCCAGGCCGGCGAGCGCTTCAACCTCGGCTCGCCGCAGCAGATCGGCTTCATCCTGTTCGAGAGGATGGGGCTGCCCGTGCTCAAGCGGACCCAGAAGACCAAGAGCTATTCGACCGGCGCCGAGATCCTGGAGGAGCTGGCGGAGCGGGGCTATCCGATCGCCACCGGCCTGCTGCGCTACCGCGAGCTGACCAAGCTCAAGTCCACCTACATCGACGCCCTGCCCCTGATGGTCGCGGAGGACGGCCGCATCCACACCCGGTTCAACCAGGCCGTGGCCGCCACGGGCCGGCTGTCGTCCACCAACCCGAACCTCCAGAACATCCCGATCCGCACGGAGCTGGGCCAGCGCATCCGCAAGGCCTTCGTGGCCCCGGCAGGCCATGCGCTCCTGGTGGCCGACTACAGCCAGATCGAGCTGCGCATCCTGGCTCACATCGCGGACGAGAAGGAGCTGATCCGGGCCTTCGCGGCCGGGGAGGACATCCACCGCTCCACGGCGGCGGTGGTCTTCGGGGTGGCGCCGGAGCTGGTCACGGCCGAGCAGCGCCGGGCGGCGAAGACGATCAACTTCGGCATTCTCTATGGGATGAGCGCCTTCGGCCTGGGCCAGGCGCTGAGCATTCCGCCGCGCGAGGCCGAGGCCTTCATCAAGGCCTACCTGGACCGCTACCCCGGGGTGCGGCGCTACGTGGAGGAGACCCAGCACAGCGCCGAGAAGGAGGGCAAGGTCGAGACCCTCTACGGCCGCGTGCGCTGGCTGCCGGACATCCAGAGCAAGAACCGCAACCTGCGCGAGAACGCGAAGCGCATGGCGATCAACGCCCGCATCCAGGGCACGGCGGCGGACCTCCTCAAGCTGGCGATGATCGCCACGGACCGGCGGCTGCGCCGGGAGCACCCGGACTCGCGCCTCCTCCTGACCGTCCACGACGAGCTGGTCCTGGAGGTCCCGGAGGCGAACGCCGAGGCCGTCTCCAGGCTGGTCCGCGAGGAGATGGAAGGCGTGGCACAGCTCCAGGTGCCGCTGGTGGTGGATGCGGGATGGGGGCCGAGCTGGTACGAGGCGAAGCGCTGAAACCTCACCCCCTGTCCCCCTCTCCCGTCTCCCGCCCTGGCCCCCGCCGGGAGAGGGGGAACCTTTCTGAGGCCATCTTGCCGGTCTTTGGCAATACCGCTGGCAGGCGTCCCCCCTCTCCCGGGGGCGGGTGGTTGGGAGATGGGAGGGGGGGGACAGGGGGTGAGGTCCCTCCTTACACCCTGACCAGCTCGTAATCCATCCGCATCGGAGAGACCGGCGCCGAGCTCATCGGCCGGCGGCGGTCGGTGGGTTCGGGGGCGTGGAGGGGACGCCGGAGCTGCTCCTGGCCGAAGAGGCGCTTCAGGAACTTCATGGCCTCTTCCTCGACCAGCGCGGGCGTGACCTGGTTCAGGGCCAGCTTCTGGCTCAGCATGCTGAACCCCACGCCTTCGTGCGTCACCCGGACGGTCTGGGTGGACGCGTCGCCGAAGAACAGCAGCGAGCGCTCGAAGTCCTCCCAGCGGTCCAGCTTGACCTTCAGGCCGCCGGCGGTCCGGCTGTGGAAGATCGACGCCGACTCCACCTTGCCCACCAGGATGTCCTTGACCTCCTCCAGGACCGGCACGATCATCGCCCGGGCCATGCGGCCGAAGGCCTCCTGGAACTGCTCGTTCTGACGCAAAAACTCCTCCGGATGCGTCCGCTTCTCCTCGACCACCTGCTCGTGGCGCCGGAGCAGCAGTTGAATCCGCTCGACATTGGCTTTGTCCATGTTTGGGCTCTCCCTACCCTATGAAAGGGTTCACTGAAGGACATGCGATCCCCATGCCAATCAACTACAATCCGCGACCATGCCGCGGCGCACCGACATCCATTCCATCCTCGTCCTCGGGTCCGGCCCGATCGTCATCGGCCAGGCCTGTGAATTCGACTACTCCGGCACCCAGGCCTGCCGCGTCCTCCGGCGCGAGGGCTACCGGGTGATCCTCGTCAACTCCAACCCGGCCACGATCATGACGGACCCGGAGTTCTCCGACGCCACCTACGTCGAGCCCCTGGTCCCCGAGGTGGTCGAGAAGATCCTGGAGCGCGAGCGGCCGGACGCCGTGCTGCCGACCGTCGGCGGCCAGACCGGGATCAACCTCACCCTGGCCCTCCACGAGCGCGGCGCCCTGGAGCGCCTCGGCATCGAGGTCCTCGGCGCCAACGTGGACGCCCTGAAGCTCGGCGAGGACCGCCTCCTCTTCAAGCAGGCCATGGAAGAGG
>DATANP010000028.1:0-2046 GCA_036266195.1 Thermoanaerobaculia bacterium | reverse complement strand
TGTCGGCGCGCAGCGTGTGCAAGGGAACGCGACCCTCACGGTAGAACTCGGTGCGAGACATCTCAGCACCGCCGAGGCGTCCACCGACCTGCACGCGGATTCCCTTGGCGCCGGCCTTCATCGCACTCTGGATCGCCTTGCGCATGGCCCGCCGGAAGGAAACCCGGCTGGACAGCTGCTCGGCGACCCCCTGCGCGACCAGCTGAGCGTC
The DNA here is from genome assembly GCA_036266195.1 of Thermoanaerobaculia bacterium. Classification (GTDB taxonomy): domain Bacteria; phylum Acidobacteriota; class Thermoanaerobaculia; order Multivoradales; family UBA5704; genus DATMER01. The sequence goes on along the minus strand of DATANP010000028.1, from coordinate 1,835 downwards.
GATCTCGGGGTTCTTCACCTCGAGGATGTTCAGCTGGATCTGCTTGGCGGTCAGCTTCTCCAGGTCGCCGCGGATGCGGTCGGCCTCGGCACCGCGCCGTCCGATCACGATGCCGGGCCGGGCGGTGTGGATGTCCACCCGCACCCGGTCCCTGGTGCGCTCGATCTCGACCTTGGAGATACCGGCCCGCTCCATGCCGCGCTGCAGCATGCGGCGGATGGCCACGTCCTCGGCCACGTACTCCTTGTACAGCTTGTCGGCGTACCAGCGGCTCTTGAAGTCGGTGGTGATGCCCAGCCGGAACCCGTGCGGGTTCACTTTCTGCCCCACTAGCGGGTCCCTCCTTCGGAATCGTCGGAGACGATAACCGTGATGTGGCTGGTGCGCTTGAGCACGCGGTAGCCGCGGCCCTGGGCGCGCGGCCTGAATCGCTTGAGCGTCGGTCCCTCGTCGACCCAGGCGCGGCGTACCCACAGCATGCCCCGGTCCCCGCGCCCGCCGCGGGCGTCGGCGTTGGCGACCGCGCTGGCGAGCACCTTGCCGACTGGGTCACTGGCCGACTGTGGCGCGAACGCGAGCACGGCCTTCGCCTCGTCGGCGGGCAGCCCGCGAATCAGGTCCACCACCCGGCGGGCCTTCCGCGGCGTGACGCGGACGTGCCGCGCCATTGCCCTGGCTTCCATCATTCCTCCTGGGTCCGGCTAGCGACGGCTACGCCGGTCGTCCTTGACGTGAGATCGGAAAGTCCGCGTAGGCGCGAACTCGCCGAGCTTGTGGCCCACCATCGACTCGGTGATGAAGACCGGGATGTGCTTCCTGCCGTCATGCACGGCGATCGTGTGCCCCAGCATCGCCGGGACGACCATGGAACGCCGGGACCAGGTCCTGATGACGGTCTTGGAGCCCCTCTCGTTCTGCACGTCCACCTTCTTCATCAGGTGGTCGTCCACGAAGGGGCCCTTCTTAAGGCTACGAGGCATCGCGTGCTGCTCCTACCGCTTGTTCCTGCCGCGGCGACGGCTGATCAGCCGGTCACTCGGCTTGTTCGCCCGGCGGGTCCGGCCCTCCGGCTGGCCCCACGGGCTGACCGGGTGGCGTCCGCCCGAGCTCTTGCCCTCACCGCCGCCAAGCGGGTGGTCAACGGGGTTCATCGCCACGCCGCGGACGGTCGGGCGCTTGCCCTTCCACCGGCTGCGGCCGGCCTTGCCCAGCTTGATGTTGCCCTGCTCGGCGTTGCCGACCTCACCCACCGTGGCGCGGCAGGTCGCGTCGACCCGCCGGATCTCGCCGGACGGCATCCTCAGCTGGGCGAAGCCGCCCTCCTTGGCGAGCAGCTGGACCCCGGCGCCGGCCGAGCGCGCGATCTTCGCGCCGCCGCCCGGGCGCAGCTCGATGGCGTGCACCACCGTGCCGGTCGGGATGAAGCGCAGCGGCAGCGAGTTGCCCGGCTTGATGTCCGCGCCGGGACCGCTCTCCACCCGGTCGCCCTGCGACAGGCCGGTCGGGCAGATGATGTAGCGCTTCTCGCCGTCCGCAAAGTGCAGCAGCGCGATCCGCGCGGTGCGGTTCGGGTCGTACTCGATGTGCGCGACCTTGGCCGGCACGCCGTCCTTGTCCGCCCGCCGGAAGTCGATCAGCCGGTAGGACCGCTTGTGGCCGCCGCCCTGATGCCGGGCGGTGATGCGGCCGTGCACGTTCCTGCCGCCCCGCGAGTGCAGCGGGCGCACCAGCGACTTCTCCGGGTCACTCCTGGTGACCTCGGAGAAGTCCGAGCCGCTCGCGCCGCGCCTACCCGGCGTGGTCGGCTTGTACTTACGGATAGCCATGTCTGGTCG
>DATANP010000027.1:0-3564 GCA_036266195.1 Thermoanaerobaculia bacterium | reverse complement strand
CGGCTGTTCGTCTGGCTCCACTACACCGACCCGCACGCGCCTTACATGCTGCCGGACGGCTTCCCGAACCCCTTCCTCGGCGATGCTCTCTTCGTCGGGGACACCACCGTGCCGCGGAAGGTGACCAAGGGCTACCGCCTCGGCCGCGACGACCTCAAGTTCTACACGGCCCAGTACGACGCCAACGTGCTGGTGGCCGACGTCTACATCCAGAAGGTCCTGGACCGGGCGCGCGAGCTGGGCCTCCTGGAGGACAGCCTCGTGGTCTTCACCGCGGACCACGGCGAGAGCCTGGGCGAGCACGGCTCCTGGTTCGAGCACGGGCCGTTGCCGTACAACACCACCGCCCACGTGCCGCTCTTCTTCCTCCGGAATGGGCTGCCCGCCGGCAAGCGCGTGGACAGGCCGGTGGAGCTGATCGACCTCTATCCCACCCTGCGCGACATCGTGGCGCCCGGCTATGAGATACCCGGGCTCGAAGGGCATAGCCTGCTGCCTCTCCTGAAGGGGGGAGCGGCGCCGGCCGGTTCGTTCCAGTACGCGTTCTCCGAGGCCGGAGAGAAGCCGCGCCACTTCCGCAGCGTGCAGGACGGCACCTGGAAGCTCGTGTACGGCACCGGCTTCAAGCGGCCCCGGCCCGTGGCCGGCCCGAGCGGTCTGGAGCTGTACGACCTCGCCGCCGATCCGGGCGAGGCGCGCAACGTCGCGGCCGTCCGGACCGACGAGCTGCGCCGGCTCCGGCGCGAGCTGCTGGCCTGGACGAAAGCCCGGCCGGGACGTCACTCCAGCCAGAAGGAAGACGAGGAGACCGAGAAGGCGCTGAGAGCCCTGGGGTACGCGGGGAACTAGAAGCTGGACTTGCCGAAGTTCGAGGCCAGGATCGCCAGGTCCTGGCCGTCGATGCTGTTGTCGGCGTTGAAGTCGGCGACCTCGGAGTAGAGCGGGTCGGTGCGGCGCGTGCCGAAGCGGCGCGCGAAGCGCAGGAGGTCGGTGCCGTCCACCCGGCCGTCCTGATCGATATCGCCCTGGAGCACCTGGGTGCCGGCCACCGTGAAGCGGAAGATCTCGTGGTTCACGGTGTTCGCCGGTGAGGCCAGGTCGCGCGACTGGAGCCCTACCGAGACCACGCCGGAGAGCGGCGTCGCGGGCTGGTAGGTCAGGGTGGCGTGCTTCGCGTCGCCCGTGGGCACGATCCCGGTGGCCGTGCCGTTGATCGTCAGCGTGGTGGCGGCGAGGTCCATCCCCAGCCCGAAGTCCCAGACCTGCACGGAGACCGCGGCGGTGGGGGAGACCCCTTTGTCTCCGTTCAGGGGCAGGGTCTCGCCGGACACCGGCGGAACGCTGTCCACGCCCCGGATCACGTCGAAGAAGATCTGGGCCATCAGGTCATAGCCCGCGGCGTTCGGGTGGCCCACCGGGTCGTCCGCGCCGGTGTAGTAGTAGGTGCTGAACAGGTTCGGCCTGGTGCCGAACACCTCGTAGGGGTCCGCCAGCTTGCGTCCGCGGTTGCCCGCCATCTGCCGGATGTACTGGTTGAGCACCGTGTTGGTGACGTTCTGCGGGTCGAACTTGGCGTTCGGCAGGCGGGGGATCGTGGTCGCGTGGATCACGGACATGCCGCGCTGCTCGGCGCGCAGCGCGAGCTGGTTCAGGTTGAAGCGGATCATCTCCGGCGTCTGGCCGCGGGAAATATCGTTCGTCCCTTCCATGAGGAGGAGCACGTCGCCAGTCAGGGCGTTGTTCTGGAGCACGCTGTCGATCCGGGCCAGGGCCTGCTGGGTGTCCTCGCCGGGCACGCCGAAGTTCTTGACCACGGCGTTGGCGCCGCCGCCCTGGAGCAGCGCCTGGAGGCGCGGCGTGTACCCCTTGTCGGTCCGCAGCGGGTCGTCGCCCACCCCGAACGTGATGCTGTCGCCGACCGCGATGTAGGCGGTCTGGGCCCGGATGGACGAAGCCAGCAGCAGGGCCAGGGCGAAAGCGAACCTGCGGCTCACGGGACCTTTTCCCAGGAGGTCTCTGCCTCCCACTTCGAGGAGGGCCAGCGCAGGCGGAGGCCGTCCGAGTCTTCACTGACGACCGGCCGCTCGTTCAGCGCCGACAGGGCCGAGGCGCGGCGCAGGGAGCGGCCGGAGTCGGACAGCTCCAGCACCGACCAGGACTGCGGCCGGCCGTTCTGGTAGACCAGCCAGGTGTGGTCGCCGTCGCGCACGAACGACGGGTGCATGGAGTGGGTCGGCGCGGCCGGGCGCTCGTCCTTCCAGGTCTGGCCGTCGAACCGGGCCGTCCGAAGGCGATAGCCCTCGCCGTCGTACCGGCTCCAGGCGAGCAGGGCTCCACTGCCGGCAGTACCCGCGGGGGTCAGGGTCGGGTTGACGTCGGGCACGTGGTTGTTTTCGGAGACCGGGCGGACCGGCGTCCAGGTCTCGCCTTGCCGGCGGCTCCAGACGATCTCGTCGTCCTCGCCGTCCACGCGGTCCCAGGCCAGGAGCCAGGAGCCGTCCGAGAGCACCGCGCCGGTCAGGCCGGCCTGGCTGCCCGGGCCGGGTTGGGAGACCGTCTCGACCGCGCCCCAGCTCCGGCCGTCCCAGGCCGCGGCGCGGACCGCGAGCCGGGTGCCGCCGTCCCCCTCCAGCCAGGTGAGGCCGGCGAGGGTGCCGTTCTCGACCAGGAGCACGGGGTTCCGCCGCACCGCGCCCGTCTGGCCGGCCGGCTCGGGCAGCGATCGGGAGCCGGACCGGTCGCCGGTCAGGAGGAACAGGCGGCTGCCGTCCTCATCGGAAAAACTGCCGGCGGCGATCCACTCACGGCTGCCAAGGGAGGAGAGGGACTCGACCTCGCCGCGAGCCGGAAGAGCCAGGCTCAGCACCCGGTCCCCGCTCAGCTCCAGACGAGCATCGGTGAGCACCATACCGTCGGCCTGGATCGGGTCCGTCTGCGCGCATACCGCTCCCGTTCCCGCCAGGAACAGGAGCGAAAGGCCAAAGAGGCCGCGGAGGCGCGCAAGGGATTGGGTCACGTGCGGTATCCTACCCCACCCGGAGCGTAACCGTCTTGAACCGAGCCTTTCTTCCAATCGTATCCCTTTTCGTCCTCCTGGGCTGTCGTGGAGAAGAGGCAAAGCCTCCCGCGCCGCCGTCCCTTCAGGGCCCGATCGTCCTGATCACCATCGACGCCCTGCGGGCCGACGTAGTCGGGGCCCTCGGCGGTCCGCCGAAGCTCACCCCGAACCTGGACCGGCTCGCCTCCGAGGCGACCTGGGCGGGCCGCGCGGTGTCGCCGTCGAGCTGGACCGTGCCCTCCATGGGCTCGCTCTTCACCGGCCTCCAGCCCTGGAGCACCCAGAGCTGGTCCGGCGACCGCGCCGTGCTGCGAGACTCGCTGGTGACCCTCCCCGAGGCGCTCAAGGCGCGCGGCTACCGCACGTCCGCGTTCCGCTCGAACCATTGGCTCCAGCAGGAGTACGGCTACGGCCAGGGCTTCGACAGCTTCCGCTACCTGCGGGAGGGCAAGCGGGCGGAGAGCGAGCTGGCGGCCTTGAAGGGCGGCGCCGACTTCGTCTGGGTC
>DATANP010000026.1:0-10798 GCA_036266195.1 Thermoanaerobaculia bacterium | reverse complement strand
CCCGGCGCTGCGCCACCTCCTCCAGGAAGGCGTAGCGGGCCGGCGAGATGACGTTGCCCGTGGTGTCCCGGATCAGGGAGACCAGCTTCTCCAGCGCCGGCGAGGAGGGCGGGAAGTCTTCGATCATCGCTCGTCCTGGATCAACTAGGGCCGGACGCAGTTGCGGCCCGCCGCCTTGGCGTCGTACAGCCGCCGGTCGGCCAGCGAGACCAGGAGATCGCTCGTGGCGGAGGTGCCCAGCTCGTCGAGCGAGGCCACGCCGAAGGAGGCCGTGATCCTCGCCTCCGAGCCCGAGGGGAGCTTCACCGGCAGGCCCTCCAGCGACAGGCGCAGGCGCTCGGCCGCGGCGCGCGCGGCGTCGAGCTCGATCTGCGGCAGGACGGCCAGGAACTCCTCGCCGCCGTAGCGCCCCAGCAGGTCGCCGGTGCGCAGCGAGTCCCGCAGCACCTCGGCGCCCTCGCGCAGCACGGCGTCGCCGGACAGGTGGCCGTAAGTGTCGTTGACCTCCTTGAAGTGGTCCATGTCGCAGAGGATCACGCTCAGGGGGTAGCGGTAGCGCCGCGCCCGCTCCAGCTCCTCGGTCAGCCGCTCGTAGATCGCCCGGTGGTTGAGCTGCCGGGTAAGGCCGTCGCGGGTGGACATCTCGTGCAGCCGCTGGGAGAGGCGGGCGTTGTCGAGCACGAGCGTCAGATGGCCGGCCAGGGCGTGGATCAAATCGCTCCCGGAGCGGCTGAAGTGCTCGCGGTCGCGCGGCACCATCAGGAGCAGGCCCTGGGCCTCGCGCACGGCGAGCTGCAACAGGACCGCGTGGCCGAGATCGATGGGCACGCCGTCCCCCACCACCCCCTCGACCTGGAGGTCCAGCGGCGCCGCCGTCGGCGTGTCCAGATTGGCAAGCACAAGCTCGCGCACGGCATTCACATCCGACTCGCGGAGCGGGTCCAGCAGGAGGATCTCGACGGTGACGCCGTCGGGCTCCGCGATGGCCACGGCCAGGCAACGGGCGTCCGCCACCTGCCCGAGGATCTCCAGGGCGACGCGGCTCGCCTCGTGGAAGTCGCTCGCGGCCATGCCCTTTTCGAGGAGGGAGTTGATCAGGGTTGCCTTGAGCAGGTTCGAGTCGAGCTGCCGCGCCACCCGCGCCAGGACCTCCAGCGGCCCGAGGTTGCCGTTCGCGTCGCCGGCGGGCACCTCGCAGCGCGGCGCCGAAGCGGACGCTTCGGCCAGGCGCGCCACCGTGGCCACGAGCTGCTGCGGCTTGTAGTCCTTGGTCAGGTAGGCGTCGGCGCCGGTGCGCAGGCTCCAGAAGCGCGAGGCCGCCTCGCCGTGGCTGGTGAGGATCAGGACCGGGATATGGCAGCTCAGGGGATCGGCCTTGAGCAGGCGCAGGAGCGGGAAGCCGTCCATGGTCGGCATCTCGAGATCCGTGACCACGACCGACGGCCGCTCGCGCAGGGCGGTGAGCGCCCCTTCGGCGCCGTCGCGCGCCTCCAGCACCTCGAAGCCGGCGCCGCGCAGGGTGCGCGACAGGATGGCCCGGGTGACCTCGCTGTCGTCCACGACCAGGACCCGGTTCATCGCATGGCCCCCTTGGCCCAGACCTTGGCCAGCGTGCGGGCCAGCTCCCGGGGCGGCAGCGCCACGTCCGCGGCGCCCTTCTCCAGCGCCACCCGCGGCATGCCGAAGACGATCGAGCTCAGCTCGTCCTGGGCCAGGGTGAGCCCGCCGGCCTGGCGCAGGGCGAGGAGGCCCTCGACGCCGTCCGCGCCCATGCCGGTCATGATCACGCCGGCCACCTCGCGCGGACAGCTCTCGGCGCAGGAGTGGAACAGCTCGTCCACGGACGGCCGGTGGCCGCGCCGGGCCGGGGTGTGGGTGTCGAGGTGGAGGATGCCGCCGGGCTCCAGCAGCATGTGGCTGCCGCCCGGCGCGAGGCGCACGGCGCCGGGCTTCGGGCGCTCGCCGTCCCGGGCGAGGCGGACGTCGAGCGGGAACTCCTTGTTGAGCCAGTCCACGAAGCCCAGCTCGAAGCCGGAGGCGATGTGCTGCACGATGAGGAAGCTCACCGGCGGATCGGCCGGGATCTCCTCGAAGAACTCGCGGATGGCGGCCGGGCCGCCGGTCGAGGCGCCGATGGCGATCCAGCGCAGGGCCTGCGGCTCGGACAGGGCGGAGGCCGGATCGACCGGCTTCGGCCGGCGGCGCTCGCGCGGCTGCGGCCGGGCCTTGACTTGCGACACGGCCCGCACGGTGTCCGGCAGGGTGTCGGCCAGGAGCTGCCAGGTCGGCGTGTCCTCGGGCTTGGGCAGGACCTCGACCGCGCCCCGGCGGATCGCCTCGAACGCGGTCTGCATCTGGTTGCGCGTGGCCCGCGAGGAGAGCACGACGATCGGCGTGGGGCGCAGGCCCATGATGCGCTCGATGGCCGCGTAGCCGTCCACGTTCGGCATCTGGATGTCCATGACCACCACGTGCGGCTGGACGTCCAGCACCGCGCGCACGGCCTGCTCGCCGTCCTCGGCCTCCCCGGCGACCGTGATATCCGGCGTCTTCGAGAAGAAGCGCCGCAGGACGGCTCGCACCGAGGGCGAGTCATCCACCAGTAACACTCGGATCAAGAGTCTTTCCTTCCTTCTAGCGTCGGTTCAGCCTGCGCACGAGGTCGACCAGCTCCCCCGCATCCAGGCTCTGCTTCGTCAGGTACGCGTCGGCTCCCACCTTGAGACCGCGGAGCTTGTCATCCGGCCGGTCGCGGGTCGAGACCACGATGATCGGGAGCTGGGCGAAGTGTTCCATGCCGCGCAGGTGGGCGGTCAGCTCGAAGCCGTCCATGCCCGGCATCTCGATGTCCGTCACCACGCAGTCGAACGACTCCTCGGCGAGCAGCGTCAGCGCCTCCTGGGCGTCGCTCGCGGCGGAGACGTGGAAGCCGGCGTCTTCGAGCAGGCGCCGCTCCATCTCGCGCGTGACCATGGAGTCGTCCACCAGCAGGATGCGCACGCGCCGCACGGCCACGACCTTCTCCTGCGCCGACGGCAGCACCCGCAGGTACTCGCGCTGCGAGAGCACGGCCGGCGACAGCACGCCCACGGGCTCGCCCGAGGCGAGGAGCGCCACGCCTTCGAGCAGCCGGTCGGTCGCCACCTTGCGGGTGATCGGCCGCACCAGGACCTCCTGCTCGCCCTCGACGTCGTCCACCGCGAGCGCCAGCGGCTGGCCCGAGGCCATGCCCTCGATCAGGAGCTGGACGTCCTCCGTGGGCTGGCGGTAGAGCCTCGCGAGCGGCACGAACGGGACCAGGCGGTCGGGCCGCCCCTCCCGCTCACCCCGCTCACCCCGCTCGATACCATCCGACAAAACCGCAAACGTGCGGCCCTCGCGCTCGATGATCGCCTCGGGCGCCAGGCGCGTGGCGCGGCGGGCGACCGAGGACGGCAGGGCCAGGCGGAGCTGCCCGACCCGCAGGAGCATGACGGCCTCGCCGCGCCGGGCCACCGGCACCTCGACCCGGAAGGTCGTGCCCTTGCCCGGCTCGGAGTCGAGGAAGACCTCGCCGCCCACCCGGTTGACCACGCTCGCCACCACGTCGAGCCCGATGCCGCGGCCCGAGATGTCGGTGATCTGCTGGCGCGTCGAGAAGCCCGGCGAGAACAGGAGCCGCAGGGCCTCCTCCTTGCCCATGCGCCCGGCGCTGCCGGCGTCCACCAGGCCGATGCTCACCGCCCGCCGGATCACGCCGTCGAAGTCGATGCCGCGGCCATCGTCCTGGATGACCAGGCGGACGCGCGGGCCCTCGGCCGAGGCGCGGATCTGGAGCCGGCCGGCCGCCGGCTTGCCGCGGGCCTCGCGCACGGCCGGCGGCTCGATGCCGTGGTCCACGGAGTTGCGCACCAGGTGAATCAGCGCGTCGTCCAGCTCGCGGGCGATGCGGCGGTCGAGGCGCGTGTCCTCTCCTTCCAGCTCGACGTCGACCTCGCGGCCGAGGGTGCGGGCCAGCTCGCGGGCGTGCCGGGCGAGCGACTGCATCGAGCCGCGCAGGGGCTGGAGCTGGAGCGAGAGCATCTTCTCGAGCTGCTCTTCGGAAGACCGGATCAGCCGGCGCTGCCCGCCCTCCAGCTCGACGGCCACCCGCCGCAGCATGGTCGAGAGCACGGCGAGCACCTGGGTGGGCTGCGGCTCGTGCAGACCCTCCTCCGCCAGCCGCGCCAGGTCGTAGATGCGCTCGACCACCTGCCGGCCGGCCAGCGCCATGATGCGCACCTGGGTGGCGCGCTCGGCCACGGCGTCGAGCGAGGAGGTGTCCACCCGGATGTCGCCGCTCAACGCCGCGGGCTTGGCGGAGGCGGACACAGCGGCCTTCTCGCCCCCGTTGGCAGCGCCGGCTTCTACAAAAGCGCCCGAAGGCAGGCCATCATCCATCGCGTCCTGCAGTCCCTGCGGTCCCTGCAGCCCTTGCGGTCCTTCCTCGACCTCCGGTTCGGGCCCGGGGGCCGAGGCGCCATTCCCCCCAATACCTCCGACCGGAACGGTCGGCACCGACAGCGCCGGCGCGTCCCCGGGGGTCATGGGCGCGGCGGCGCGCATCAGCACGTCGAGGAAGTCGACGTTGCGCGCCGGGTCTTCGCCGCGCGCGACCGCGTCCACCATGCCGCTCAGCTCGTCGATCGTCCGGGTCAGCAGCCCGATCAGGCCCGCCGGCTTCGCCTGGAGCACCTCCTCGGCCGAGTGGCAGAGCTCGGCGAGCGGCGCGATCTGGAGCATCCGGCCGGCGCCCTTCAGGGTGTGCAGCTCGCGCTTGACCTCGACCACCGACTGCGCGTCCGTATCCATGAGAGGAACGCACGTGGCGAGCCGCTCGATACGGTCGCGCGCTTCCTCCAGGAAGATGGGGACGAGATCGGCGAACTCGGCGTCCACGGGGCTCCTGAATGGCCTAGATCTTGGTCCAGCTGTCGACGTTGATGTCCAGGCCCACGACCCCGGCGAGCTGCCCCTTCTCGTAGACCGGGGCCGCGGCGGTGAAGATCTGCTTCTCGGTGAGCAGCGACTCGAAGAGCGGGGTGAGGATGGCGTTCTCCTCCGCCACCGCGGTCTTGTACCAGATCCGCTCGCTGAAGCCCTCGCCCGCCTTGACCGCGGCCGGGACCTCGCGGTCGCCGACGATCTGCCGGTTGACCGTGAGCGCCACCTGGCTCCCCTTGGCGTCGTAGAAGTAGAGGCATTCGACGTAGGGCTGGCGCTGGATCAGCTCCTGGAGCAGGCGGTCGATCGCCTCCCAGTTGCCCAGCCGGCGCTGCACCTCGCGCGCCCACGACTCCGCGATGTGCTTGAGCGAGTGCGGCGACTCCAGGTGGAACGACTGGGCGAGCATCTGGATGATCAGGCCCAGGCGGTTCAGGCGGTCCGCGGTGTCCGAGAACGACTTGAGGCCGTCGGCCATGCGCTGCACCACGTGGCTGACCTCCTTCAGGGTCAGCACCACCTCATCCGACGCCGCGTTCTGCTGCTGGGTGGCGAGCGAGATCTCGCGGGCCACGCGCGCCGAATCGCCCGAGGCCTCGCGCAGGGCCTCGATGGCGTCGGACGCGGCCTGGGCGCGCTCCAGCACGCGGGTGGCTTCGCGGGTTCCCTCCTCGGTCGCCACCACGGTCGCCCGGATCGAGCTGGCGAACTCGTCGAGCAGGTTGCGCACGGAATCGACCGACTCCTGGGAGCGCTGGGCCAGGCGGCGGACCTCCTCGGCCACCACGGAGAACCGGCGCCAGTGGTCGCCGGCCGCGGCGGCCTCGATGGCGGCGTTCAAGGAGAGGATGTGCGTCTCCTGGGCGATCTCGGTAATGAGATCCAGAACGCGGTAGATCTCCTTCGACCGTACGCCGAGCACCTCGGCGCGGCTCGCGATGCCGGCGATCCTCTTGCGGACCTCCTCGACGCCTCCCACCGCCTCCTCGACCGCCTCCTTGCCGGCGTTGCCGCTTTCCTCGGCGCGCTGCGCCAGCTCGGCCTGGGTGCCGGCGTTCTCGGCGATCATCGAGGCGGTGCGGGCCAGCTCCTCCATGGCCGCCGTGATCTCGACCACGGACGCGGCCTGCTCGGACGAGCCCGAGGCCAGCTCGGAGGCGATCTCGTTGACCGAGTTCGCCGCCGCCGCCACCTCGATCGAGCTGCGCTGGATCTGCTGCGCCAGCACGTCGAGCGCGTTGGCCGCGTTGCCGAACGTGACCGCGACCTTGCCGGGGAGCTGGCGGGCGTGGTCGGCGCAGTTGACCAGGTCGCCCGCGCGCAGCCGGTCCAGGGAGTGGACGAGGACGTTCTCCACCTCGCGCTGGCTGCGCTCCGAGCTGTCCACCCGGCTCCACAGCTTCTGCTGCGAGCGGAAGATCACGCCGGTGTACAGCCAGAGGGCCGCGCCGGCGAACATCAGGAAGAGGTTGAACGGCCAGTTGCGGCCGCCGCCCGCCTCCGCGATCATCAGCAGCGCCAGACCCGAGATCGTGACGCCGCAGACGATGTAGAGGCCCAGACGGGCCTGGTTCCCCGGGTCACTCACGTCCTTCGCCATCGCTTCCTTCTCCTTCTTCGAGCCAGAGCAGGCGCGGCGGTTGCCGCGGATCCACCACCAGGAGCGGCTGCTCGCCGTGCACCGCCATGCCGGCCACCCCCTCGGCCACTCCGGGACAGAACCGCCGGACCACGGCGGCCACGGGCCGCACGCTCAGTCCGTCCACCACGCACAGGATGTCGTCCGCCGCGAGCGCCCGACTCCCTACGTCAATGCGAAATCGGTCGGCGCGGCGGGTCAGCCCGGCCACGGCCGCGTTGTCGATCCCCCAGAGCACCCCGTCGCGGCGCAGGATGAGGAACCCCCGTCCAGCCGGAAGACTGCTGCTCAACGTCCCTGCCCCAGGGCTTCGAGGTTGATCACCCGCACCACCTTGCCGCCCACCGGCGCGTCCCCGAGCAGGAAGCCGCCGTCGCCGACTACCACCGCGCCGGGCGGCACGTCCACCACCTCCAGGGCCGCGTCCGCGGCGAGCCCCATCAGCTCGCGGGCGTCGGTCGGCCCGGTCCAGACCACGATCGTCACGGGGTACGCCGGGTTGGCGCCCGGCGCGGCGTTCACCATGCGGGCCAGGTTGAGCACCGGCAGCGGCTCGCCGCCGAACTCGGCCAGCCCCTCCAGCTCGGGCGCAGAGCCCGGCAGAGGATGGACCGGCAGCGCGCGCAGCACGCGGCGCACGGAGACCAGCGGCAGGGCGCAGACGTACTCGCCCGCCTGCACGAGCAGATGGCTGCCCGTGGAGAGGCCGCCCCGCGCGGCGCCGTTCGTCCCGGAGCCGATCATGATCAGATCCGGGTCCAGCCGGTGAGGTTGATGTCCACGCCCAGCACCCCCTTGAACGTCCGGTCGCGCGAGCTGAACACCGGCGCGGCCACCGTGAACACCTGCCCGGAATTCTGGAGCGACTCGTACGGCGGCGTGAGCGAAGCGCGCTTTTCACGGGATACCGCGCGGTACCAGGGGCGCTGCGTCATGTCGATGTCCCGTGCGCTGACCGCGGACAGGAGCTGCCGGCCGCTGGTCAGGGCGCGGTTGTAGCTCAAGGCCAGGGTGAAGCCGCTGGTATCCACGAAATAGCCCAGCTCGATGAACGGCGTCTGCTGCACCAGCCGGTCCAGCGTCTCCTCCATCTCCGTGGCGGTGGTGACCTTCTCCAGCTCCTTCGACCACTGCTCCACCATGTGCTTGAGCGACCGCGGCGAGTCGAGATGGAACGACTGCGCCAGGAGCTGGATCGTCAGGCCGAGCGAGTTCAGGCGGTCGGCCGTGCCCGAGAGGTTCTTGAGGCCGCCGGTCATGCGCTGCACCACCAGGCTCACCTCGCGCAGCGTCATGACCACCTCGTCCGAAGCGGCGTTCTGCTGCTGCGTGGCCATGGAGATCTGGCGCGCCACCCGCGAGGTGTCGCCCGAGGCCTGGCGCAGCTCGCTGATCGCCGACGCCGCGGCGCGCGAGCGCTCCAGCACGCGGGCAGCCTCCTTGCTCCCCTCCTCGGTGGCCACGATCGTGGCGCGGATCGAGCCCGAGAACTCGTCGAGCAGCGTGCGCACCGACTCGACCGACTCCTGCGACCGCTGGGCGAGATGCCGGACCTCCTCGGCGACGACCGCAAACCGGCGCCCCTCGGCGCCCGCGGCCACGGCTTCGATGGCGGCGTTGAGCGAGAGGATGTGCGTCTCCTGGGCGATCTCGGTGATCAGCTCGAGGACGCGGTAGATCTCCTTGGAGCGGGTGCCGAGCGTGTCGGCGCGGTTGGCGATGGCGCTGATGCGCTTCTGCACCTCCTCGACGCCGGCCACGGCCTCGTACACCGCGGCCGAGCCGGACTCGCCGCTCGCCTCGGCGCGGGAGGCGAGGTCGGCCTGCGTGGTGGCGCTCTCGGCGATCTGCGAGGCGGTGCGGGCGAGCTGCTCCATGGCGGCGGTGATCTCGACCACCGAGGCCGCCTGCTGCGAGGAGCCGGACGCGAGATCCGAGGCCACCTGGTTGACCGCGTCGGCGGCCGAGGCGACCTCGATCGAGCTGTCCTGGATCTGCTGCGCGAGCGAGCTGAGCGCGTCGCTCGCCGCGGCCGAGATGCGGGCCAGGCGCGTGGGCAGCTTGGACGTGTGATCCGAGGCGCGCACGAGGTCGCCGGCCCCGAGCTGCTCGAAGGCGGCGATCAGCTTGGTCTCCAGCTTGGCCCAGCGGTCGACGTTCTCCGGCAGCCTGCGCTCCAGGTTGCGGAAGAACGGATAGACCCAGAGCCCATAGGCGGCGATGCCGGCGCCGCCGATCGCCAGGAAGACGAAGCGCAGCCACAGCGGCCCGCCCGCCGCGGCGAGCAGCAGGAAACCCACCAGGGTCAGACCCACGGCCACCATCCACCCCACGAGGGCGTTGTCCGAATGGCGGTTCGCCCAGTCCGGCAGACCGGGGATGACCGGGTCGACAACGCGAACCGTCTCTGGCTCAACCATCCTGTCCCTTACTCCTTTGTCGGACAAATTTGAGCTGTAGGATAAGTTGATTCTACTCCCTGCCGCAAGCCGTTTTGCTTCCCCCCGGCTCACCGCCTGCACACCATAGCCCCCGAAGTGAGCAGAGGGGGCTTTGACGCGCAAGCGGATTCCGATATGATTTTCCTCAGCTTTTCCTAGGTGCAAGAGTCCCTCCGCCGCGTGGCGCCGCCGCCCCCGCGGGCCGGAGGACCGCACATTTCGATCAGGTGACCTGATCCAGGGAGATCCATGATGTCAAGGAAGGTCCAAGGCTTTGCTCTGCTCCTCGCCGCCTCCGCCTTCGCCACGGCGCCCGTCTGGGCCGGCAACGGCAACGCCCTGCACGGCATCGGGGCCGTGAACAGCTCCATGGGAGGGGCTGGTGTCGCGCTGCCCAACGACGCGCTGGGCGCCCTCAACCTGAACCCCGCCCTCCTCACCCAGCTCGACGGCAGCAAGTTCGAGTTCAGCGCCGAGCTGGCCGACGACGACATCACCGTCGAGAGCCAGGTCGGGCCGTTCCACGGCAAGACCGAGCACCAGGCCGACCCGGCCCTCATCCCGGCCTTCGGCTTCACCGCCCACAAGGCCGGCGGCAGGCTCGGCTATGGCGTCGGCTTCCTCGGCATGGCCGGCTTCGGCGCCGACTTCCCGCAGGACTCGACCAACCCGATCTTCGCGCCCCAGCCGTTCGGCTTCGGCCGCGTCTACTCGGGCTACGCCCTGATGAAGGTGCCGGTCATGGCCGCCTACCAGGTCAACGACAACCTCTCGATCGGCGGCGCCTTCCTGGCCGGCCGCGCCACGCTGACCGCCCGCCCGGCGGGCTTCGTCACCCCCGACTGCTCGGCCGGCGGCGTCTGCTTCGTGCCTAGCACGGACAGCGACAGCGCCTGGGGCTTCGGCGCGCAGGTCGGCATCTACTACAAGATCAACGACATGTTCAGCGTCGGCGCCTCCTACCAGAGCGAGATGGAGTTCGAGGACTTCGAGTGGAACTCCGCGGTCGCCAACCCGAACCTGCCGACCTTCGGCACCAACCGCAAGCTCTCGCTGCAGGTCAACAACCCGGCCAACGCGGTGATCGGCATCGGCATCACGCCGTCCGACCGCCTGAAGATCGCGCTCGACGCCAAGCAGCTCTACTTCAAGGACACCGAGGGCTTCGGCAACGTGCTGGGCTGGGACGACATCACGGCCTTCGGCGTGGGCGCCCAGTTCCAGGCCGCGCCGCGGCTCACCCTGCGCGCCGGCTACAACCAGACCGACAACGCGATTCCGGACGAGGTGGCCTTCTTCAACGTCGCCTCCCCGGCCATCTTCGGCAAGCACGCCTGCCTCGGCATGGGCATCGGCGTGACCGATAGCCTGACCCTGAACGCCGCCTACTACCGCGCGTTCTCCGAGAAGATCTCCGGCCCCTTCATCTCGCCGGTCAGCGGCCCCGTCCCGGGCACCCGCGTCACCACCGAGATGGAGCTGAACAGCATCGTGGCCACCTTCTCCTTCAGCCTGTAGGACTTGAGCCGGACCGGAAAGACGGGGAGCCTGCGGGCTCTCCGTCTTTTTTGTTTTTGACTGTCCCCTTCCGACCCCCTTCCCGGCACTTCAGAGGTATGCCGCGCACGCGGCCCTGATGTCTTGGATGTCTCATCTCATTCGGAAGGAGGGCAGCCCGATGCACCGGATCGAGCAGACGCAGTACGGGTACAAGCTGGTTTTCGAGGGATTCCTTCAAAAGCACGACCTGAGCACG
>DATANP010000025.1:0-12953 GCA_036266195.1 Thermoanaerobaculia bacterium | reverse complement strand
ATCGGCACCACGGCCTGATCGACGTTGAAGTCGTACTGGATGTCCGCCTCGCCTGCGTCGAGCGAGTTGCGCAGGAGGAATGTGTCGGTGTCCGGATCGTAGACGCCGATCGAATCCCGGCCGTCGCCGTCCCAGTCGCCGGCCAGCGGGATCAGCCCGGCGCCCGGCTGCCCGAAGCGGAACGAGCGTCCGAACCCGCCCGGCTTGAGCGCGTTCTTGATCCGGAAGGTGGAGCTCCCCGGGTCATAGAAGCCGAGCCCGTCCTTGCCGTCGCCGTCCCAGTCGCCGACCAGGGGGATCAGCCCGGGTCCGATCTGTTTCAGATTGACGCGCAGGTCGGCCGTGCCCGGTCCGGGCGTGTTCTTGAGCCGGAAGCTCCGCGTATTCGGGTCCCAGAAACCGATCCCATCCTTGCCGTCTCCGTTCCAGTCGCCGGCCACCGGGATCCACCCCTTGCCGCGCTTGCCGAAGCGGAACGTCAGGTCCTCGGGTCCGGCCGTGGGCGACCGCTTGAGGTGGAAGGTCACGGTGGGCGGTTCGAACAGACCGACGCCGTCGCCGCCCTGGCCCCCGGTCGAAGACGAATCGATCCGGTAGAGCGCCGAGCTGGTGACCACGTAGACCTCGCCGGAGCGGTCCTCGCCGAACGCGATCAGGCTCTCGTTGCCGAGCACCGACTCGGCGCCGGCCAGCCGGCGGACCTCCCAGCTCCCGTTCTGCTGTTGCCTCGCGCCCCAGATCGCGCCCGAGCAGAGGTCTCCGAACAGGTAGGTGCCGCGGATCTGCGGCGCGCTCGAGCCGCGATAGACCGTGCCGCCGATCACCGCGCAGTTGCCGCCGCTGCCGTTCTGATATTCGAGGATCGGCAGGGTCAGCGCCGGGGAGTTGCAGGAGGGCGTCGATGCGGGGCAGGAATCCTTGCTGAAGCAGAGGGTCCCCTCCATCACCTTCCAACCGTAGTTCTCGCCGCCGTGGCTGTCCGCGCCCTGGCGGTCGATCTCCTCGCGCGTGCCCTGGCCCACGTCGCCGATGTAGAGGTCGCCGGTCTCGCGGTCGAACGCGAACCGCCACGGGTTGCGCAGGCCGCGCGCCCAGACTTCGTCCGGAATTCCGTCACCCCCGAGATTGCCGCGGAAGGGGTTGTCCGCCGGAATGCCGTAGAACGGCGCCTGGTTGACGTTCTGGTCCACGTCGATGCGGAGCATCTTGCCCAGGAGAGTGTCGTCCCGCTGCGCCCGGCAGTCCGGATCGCCGCCGGCCCCGCCGTCGCCCATGCCGATGTAAAGGTATCCATCCGGACCGAACGCGAGCTGTCCGCCGTTGTGGTTCGTGAACGGCTGATCGATCCTCAGCAGCACCCGGCCGCTCGCCGGATCGGCGACGTTCGGGTTGCCGTCCGAAACCTTGTAGCGGGCGATGACCGTGTGGGCGACGCCCGGGTCCGTGTAGTTGACGAAAAAGAAACCGTTTTCCGAATAATGGGGGTGGAAGGCGACGGAGAGCAGTCCGCCCTCGCCCTGCGTGCCGATCAGGTTCCGGATGTCGAGGAACGGCGTGGCCTGCACGGAACCGTTCTGAAAGATCACGATACGGCCGTCGCGGATCGTGATAAAGAGCCGGGCGTCTCCCGTGTTCGTGAGCGACGTCGGAAACGCCAGGTCGCGGGCGCCGGCCTGCGGCTGGAGCACGACGTTGGGCAGGTCTCCGGAGACCGGGAAGACGGCGTCGCCGGACAGGAATCGTGGAGAAGAGGCGTTGAGGGGGAGGGCGGCCAATCCGAGAAGAGCGAGCGAGACGAGACGCGTTGAGGTCACCGGGGTCCTCCTTCTATCGGACCCGAGCCTAACATGCTCGTTCGGCTATCCGTTCCGGATGGCTTCGACCGGGTCCGCGTCCATGGCCCTTCGGGCCGGGGCCCAGCAGGCGGCGAGGGCCACGGTCATGAGGAGGGCCGGGATCGCCGCGAAGCTCGCCGGATCGGTGGGGCTGATCCGGTAGAGCGCCCCGTTCACCAGCCGAGTCAGCGCCAGGGCTCCGACCAGGCCGATCGCGACTCCGGCCGCGGCCAGGACCATACCGCGGATCAGGACGAGCGCCAGCACGTCCCGCCGCCGCGCGCCGAGCGCGATGCGGACTCCAAGCTCGCGCAGCCGCTGGCTCACCGAGCAGGAGAGCACGCCATAGATCCCCACGCTCGCCAGGAAGAGCGCGACGGCGCCGAACAGGGCGAAGCCCTGCGTGACGGTCCTCTCCACGGCGAGGGTGGTGTCCAGCACCTCGCCCATGGTCTGGACGTTGAACACGGGGAGGGTCGGATCGACGGCCCGGATCGCCTTCTGGACCCGCCGCGTCAGCTCCTCGGAGCCGAGCCGGCTGCGCACGACGAGGATCACCGAGTGGAGCTGCTCGAAGCGCGGCGGCACGTAGATCTGCGGCCGCGAAGGCTTCCACAGGTCGGTCTTGACGTCGGCGGCCACGCCCACGATGCGCATCCAGCCGGATCTCTCGGCGTTCAGCCGGAAGCGCCGTCCCACAGCGTCGCCGCCCGGAAAGAAACGCTGCGCGAATGCCTGGTTGACCACCGCCAGGCGCTCCCCTCGATCGGCCTCGGCGTCCGTGTACGGCCGGCCGCGCAGGAGCGGGATGCCCAGGGTCCGGAAGTATCCGGACGTCACGCCGGAGAGCAGGACCGCTGGCTCGTCGCCCGGCCGGAACGTCTTCCCCTCGAATCCGATCCGGGCCTGCACGCTGCCGCCGAACACGGGCACCTCGCCGGTGGCCGCGCTCTCGACATCCGGCAGGGCCGTGACCCGGCGAGCCAGCTCCTCGGCGCGCGCACCGCGGCCCTCCACGGTTGCATAGGCATCTCCCTGCAGGGTGGTCCAGAGGCTGACCACGCCGTTGGAGGAGAAGCCGGGGTCCGTGTTGCGCAGCGTGAAGAAGCTCCTGGCGAAGAGCGAGGCGCCGATCAGCAGGACCAGGGCCAGCGCGATTTCGCCGATCACCAGCGCCGAGCGCAGGCGCTGGCCATTGGCGGACCGGCGGCGCCCTCTATCCCCCTCCTTGAGCGTGCGGCGCAGCTCGATCTGCACTGCCTGGAGCGCCGGCACCAGGCCGAAGAGCAGGCCGGACGCCACCGAGGCCGCCAGGGCGAAGAGGAGCACCGCGCCGTCCAGCCGGAAGCGCATCCAGAACGGCACCGGGCTGAGCGCCTGGGTGACCCGCTCGACTCCCCAGGCCGCGAGCAGCAGGCCGAGGAGGCCGCCGGCCAGCGCCAGGATCACGTTCTCCGTGAGGAGCTGCCGGACGATCCGGCCCCGGCTCGCACCCAGCGCCGCGCGGATCGCAAGCTCCCGCTGCCGGCCCCCGGCATCGGCGAGCAGCAGGCTGGCGACGTTGGCGCAGGCGAGCAGCAGGACGCCTCCGGCCGCCCCGCCCATGTAGAGGAAGGGGGTCGTGAGCGAGGAAGGCGCCAACCGTCGCTGGAGAGGCTGGACAAGAGGGGTCCAGCCCGCGTTCGACTCTGGATACCGGCTGGCGAGCGCCCGCGCAAGCGCCGCCACTTCGGCCTGGGCCGCTTCCAGGGAGGTGCCCTCGCGGAGCCGCGCTTCGACCTGGAGGATGCGCTGGTTCCGTGGCCCCCCGGCCCAGCGGCTCTCCAGCGGCACCCAGGCCTCCTGAATGCTGGGGAACCTGAAGCCGGGAGGCATGACGCCGACGACCTTGTGCGGCTGGCCGTTGGCGGTGACCGTCCGGCCGACCACCGCGGGATCGCCATGGAATCGCCGCTGCCAGAGATCGTGGCTGAGTAGCAGCACGAGCGGCCTCCCCGGCTTGTCCTCTTCGGGCAGGAAGTTGCGGCCGAGGATGGGAGCGACCCCGAGGAGAGGGAAGAGGTCGGACGCGACCGCGTCGATACTGATCTGCTCGGGCCCCGCCGGACCGGCCAGGATCAGACTGCCCGCGCCCCGGTGGGCCGCCACGCCCGCGAAGATCCGACTCTCCTTCTTCAGGTCCCGGTAGTCCAGGTACGACCAGCCGCCGTAGGAGCCCTGCACCTGCGGGTGCTGCATGGACAGGCCGATCAGACGGTCCGGCTCCGCATAGGGGAGGGGGCGCAGGAGCATGGCGTAGAGGACCGCGAAGGCCGCCGTGTTGACCCCGATGCCGAGCGCCATCGACGCCACGGCCGTCGCTGTCACCCAGGGGCTCTTGAGGAGCAGCCGGAGGGCGAAGCGGAGATCCTGTCGCAGGGCTTCCAAACACGGGCCTCCTGTCGGGTTGCGCGGACGTTCTCCGTATTTTACGTGTAGAAGGAGGCCTCGACTGGGACAGTTTGAAAAATCTCTATGGTGCGGCCGAAAGATCTGATGTATAGTTCCCTCACTATCTAGGAAACAGAAGGCGTAGCAAAGCAGTGAATCGCAGGGAGTTTCTCAGGACGAGTCTACTCGCCGGAGCGGGTGTGGTCGCAGCCCCGATGCTCAACCGGGGCCGTTTCAACCTCTTTGCCGATCCGGCGTCAGACGTCTCAGCACGGGCCATCGACCTGGTGGGCCGGTCCATGGTCATCGACATGCTCGGGCTGCTGACGCTCGACTGGCCGAAGCTCTACGGCTGGCAGCGCGAGCCCGCCACCTTCACCCAGGCCGACTTCCTCAAGCTGCTGCGCACGGGAGTCCGGGTCTTCCACCCGGCGGTCGAGCCGAACGCGGCCGACCCCTACGAAGCGGCCCTGCGCTGGACGACCGGCTGGAACCGGTTCCTCGGCGCCCATCCGGAGTACCTCGTCCGGGTGGATGCGGCGGCCGACTTCAGGCGCGCCCGCGAGGAAGGGAAGATCGGCATCCTGGTCGGCTTCCAGAACGCCGATCACTTCCGCACCGCCGCCGACGTGGAGACCTTCCACAAGGTGGGGCAGCGGGTCTCGCAGCTCACCTACAACGAGCGCAACCGGCTGGGCTGCGGCTGCAAGGCGGCGCAGGACGGCGGCCTGACCGCCTATGGCGCGGAGATCGTGGCGGCCATGAACCGGGTGGGCATGGTGGTGGACATCTCCCACACGGCCGACCGTACGAGCCTCGACGCGATCCGGGCCTCGCGCAAGCCGGTCCTGATCACGCACTCGAACTGCCGGGCGCTCGTCGCGCACCCGCGCTGCAAGTCCGACGCGGTGATCCGCGCCATGGCCGAGCGCGGCGGAGTGATGGGCATCACGGTCATCCCGGCCTTCGTGAAGTCTGGCCAGCCCGCGCGGATCGAGCACGTCCTCGACCACTTCGACCACGTGGTGAAGGTGGCCGGGATCGAGCACGTCGGCCTGGGCAGCGACGCGGACGTGGACGCCATCGATCCGCGCACGAACCGCATCCGGCCGCGCTACAACGTGCTCGGCCTCAAGCACGCCCGGCGGGTCTTCGATCTCACCGAGGGCCTGATCCGGCGCGGCTACACGAACCAGCACATCGAGCTGGTCCTCGGCGGCAACTTCCAGCGCGCCCTGGGCGCGATCTGGGAGAAGGCGGCTTAAAGGACATAAAGGACTGCAAGGGCCTCAGGGACCAAAAATTTTGGTCCCTGCAGTCCCTTTGGTCCTTTTACCCGGGCATCGGCGGCACGTACACCGCCGGGAAATCCAGCTTGCGGGCCTGGTCGTTGAGCGCCGCCAGGTCGCCGGCCACGATCGCCTTCCATTCGGCGTCGAGCGCGTCCAGCTCCTGCTTCTGGGCGGCGTAGACGTCCTTTTCGCCCTGGGTCGGCGGGCCGTCGCCACCCTTCACGAAATCGAACAGCGGCGAAAGGCGGGAGTAGAGCTTGGCGCCGCCCCGTATCGCCAGCACGTCGTAGGCGATCTCGGCGGTGGGGTTGTGCAGCCGGGCCTCCAGGTCGTCCACCTTCTTGAGCAGCGCCTCGGAGCCCTTGATCAGGTCCGCGGCCCGCGGGTCCTTCCTGAGCAGGTCGTTGCGCGACTGGATCTGCCGGCGCACGCTGCGGAGCTGCTCGCCCGTGCGCGACAGGCGGGTGATCGCATCGCGCACGTCGAGAGCGAACCGGAGCTGCTCGGCCAGGTCCTGCTGCGAGACGGTCGAGCGCGGGTCGGGGAGGAGCTTGAGCTGCGTGGTCGCGCTCTTGCCGTCTGCCGTCAGCTTGACCGTGTACGTGCCCGGGATCGCCAGGGGACCGATCAGCGGATAGCCGATGTCCAGGATGGCGCCCTTGATCATCTCCGCGCCCTCCCAGTTGAGGTCCCAGACCGTCCGCTGCAACCCCTTGCCCTTGGGCACAGCGAGCTGCTTGAGAGCGTTCGTCTCCTCCTCCAGGTACTCGCTGGCGCCCGTGGGCTCGAGCGCGTCGCTGCTCAGCTTGCGCACGAGGCGGCCCTCGGAGTCCAGGATCTCGATCGTCACCGGCCCCTTGGGCTCCTCCTTGAGCCAGTAGTTGATCCGCGCGCCCTGCGGCGGGTTCTGGCCGCGAGGCCCGGCGTACCGCGAGCCCGAGTGCCAGACCCAGCGCACCGCGTCCGGGATGGAGAAGAGCTGGATCTCCTGATCGGCGGTCTTCGAAGAGACCTCCCGCACAATATCCAGATCGTCGAGGATCCAGATCGACCGCCCATGGGTGCCCACCACCAGGCTGCTGTCCTTGATCGCCAGATCGTGGACCGCGACCGTGGGCAGGTTCAGCTTGAGCGATTGCCAGGTGGCGCCGCCGTCCCTTGAGAAGGCCACGCCGCGTTCGGTCCCCAGATAGAGCATACCCTTGACCTTGGGGTCCTCGCGCACCGAATGGAGATAGATGTCGCGCGGCAGGCCGCCGTCCAGCCGCTTCCAGGTGCGGCCGTAGTCGGTGGTCTTCCACAGGTACGGCGTCATGTCGTCCAGCCGGTGGGCGTCCACCACCAGGTACGCGGTGCCGGCGTCATGGTGCGACGGCTCGATCATGCTCACCGTGCCCCACTCGGGCAGGCCCGGCACGGCTTTCGTAACGTTTTCCCAATGACCGCCGCCGTCATGGGTGACGTGGACCAGCCCGTCGTCGCTGCCCGCCCAGATCAGACCCTTTTCGAGCGGCGACTCGGCGATGACGAAAACCGTGCAATACGTCTCCACGCCGGTGTTGTCGCCCGTGATCGGTCCGCCCGACCACTGCTCCTTCGACTCGTCGTCGCGCGTCAGGTCCGGGCTGATCGCGGTCCACGACTGGCCGCCGTCCGTGGTGCGGAAGACCACGTTGGCGCCGTGATAGATCGTCTTCGGGTCGTGCGGCGAGACCGCGATGGGCGCCGTCCACTGGAAGCGGTAGCGCATGTCCTTCGCGGCCCAGCCCGAAGGATTTTCCGGCAGGATGCTGACGTTGCGCGCGTCCTGCGTGCGATGGTCGTAGCGCGTGATGATCCCGAGATACTCGCCGGCATACACGATGTTCGGGTCCGACGGGTCCGACACCACCCAGCCCGCCTCGCCGCCGCCCACGCCGTGCCAGTCCGTGTTGAAGATCCCGCGGCCGGCCAGCGAGTTGCTCGGACCCTGCGCGGTGCCGATGTCCTGCAGCGCGCCGGCCACGTTGAACGGCACCCGGTTGTCCACCGACACGTGGTAGAACTGGCCGATCGGCAGCGCCGCCGGGTTCCAGGTCTCGCCGCCGTCCGTGGACACGTCCACGCCACCATCGTCCGCGCCGATCATCCGCTTGGGGTCCTTCGGATCGATCCACAGGTCGTGATGGTCGCCGTGGCTGAGGAACATCTGCTTGAACGTCTTGCCGGCGTCGATGCTCTTGAGCATCGGCACGTTCGGAGCCCAGACCTCGTTCGGATTGGCCGGGCTGACCGTGAGCGTCGTGTAATACCAAGCGCGCTGCCGGAGCTCGCGGTTGCGCGTGGCGAGCGTCCACGACTCGCCGCCGTCGTCCGACCGGAACAGCCCGCCCTTCTCGGCCTCGATCAAAGCGTAGACCCGGCGGCCGTCCGAAGGCGCCACGGCCACGCCGATCTTGCCCCAGGTCCCTTCGGGCAGACCGCTGCCCGTGAGCTGCTTCCAGGTGTCGCCGCCGTCGCGCGAAACATAGAGGCCGCTGCCTGGCCCGCCGCTCGTCAGCTCCCACGGCCGCCGCCGCGCCTGCCAGAGCCCGGCGAACACGATGTTCGGGTTCGACGGATCGAGCGCAACGTCCGAGGCGCCGGTGTCGGCGTCCTTCTTGAGCACCTGCTCCCACGTCCTGCCGCCGTCGCGCGTGCGGTAGACGCCGCGCTCGGGGTTGGGTCCGAAGGCATGGCCGAGCACCGCCGCGAACGCGATGTCCGGGTTTTTGGGATGGACCACCATGGTCCCGATCTGCCCCTCCTGCTTCCAGACGTGCGTCCAGGTCCTGCCCGCGTCCGTGGACTTGTAGATGCCGTTGCCCGCGGCCACGTTGCCCCGGATGTTCGCCTCGCCCGAGCCGACGTAGATCACATTCGGATCGGACGCCGCGATCGCGATCGAGCCGATCGAGGAGATCGGCTGATCGTCGAAGATCGGCCGCCACGTGTACCCGCCGTCCGACGACTTCCACACCCCGCCCGAGGCGGCGGCCACGTAATACGTCAGGGGATCGCCGGGCACCCCCGCGGCGCGCGTGGCGCGTCCGCCCCAGAAGGGCCCGACCAGGCGGTATTTGAGGCCCGCGATCTCCTTGGGATCGGAGAGGCCGGCAGTCTTTTCCGTCTTGTCAGGTTTGGCCGCGACGGCCGGCCAGGCGAAGAGCAGCAGGATCAGGATCCAGGTCAGGGAACGACGGAGGACAGGTCTGGGCATCCGCTCACCTCGAAAGGTTGATGGTCCGTGAGACGGCGGCGACAGGGGACTAATCGGGTAGCTCGTAGATCTGCTTTTCCGGGTCCGGGTTCTGGCGGAACAGGATGATGATGTGGCCGATGCGGCCGGCCACGTCCGCGCCAAGCTCCTCGCCGAGGCGCTCGGCGACGGCGTCCTTCTCCTCGCGGGGCACCACGGCCTGCACCTTGATGAGCTCATGGGCGTCGAGCGCCTCGTCCACCTGGCGGAGCACTGACTCGGTGAGCCCCTGCTTGCCGACCTGGACGATGGGCTTGAGGGAATGGGCCTGTCCGCGCAGCCACTTGCGCTGGGAGCTGGAGATCGTGGGCATGACGGGAACTTACCACAGGGGCGGTATACTCCTGACCATGTCCGACGACCGCAAATACCGCCAGAGAGGCTACCAGGACACCGGAGACCGTCCCGACCGCTCGCGTGGTCCCCAGGGACCTCCGCCGAAGAAGGAGGGTCCGCGGGGCCGCGGCCTGGGCTCACCAGGCGAGACCGTCTTCCGCTGCGCGAGGTGCGGCGAGAAGCGGCCGGTCCTCGAAGAGATCCCGGTGGACGCCACCTGCGCCAAGTGCGGCAATGACCTCCACACCTGCTCCAACTGCATCCACTTCGACACCTCGGTCCGCTGGGAGTGCCGCAAGCATGAAGAGATCCCGGCGCGGATCGTGAAGAAGAGCACCCGCAACGAGTGCCCCCTCTTCACCCCGAAGACCGTTCAGGAGTTCGCCAAGGAGTCCGACAAAGGCAACCCCGGCGACGCCCGCTCGGCGTTCGACGCGCTGTTTAAGTTTTAGGCTGCGCCTTCCGGGGCTGCTGGCGACAGAGATGGCGGCGGCATTGGCGATGGATTCGTGGAAGACGGAGCGTTCTCGCGAGTGTAGCGGAGAATGATCTCCAGCCGCTCCTGAGCACGCACGGTACCCAATTCCTCCTCAAGCCAGGAGATGAAGTCATCCGCAGGCAGGGCGGGTTTGCCAAGGCGGAGCGCCAGAACGTCGAGCACATCGGCTTCGACGCGGAGTGCCTCCAACGTTTTCAGCCTGTGCTCCGTTACCACGTGCTGCCCGGCCTTCCGCTCTGCTTCCAGCCGTGACGCAGCGCGGGATTCCACCGAGTGGGCGTAGATCTGCATCACGACGCTGCCGAGAAACAGAAGAGCGCCGATCAGTACTCCTACCAGTTTTCCCTTTGGGAACGCCAGGCTCAGGACGAAGGCCGCGGCCGAGCCGATCTCGCACAACTCGCTGATGGTGTAGGAGGCCGCCAGGCTCCGGTTGATCACGGTCGTCGTCATTGCGTCACCCCTGTATGCGGCTGAGTTTCAGGATGAGGGGCATCAGATCGTTCAGGAGACTCTTGACCTTGGGGTCCGTTCCTGCATAGTCGCTGACACGCCTACGAAACTTCAGAATCCCCATTTTCGTATTGCCGCCTCCCGCGTCGTTCTCATTCTTCAGCCGCAGGAGTGCGCTGACGATCGTGGTCGCCGGTGCCTCATTTGAATATCGTGTAGCCCTCTTGACCGTATCGACCACTTCACCGGTCACCCGGTAGCGGGAGAAGGGACTTACCCGAGTCAAGGCTCCATCCGGAATGCCGTTGATTCGCAGAAGGTCGACGGACGTCGGTGGCACATCCCTGGCTTGCCTTACCTGCGCTGTCACCTGTTCGAGATCCGAAGCCATTGTGAATGTGGTATGGCTGATCGTATCCAGATACCCGAGGAGCGTTTTTTTTGCAAGATCATTGGCGAAGGTCACTCCTTCGAGGCTTGCGTCGAGATCGGCAACGCACTGGGAGAGGTTGCTCACCTGGGTTGTGAGGCGAGTCGCATTGGCGTTCAGCAGGCTTGCGTTCCTGGCCAGAAGCCACATCTGCGAGCGCGTTCTTCGGGTTTCGTTGGAAATCTCGGTGAGATTCACTTCAAGTCTTTCGATCACGAGACTCTGTTCTGCAATCTGCTGTGCCTGTTGATCTAACAGAGCCTTCCATTCCTCCGGAATGGCTCCCGGAATACCCTGAGGGCCTTGCTTGCCTGCTTCTCCCGTTTCTCCTTTCACGCCAAGCCCGGGTTCACCGTTTTTACCGTTTTCGCCTCGATTACCCTGAGGCCCCGTCGAAGGCTCCTCATGCAATACCACCGGTGCAATCGGCGGCGGATTGCCAGCCGCCGAGGAGATACCCGCCATGGTGAGGCCAGCAACCGCTGCGACGGCGGCGGCCTTGGATAGGGCGGCAGCCGCCTTCGCTCCAAACGCAGTGGTGATCAGGCCCTTGATGCGCTCTGTCACCTTCGAACGCGAGGCTTTGGGATCCGCGGAATCGCCCCCCAGCCGAAGCAGCCATGGCACTATAACGAGGCACACCAGAAATGCGATCAAACCCTCAATGCCATACCAAGTCAGCACATAAACGATGTGGAGCGGGTCTCCTTCGTTGCCAACCCGAATCGCCAACTGGTCCGTAAGAGTATGGCGGAGGAAAAAACTCGACACCGGACGAGCTGCGGGCAAGGCTGCCTCGAAGGCTTCGGCGATTCCTTTCTCTGCGGCACTGATTCGCGCATCAAGCTCGGCGAGGGGCTTTTGAAAGCTCGTTTCGATGGTGCTCCGCTCTGCCCCCAGCTCCTTGATGTCCGCACGCATCTGGGTTCTCTTTTGGATCAAGCCTTTCAGATGCTCCGCCTCTTTTTTGAAAGCTTCCGAATCAGGGCTGAGCTCCTGTAAAGCTGTAGCCGCTTCAGAAATTTCCTCGTTTATCGAGGTCAAGGCACCGGCATTCTCGTAAAATATCTTGTCCCGCGAAGTGGCCTCGTTGCGCAGATACTTCAGTAGGCGGGACTTTTTAGCGACGGCTGTGCGGTAGGCTTTGACCCTCTCCTTGTCGGCCCTGCCCAGCTCAGAATTGATACTGGGGTTGCGGATCTGTGCCAGCAGGGCCTGAAAGAAGCTCTCCTGATCGGAGTAGGATCTCTCGGAAGACCCCATCTTCACGGCGGCCGCGCTGACCACGCGGGACCACTCCAATTCCTTTCCCGCAGCCTCTTTGGCCCAGGCTTGGCTGGGAGCATAGTCGTCATGCCAGCCCCGCAGCCTCATGAGCCCCAAAAACGCGAGCAGGGCCAGCCCGAAAGTAATGCTCCGCCACAGAACTCCAACAAGCGTGTGCCAGAGAGCGTTGCCTATGCCCCTCTTGAGTGACACGGTGCCTCCTGCAGCGAGTCTGAGTCGATGACTCGCGCTACCAGTAGAGACGGACACCGAGTTGAGATTCGGCGCAGGACGCAGAGATTTTGGCCGCCATCAACTCCGTCGACTCGGATCGCTGACCCGTCCCAGGAAGAGAACGAGCCCGCTCTTGCGGTCCCGGATGAGGAACAGGAACGGCCGGTCTACCTTGATCTGGAGCGGTTCCTTCGGGGCGCCTCCAGCCCTGAACATCATCACCACCGCGGTGGCCGCCGCCGCTTCGGTGCCCTTCTCGTCGACCCGCACGAAACCCTTGTGAAAGACTTCCGAGATGAAGAGACGGTCGGCCGGGTCGGGCGGATTCGCGATCCCGGTGAAGTCGGCATGATTTGAATCGAAAGCCGTGGGCATTCCCAGGGTCTTCAGATCCGTGCGGAGCGAGATCGATTCGGCCGGGCAGACCTCGAATTTCGGAAGCGCCAAGGCAACGGATTCATACCGCATCGTGCCTGTGATCGCATCGAGTCTCTGCGCGTCGAGGGTACTTTCGAGTGCCGCGAGCCCGTCGACCTGATTGGGGACGAGCAGGAGCATCGAGAGCCGGCTGCCCTTGTAGGGCAGCTCCAGCGCTGTCACTCCCTTCGCTTGGGCGATGGGAAACGTATTCGTGCGATGCATGGTCGGCACGTTCTTCGTCTCGGACGGGGCCACGTGAAAGGGCGCGGGGTGCGTAGCCCGTTCTTCGAAAGGCTCCATCCAGGTGCCCAGAAAATAAATCGCGTTGACGAGCACGAGCCGTGTATCCGGATCGATGACTCCGGCCGGAATGAGATCCTGGATACGCCGTTCGGTCCTGTCCTCCACCCATTGGTTGATGCGAACGCGGGACGGTTCGGGCGCTCCCATGAAATCGAGAAGCTCGACCGGAGCGTCGAAG
>DATANP010000024.1:0-2276 GCA_036266195.1 Thermoanaerobaculia bacterium | reverse complement strand
CAGCCGGAGCTTGACGGCCTGCCGTCGTCGCTCGTTGAGCACCTCGGTCGAAAGCCTCTTTCCGTTTGTCGTTTCCATGTGCGCTTTATTCTACGCGCCCGCCACGGAAAGTTCAACATCTCATGGCCGGATCAATAAGGTTCACGATCCGTGACTGTTTACCGCCGAACCCGACTGCTCAACCGGACAGACAACGCACTATCGTGCGTCGCCTGCCGGTTAGCAGTAGAGCGTGTGTGCCAGGCATGGCACAGAACTGAAGAGGTGAAAGTCCTCTTGCCAGGTATTCGCAGAGCCGAAGGCTAGAAGAAGGGCAAGGGCGTCACCGCGAGGTGGGGTCTGAAGGAAGCCCAATTCAAAACTGCGGGACGACGAACAGGAACCAGATATGAGGTGTGGTCCACTCGGGACGAGCTGGCACGTGACAGCGAAGTCCTCCATCTGCGCTGGGGTGGGCTTTATAAATCTGGCGTCTACGCAGGGAAAGTTCTGTGTCTTAC
Source organism: Thermoanaerobaculia bacterium (assembly GCA_036266195.1). GTDB lineage: Bacteria > Acidobacteriota > Thermoanaerobaculia > Multivoradales > UBA5704 > DATMER01. The sequence continues at coordinate 1,776 of DATANP010000024.1, read as the reverse complement.
CCTGGGAGATCTGCAAGGTGTCCGGCGCGAGCCGGACTGAGGGGGGAGAAATTTCCTCTGACCGCCGTGCAGAAGTCAGCAGAGGGCATAGTAGAGGCAAGGACCTCGAAGGCCAGTGGGGATAAAGTGCCTGCCGTTTCCTGGAAGGAGGGGCGATGAGGACCCTTTTCCTCCGGTTCGCATCGACCGTCTATCTGTTGGATGAGCCTTTTTGAGTTCGGAGCGGTTGATCTTGGCGGGGAGCGCAGGAAATCCAAGCGAATTTCTTGTAAGTTTGGAGGAGAAATCTCTACAGGCCTCGCGTCGGACTGTTGTCTGGACATACCTCCTCTTTCTGCCCGACCGGAGCACCTCAAAAGGAAGCGGCTGTGGGTAGAGCCTGCCGTCGGTCGTGATCAGGGTGGGCCGATACCCTCTGCGGCTACGAAGGGCAGACTTGGCGGAAACGAGCCCATCGGGAAGCACGCCATGCGATCTCCCGCCCTCAGGCGCTCGGAGGCTTCCCGAAATGCGGCCAGGAAGATGGCGTAAGCCTCGCGGAAGGCCTTGCGCACGGCCCGGGTAGCCGCATGGTAGAGCGGTGCCGGAGATTTCTTGCTTTGCGCTGGCCTTGTCTCAGGGCTCTGGCGCAGGATGCCGGCGACGCCCAGGGGCATACGGCCGCTCGCGGCAAGCGCGGCTGCCGCCTCGCTTTCAATCTCCTCCACCAGGTCGGCTACCCGTTGCCGATAAGCCTCGGAAGAGAGGTGAGCCCAGCAAGGCAGAGGCGACAGTTCGAGCGCCTGCTCGATGGCATAGGTCAACCGTCCGAAGCTCTCACCGCGGTTGCGGGCGGTAAACTCCTTCGTGCGGTCAAACCAGAGGCCGCGGATCGGCTCACCGGAGAGGATTTCTCTCACGCTATGAATGCCGGGCCATTCCCTTGCGTGCGCCACGAGTCCCTCTTTGACCCCGTGAGCCAGGAGATACCGAAGGCGATCAAGTTGGGCTGATTCCTCCTCGCTGACCGGGATCGCCTGATAGCGTCGGCCCCAGACGGTGCCTCGTCTCCTGTGCATCCGATTGACCTCGAGAGCGAGGTTGGTGTCCACGTACCCCATGAAGTCGGCAAGCTCTTTGGCATTGTCGACCGAGACGAGGAGATGGAAGTGAGAGGACATGACGACCACGGCATGGACACGGATTGGAATCTTCGCCTGGGCTCGGCCCAGGACGCCGCCCACGACTTCGTTCAGAGAAGGGCTCGGGCGCAGGAGGAACTGGGACTGGAGAGTCCGGACCGTCACCTCCACGAGTGAGCCCCGATCGGGTATGAAACGTACACGTCGGCTCATGCCCGCGCTAAAGACGGAAAAAGCGGGGCGAATGTCATTTCAGAATAAAATCGAGTTCGGCCTCCGTCTAGCCCTTCGATGCCGGTGCAGATCACCCCTGTCGATTTCGCGGAGTCTCGTTCGACTACGGGTCAGGGAATGAAGCCTGCTGGTGGCAAGGACCGCAGGCTTCCCACACGAGAACCTTCACGAACCGGGAGAAGACTCAAATGAGAAAGCTCAAGATCATCGAACACATCTCGCTGGACGGCGTGATCCAGCACTCCGGCGAAGACGGCTTCCCCTATGCCGACTGGACCGCGCCCTATCGAACCCCCGCCGGCCTGGACGCAATCCTCGCCGCGCAGGGCGAGAGCTTCGATCTGCTGCTTGGCCGCCGCACCTACGATATCTGGTCGGGCTACTGGCCGAAGGCGCCGAGCAGTCCGATGTCGGACGGCCT
>DATANP010000023.1:0-3177 GCA_036266195.1 Thermoanaerobaculia bacterium | reverse complement strand
ATGAAAACCACCCGAGCGCTCGCGCTCACCGTCGCCGCCGTCCTGCTGTCCGCCGTACCCGCCCCGGCCGCCCCTGCCCAGGAGTCGCCGGCGGACGTGGCCCACCGCTTCCTGCAGGCCTTCGAAAAGAAGGACTTCGCGACCATCCGCGGCCTGTTCGCGCCCGGCGCGTCGGTGACCACGGCCGAGCTCTCCCGCGACGAGCCCGCGAAGCTCGTCGCCCGCACGGCCGAGGACTGGCTCGCCTTCACCGAGCGCCAGATGTCGGCGGTGACCTTCAGCGGCTTCAAGGTCCTCGAGACCTCCACCGTCGCCTTCGACGGCGGCGCCATGGTCTCGGTCCACTTCCGGTCGCAGGGCGGCTTCGGCCACTTCACCTTCGTCAACGAAGGCGTCGACACCTACGCCCTGGTCCCGGTGGACGGCGCCTGGCGCATCCTGCGCTACGGCACCTTCGAGCGTCTCGACGCCGCTCCCGCCGCGAAATAGGGAGAGGCCGGGATGAGCCGCTGGCTGTACCGCTGGGCTTCGTGGTCGATCGACCGGCCGCGGCTGGCGATCCTGCTCGTCGCCCTGCTCACGGTTGCGGCCGCGCCCGGCCTCCTGCGCCTGGAGCTGCGCACCGACGGCCATGCCCTGGTGCCGCCCAACGACCCGGCCGTGGTCTTCGACGAACAGGTCCGCCGCGACTTCCTGCTGCGCGACCCGATCGTGGTGCTGGTCGAGAGCCCGCACCCGAACGGCGTCTACAACCCGGGCACCCTGCGCCGGCTGCGCGGCCTGACCGAGGCGCTCGCGCGGCTCGACGGCATCGGCAAGGACAACGTGGTCAGCCTCGCCACCGAGCGCCGCGACCGGGTCTACCCCGGCACCCTCGTGTTCCGCACCCTGCTCGATCCGCTGCCGGACACCCCGGTCCTCCTCGACCTCCTGCGCTCCGACGTGGACGCGATCCAGATCGTCAAGGGCACCGTGATCTCGGCCGACGGCCGGGCCGCGGCGATCCACGTCGGCGCGCCGCCGAGCCAGGACAGGAAGATCTACGACCGCACGGCCCTCTACCGCGACGTCCTCGCCGTGACCCGGCCGTTCGCCCGGGATGGGGACCGGATCTCGGTCGTCGGAGCCCCGGTGGCCGAATCGCTGCTCGGCACCCACGTGCAGGAAGACCTCCTGCTCCTCCTCCCCCTGTCCGTGGCCCTCATCGCAACCATCATCGGCCTGGGCTGCCGGCGCCTCTGGGGGATCGCCCTGGGCCTCGCGGAGGTGGGCGGCTGCCTGATCTGGACCTTCGGCATCATGGGCTGGCTGGGGGTGCCGGTCTACCTCACGACCAGCCTGCTGCCGGTCATCCTCGCCACGGTCGGGGTGGCGGACGACATCCACCTGCTCTGGCGGTACCAGCGCGTCCTGGCGCGCAACCCGGACGAGGTCCATCCCGAGGCGGTCCGGATGACCATGCGCGAGATGGTGCGGCCGATCGCGCTGACCTCGGTCACCACCCTGATCGGCTTCCTCTCCTTCAACTCGTCGCGCATCGAGCCGGTCAGCCAGTTCGGCACGTTCGCGGGCGTGGGGATCGCCTACTGCATCTTCTACTCGCTCACCGTGCTGCCCGCGGCCCTGGCCCTGCTGCCGGCGGACCGCATGCGCCATCCGCGCCTGACCGGCCGGAGCGAGCCCGGCCCCGTGGTGAGGACCATCCACGCGCTGGTCCTGCGCCCGCGGCTGACCCTTGCCGCCCTCCTCGCGGTGAGCGTCGCGGTCGGCGCCGGGGCCTGGCGCCTGCGGGTCCAGGACGGCTGGATCGACGGCTTCGCGCCGGGCAGCGACTTCCGCCAGGCCACCGAGCGCGCCAACCATCAGCTCTACGGCACCCACATCCTGCTCGCCCACCTCAGGTTTGACTGGCCCGAGTCGCGCATGCCGAAGGTGGACGACCTCCAGGGCCCGCTGCTCGACGGCCACGCGCTCGCCGCGGTCGGCCGCTTCGAGGACTTCCTGCGCGAGCAGCCGGGAGTGGGCGGCGTGCTGGGTCCCTACACCCAACTCGCCACCGTCAACTATCTCTGGCACGCCCGCAAGGAAGGAACGCGCACGGTACCGCTCGACGAGCCGGAGACGATCGACCGGCTCCTGCGCCACTACAAGCGGGTGCGCGGCGAGGCCCGGCTGCGCGAGGTGATCCACGAGGATCTCAAGAGGACGATCGTGACGATCTTCCTCAAGGACGCGAACTACCAGGACACCCGCGCCCTGATGGAGACGACCCGGGCGTACGCGCGGCAGCACCTGGAGCCCATGGGGGTGCGTCTCGACTTCGCCGGCGACGTGGCGGTGAGCCAGGCCATGATCCCGGCCATCGTGCGCACCCAGGTGGTCTCGCTGCTCCTGGCCCTGGTCGGCTCGTTCCTGGCGGTCTGCATCCTCTACCGCTCGCTGCGGATCGGGCTCCTGGCCCTCCTGCCGCCGTCGCTCGCGGCGCTCTGGATGTTCGGAGTGATGGGCTGGCTGCAGATCCCGCTCGGCGTGGCGACCTCGATGTTCTTCGCGATCACCCTGGGCATCGGCATCGACTATTCGATCCACTTCCTGGAGCGCGTGGACGGTGCCCCGCCCGGCGAGGACCCGGCCCTCTGGGCGCTCCGCGAGGCGGGCCCCGCGATCACGGCCGACGCCTTCGCGATCGCCCTCGGCTTCGGCCTGTTCCTGCTGTCGCAGGTCCCGGCCAACGCGCGCCTGGGAGGTCTCGTCTGCGTCGCCCTTCTGGCGAGCTGGCTGCTGACCCTCGCCGGCCTGGGCTCCCTGCTGAGCCGCCGCCGAGCCCCGGAATTCCGCCGCGAAACCGTCGCGGCTTGATGGGGTTCGGGGGAAGGCTGCGTCCTCTCCCCGCCCGCTGGAAGATCATTCTTACCTGAAATGCTCAAGTTGATGACATTGGGGACCTGTTTTCCGTCTTTACGCGTACATGCCCAGACCACTGCGCTACGTGTCCCCTGGGGGCTCCCTCGTCGAGGTCACTGTCCGGACCCTTCAGTCCCAGTACCTGCTGCGGCCGAGCCCTTCCCTGAATGAGATCGTCGGAGGCGTTCTGGGTCGAGCCCAAGCCCTCCATCCGGTTCGATGTCATGCCGCCGTCTTCCTGAGCACGCATTTCCACCTCCTGCTCTCGGTGGA
>DATANP010000022.1:0-10765 GCA_036266195.1 Thermoanaerobaculia bacterium | reverse complement strand
GGATCGAAACCCAGAGCTGGATCGCGGCCATGAAGAGCGCCGCCGTCACCATTCCGGTGCAGCGCCGGAGGAGCCAGCCCCAGGGCGGCCAGCCGGCGAGGCCGACGGCAGGGCGGATGTGCATCAGGGCCCAGCCGCCGGCCGCGATCAGGCCCGTGAAGATCAACGCCGTGCCGAACAACAGGGCGGCCAGGGCTGCCCACTTCGCCAGGTAGTGGATGGAGCGCGGCACAGGCAGCGCGAGGAGGTGCTTCCATTGCCGGTCGCCATGTTCGAGCCCCGCGAGCAGGGCCGCTTCGAGGGTGACGAACAGCGGCATCATCAGGAAGGCCCAGAGCGCGAAGGAGGCCCCCGCGAACGCGCGCCAGGCCCGCTCCGGGTCGCCCTGGCTGACGTTGGCCTCGGTCAGCCCGAGTTGGAGGACGCACAGGACCACGACCACCGCGGGGGTGACCAGGGTCATGCGCAGGGCCAGGGTGCGACGAAGCTTGAGCGTCTCGGCGGACAGGGCGCCGGCAAAGGATCGGAAATAGCTCACGGTCGGGAAGCCTCCCCGCGCGTCAGCGCCAGGAACAGGGATTCGAGGGATGCGTCGTCCGGCGCGAGCTTCGCGATGCCGATCCCCCGCTCGACCAGGAGCCGGTTGATCTGGGCGCTCGTCCGCTCCCTCAGGGCGACCACGAGCTGTCCGCCGCCGTCCGGGGTGACCGTCTCGCCCGCGGCCTGAAGCTCCTGCGCGGCGCGGGCGGGGTCGTCGCAGCCGATCACGAGCCGCGGTGGCGCGCGGCGCCGCAGCTCTTCCAGCGTGCCCTGGAAGAGCAGGCGGCCGGAATCGAGCACTCCCAGGTGGCTCGCGATCTGTTCGATCTCGGCCAGCAGGTGGCTGGAGAGGAAGACCGTGATGCCGTGCCCGGCCGTCAGTTGGCGGAGCAGCGCGCGGAACTCCTGGATGCCCGCCGGGTCGAGCCCGTTGGTGGGCTCGTCGAGGATCAGGATGCGCGGTTCACCGAGCAGGGCCAGCGCCAGGGCCAGCCGCTGCCGCATGCCCAGCGAATAGTTGCGCACCAGGCGGTCGGCCGCGTCCTCCAGCTCGACCAGGCGGAGGACGGCGTCCACGCGTTGCCCGGCCACGGCGATCAGGCGCCGGGTGACTTCCAGGTTTTCGCGCCCGGTCAGATGACCGTAGAGCGACGGGCTTTCGACCAGGGCACCGACGTTCGAGAGGGCTCCGCGGCTCTTCGTGGTGAGCGGCTCGCCGAAGATCCGGATCGTTCCGGCATCGGGCTTGAGCAGGCTCAGGAGCAGTCGGATGGTGGTCGTCTTGCCGGCGCCGTTCGGTCCCAGAAAGCCGTAGATCGAGCCCGGCGGCACCGCGAGGTCGAGATCGTGGACGCCATAGCCGCCGGGGAAGCGCTTGCTCAGACCCAGGGTTTCGATCGCATTCATTACCAGGAAGAACGTGTTCCTCTGACGATTCTTACGCGTGCTAGAGTTCGCCGGACATGAAACGGATCCTCGTCATTGGAGCCACAGGAAGGATCGGGCGCCAGGTCGTCTCCGAGTTGCTCGCCACGGACGCGGGGGTCCGCGCGATGACCCGGAACCCCGACGACGCCGGTCTCCCTTCGGACGTCGAGGTCGTGCGCGGCGATCTCACCGCTCCCGAATCCCTGGATGCGGCGCTGGACGGCGTGGACACGGTGTTCCTGCTGTGGACAGCCCCGGCCGACGCCGTCCCGGCCGCCGTGGAGCGGTTCGCCAGGCATGCCTCGCGCGTCGTGTTCCTCTCCTCTCCACACCAGACGCCGCACCCGTTCTTCCAGCAGCCGAACCCGATGGCGGCGATGCACGCGAATATCGAGAGATCGATCGAGGCTTCGGGTCTGGGATGGACGTTCCTCCGGCCCGGGATGTTCGCCGCCAATACCCTGCTCTGGTGGGCCCCGCAGATCCGCGCCGGCAATGTCGTGCGCTGGCCCTATGGCGACGCCCCGACGGCGCCGGTCCACGAGCGGGACATCGCGGCGGTCGCGGTCCGCGCGCTGCTGGACTCCGGGCACAATGGAAAGGATTACGTACTGACCGGTCCCGAATCTCTCACGCAACGCGAGCAGGTGATCGCAATCGGCGAGGTGATCGGCAGGCCCCTGCGCTTCGAGGAGATGACGCCGCACGAGGCGCGGCAGGAATTCAAGGCCCCTCCGCCGGTGGTGAACATGCTGCTCAACGCGTGGGCCGCCGCGCTCGGCCAGCCGGCGCTCGTGACCTCGAAAATCGAAGAGATCACCGGCAGGCCGGCGCGATCGTTCCGGGACTGGGTGTCCGATCACGCCGGCGAGTTTCGAGCCGCACTGTAAACCGTCAGGATCGCCGGCCTGCCAGCTCGGCCGCCGAGCACCGCAGGCGCGGGTGCTGGGGGTCGGCGATGTCGAGCAGATCCCAGGGGACGCGCATGGGCTCCCAGCGGCGAACGGAGATGCCGAAGCGCTCCAGCAGGGCGCCTGGCCCGAGCAGGAACTCGCGGATCACCGCGCCGTCGTCCTCGATCTCGGCGTGTGCCGAGAAGATCCGGCCCACGCCCACCCCTTTGGGGTCGCGCACCATCTTGCCGAGCAGCTCCTGGAAACGGATCTTCGGCGTGCTCATTTCTGTGTGCCCCCGACCTTCAATACGAAATGATCGCGCAGCCAGCGCTCCCATGCGAACGCCGGCGTGTCGATCGCCTTCAGGTCGAGCCGGATGTGATCGTACTTGACCTCGATCACTTTCTCCCAGGGCACGAGTTGGCGCGCCGTCTTCCGGATGCTGAAGCGGCGGAGCTTCTCCAGCCAGCCTTCGACGCGCGGGCTCATGCGCCGGGCCAGCACGGCGAAGCCCATTTCGATGGCATCGATCCGCGGCGGCTGGTCGCCTCGCAATTCGAGGATGAGACCGTCGATGCGTCCCATCTTCGTCACCTCGCGGTCGACGACCGGTTTGTCGAGAATGTCCCGGGCAAGATCGAGTTGCTTTTTCATCCGCCGCCTCCGAGAAACGCGAGCGGGATCGAAACCACGGTCAACACGACCGCGAGCAGGAGCACGATCACGGCGATCGAGTTCGAGATCCACCCGTTGGCGTGGTCCTTGAGGAGCTTGCGGTCGTTCATCAGGATCAGGAATGGGATGGCCACGAACGGCAGCACGGCCGCCTCGGTGGCCATGGCCAGGATCGTGAGCTTGAGCGGATCGACGCCGATCAGGATGATGAGAGATGCCAGGGCAATGAACACGGTATAGACCGTGCTGAAGCGGGCGTCTTCACGCGGGTTGAGGCTCTCTCCCCAGTTCCATCCGAAGGTCTGCGCGGCCGCGTACGCCATGGAGAGCGCCACTTCCAGCGAAGCGGCCACGCAGGCGATCCCGAGGCCCACGGCGAAGAGCAGGAATCCCCAGAACGGAAAGGCCTCGGTGAGCATGAGCGCGGCCTGGTGATAGTCGTCCACCGCGATCCCCCGCGGCGCGAGCACCATGGCTCCCACCACGAGAGCGCCCATGGCGACCACGCTGCCGAAGCCCATGCCGAGCGTCGCAATGGCGCGGTTCACGGGGATGTAGGACTCGTTCCAGTCGTCCTCGACCGCGCCCGAGGAATAGAAATAGAAAAGATAGGGCGACAGCACCGCGCCCACGATGCTGACGGCGATCGCCCAATACTTGAGCGGTTCCTTCTCCGGCAGGGTCGGAACAAAGCCGGCCAGCATCTCGTTCACGGGCGGGTGATGGGCCACCGCCGCCACTACGAAGGCGAGGGTGATCAGGCCGAGCAGCGAGGTGCTGTTCTCGATGGTGTTGAAAGTCGATCGCCAGAGGAAGAACCAGAGGAGCACGCCCACCGGCACCGCCCATAGAGGCGTCGGCAGGCCGCTGATCAGGTGGAGCGCGAAGCAGATGCCACCGATCTCCGTGCCGAGCACCAGAAGATGGGAGAGCGTGAGCACGAGGAACGGGATCAGCCAGAAAGTGAAGCCGAAGTGCTCGCGGATCGCGTCCGGCAGGGCCTTGCTCGTGGCCGCGGCGAATCGGCCGGACATCTCCACCAGGAAAATGACGAGCAGCGTCGCGATCGCGATCGCCCACAGGAGCTGAAACCGGTAGTTGGCCCCGGCCTGAGAGCTCGTGGCAAGGGCGCCCATGTCGAGGAAGCCGCCGATGCTCGTGACGATGCCGAGGGCGAGCGCCAGCGCCTTCTTCATTCCTCCAATCCTTTCGTCAGTGTGTCGAAACGCTGGTGGAGGGCCCCGAGCCGGCCGACCTCGCGGGCCACGCCAGCCCGGTCGCCCTGATCGACCGCGCGGCGCAGACTGTCGCCAGCGTCCTTCGCCTCGGCCAGCAGCGCCCGGATCGGATCGCGCAGCCCGGGCCGGGCAGTCGATTTTTCAGCGGCTTCGGAAGCCTTTTCGATCTCCTTGTCCGCCGACTTCGTGGCGCTCCTCACGAACGAGGCCGGGACGCTGTTGGCGCTCCACTGCCGGCCGGTCATCTCCAGGCTGGCGAGCCAGGAGCCCACCGGCTGGACCGCTTTCACGAGCTCCTCTTCCGGAGTCTTGGACTGGCAGCCGGTCAGGAGGAGAAGCAGGACCAGCCCGCCTCGAAGGAGGTGGACAGGGAACAGCGCGGGGCGGGAAGATCGGGCGTTCCGCATGACGAAGGGTCCTGCCTGTGCTGCCGCCCGTTGGAGAAGCAATTTCCAGGCCAGAAATACTTACTGGGCCAACCCCGCGCAAAGACCTCCCTTCTTCGTTGAGCAAAGGCTTTCATTGATCAACGCGCATCGGGCATCACAGGCCGGAATCGGCTCCCCGGAGGCGGCGCCTTCCTCCATGTACCAGTTCCACAGCTTGCCTTTCGGCACCCCATCCGAATAGTCGACGACCACCATGGGATAGCAGGCGGGCAGCCTGTCGAGAGGAAGGTTCTTCAGCGCCTCCTGGGGAGTCATCTTCGGCGTCTGACTGGCGGCCAGGGCCTCGAACATGTCCTTGTCCACCAGGCGGTGGAAGGCCCCGGTGTTGAAGACCGGGACGAGATGTCCGTTGCTCACCTTCACGTCCCAGCAGGAGCGGAGGCTGTGGGTGTGGCCGTAGATGTAGATTTTCATGGCGGCATGATTCTTCTCGCGCAGCTTGTCCAGGTACCGGGCCATGCGGCGGTTCTCCGGAATGATGCGCTGGAACAGGGCCCCGCCGAGCTCCGTCTGGCAGGTCTGACGGCTGGTGTCCTTGGAAACCGCGGCCTGGATCCTGATCTGATCGCAGAGGTATTCCACCTCCTCCGGCGGCAGGGCCGAGGCGTCGTTCGCCATGGCGTCGAGCTCGGCGCGGATAGCCTGCCACTCAGCCGCCGGCGGCTCCGACCGCAGGCCATTCCGGTTTGGATCGCCGTCCGGAAGCGCGTCGGCGAAGAGCCGCCAGCCCAGCTTTCGAGCCTTCTTGACGTTCCAGGACGGCTCGTCCTTCTTCGCGCCGGGCCCGCCGAGCGTCAGCTTCTGGCGCAAGGAGGTGTCGAACAGGTTGAACGAAATGAAACGCGCCAGGTCGCGCGGCACGGCCTTGAGCAGGCCTTCATCTTTCAAGTAGCCGGCGAGCGCGCTCGTCATCGGCTGGACATTGTCGATCAGTGGATAGGCGGGCTCGACCCTGTTGTAAAGCTCCTGCACGAAGCTCTCCCCCCAGGTCTTGATCATTCTCGTCTGGCCGTGGTCCTGCGCGGTCACCTCCGGCCAGTGGGGGAATCTGTTCACGTCGATGCCGATCTGATGACCATGCTCGACCACAACCGCGCCGTCGGGAGAGTCCCAGGTTCCGCTCGCGGCCCGGCAGACCCGCCCTTCCGTGGCCTTGAACGCGGGATGGACGACCTTCCAGACGTTGTCGAGCATGAGGGCGGCGTCATGGTTGCCGGGAACTACAAAGACCCGGTTCCGGCCGCGCGAAGCGAAGCGCCCCAACTCTTCAAGATCCGCGGAATGGGCCTGGACCACGTGCCGGGCGATCGCCTCCATCTCGGCAGGAGTGCATCCGAAATCGTTTCCTTCACCGGCGCAGACCACTCCGGGGTGCTGCCAGAGCTCGAGCAGATCGCCGGCCACGACGAGGTCGGCCTGATCCTGGCTCCGCGTTCCGACATAACCCAGCAGGCCCGCCAGGGCCTTGCTCCAGCGGAAGTCGTCATAAGGACTCCAACCATCGCCCGTCTTGCCCTGGCCGAGATGAAGGTCGCTGATGACCACGGTCAGTCTCGGAGCGGCGAAGTCCTGACACTCCTGGGCGGTTGCGGCTGCTGGGAGCAGGAACAGGCTCAGCATGGAGATGGATATCAGGTTTTTCATCGGACTCTCCACGTCAGCGCTTGCAGACGACGACCCCGGGATCTCCTGCGATCACAAACTCCTGGAGCAGCGGCACCATGCGCCGCGTGGCGTCCGATTGCTGCAATTCTTTTGTCATGGCCTCGACGGCCCTTCGGTGCACGGCGAGCAGTGTGACCGGAGCCTCCGAGTCCCGAGCCGTGCGGATCTGCTGCGCCAGGTGCTTGGCGAAGCAGGCGCCGTAATCGACGGGAACCGTGAACGGTGAGAGGATCGCCGCGCTCATGCCCTGCTTGTTGAACCCTTCGAGCCAGGACGGCACCTTGTCATCCAGCGCGAGGGCGTTGCAGGCGATCAGAGCCGCCGCTCCCCCCTTGTAGCTGCGCAGGAGGTCCGAGGGGCGGGCCACCTCCTCCTTGGCCTGGTCCGGCGGCAGGAAGGACAGAACGCCGTTCGACTGGTGCGCCAGAAGCAGCAGGCCCTCCAGTTCCTGAGAGGCGGTGCCGGCGTAGGTCAGATAGGGAAAGAATGCTTTCCATTCCGCCAGATCGATCTCCGCGGGAGCTTCGGCCTTGCAGCCGGGCAGGCTCGCGCTCTCCTTGAGGAGTCCCTCCGGCAGCGCCAGGTTGAACGTATGGATGCAGGTCGCCGGATCTCTCGGCTTTTCCACCGGCAGGGCTTCCACGAAGTCGATCTTCAACCCGAGCGGCTGGCCGCTGCCGTCGTCGATCAAACCCAGGGGCAACACCGTGACGCTGCCGTCGCGGTCAACCAGCCTGGCCAGCACCCTGGACCGCGGGGATTTCGCAGCCAGCTTCCGCAAGGACTCCAGAGCATTCTTTGCCGCCGTCCGGTTGGGTGGGAAGAGAACACGGGTCAGGCGATCCATGGTCTCCTTGTAACCGTTTCCCTCGTGCGCCTGCGCAATGTTGAGAGGCAGGGCCGAAGGATCGGACAGGAGCTTCCCGATCGGCTCGCCGGCAGTCCAGGAGGGGTGCTCCGTCGACGAAACGTAAAGGACGAGGTCCTCTTTGGTGCTCATCGAAAAGATGTGGATCGCCGCGTCGGCTGTGCTTTCGACACCGGCGGAGAGCAGGGAGGCAAGCCCGGCGGAGGCGGAAGGCTCGCTCGGCGCACACATCGGCACCGTTCCCGAGGCATCCGCCACGGCCACGGTTCGGGAAATGTAGTCGAGGGGCTCCGGCCCGGTGCCCGTCTTTCTCCAGATCGAAAGGCCCACGGAGGCGCAACCGGTTTTCTTTGTCACAATCCGGAGCGGGATGCCCTGATCCTGGCTGCCGTGAACCTTTGCCGCTCCGGCGATGCGAGCGAATTCCAACGCGCTGCCCGGCACCTCGGGCCGGATCGGCGGATGGCGGAACCTGTTCAGGTCGACATCCACGGTCCGCGGAGCCTCATCCGAGAGCTTCACGGCATCTCCGGCGACCACGGGATAGACCACGATCTCCAAAAGGTCGCCGGGCGCCGACTTCAGGGCCTCCGCCAGGGTTTCGCCGGCACGGACGCCCGCGGCCAGCGACGCGGGCTTCTCATAGCGATAGGGGGAGAGATCGAAAAAGATCGTATAGAGCTCGTCCACCCGCAGGCTCTCGATTTCCCGCGGCGGCGAGGTCTGATCCGTGACCCAGGTATTCCAGAAGACATCCGGGATCGCGATGGGGATGCTGGCCGGCCCCAGCGTGGAGGACGCCCGGGTCTCTATCGTCGACTCGATCACCTCGAAACCTGGAACCGAACAGCGGATCCGTACGTTTTGAGTGAAGATCCCGGCGCTCGAAGCGCGAAACGTCAGTTGGACTTGCGTCTCCTCATGGGCCTCGAGCAAAAACGCGGTCACCGACGGCTTGATCGTGGCAGGTGCCTCGATCTCGCAGTCGAGCGGACCGTCAAAGGGATTGCGGAAGCTCAGCGTCTGCGTGGCGGACTTGCCGAGCGAGACGTCGCCGAAGTCGATCTCTTTCCTTTCAACCATGCGTTGGCCGGCTTCGCCCCCAACCTGGCCGGACGTTGGCGCGGTCCCGAGAAGACCTGTCAGAAGAAGGCCGAGAATCCGGGCGGCTCTCATTGCAGGTTGCCCACCCACAGCGCCGCCTGCACGCGCACCAGGTGGGTGCAGGGGGTCGGCTTGGAGCCGCGCTTGCACTCGGCGACGAAGCTCTCGCGGCAGGAGACGCCGTTTCCAGGGGCCAGCACCTGGATCACGATCGATTCGCCGGGCTCCACGTCGCGGTAGCGGTTGGTCTCGACCCGGCCGCCCTTCTGGCCGCAGCGGCTGTGCCACTCGTCGTAGGAGAAGCTCACCTCCGAGTCGCTGGTGTTGGTAACGCGGACGGTCGCCGTCGGGACGTTCGGGTTGTCGAACACGCATCGAAGCTCCCGGCCTTCGCGCCAGGGCTGGCAATCCCGTGTATCGCGGGTCTTCCAGGCAAGGGCCGGCGCCGCGAGCAGCAGCGACGCGAGCAGGACGAGGGCGTTTCTCATGGAATTTCCTCCTCCTCCGGAGCCGGAACCGGTGCTGGAACGCGGGTGGGCCGCGTCAGCGCGGCGACCACGATCAGCCCCAGGAGGGCCGATGCGGCGCGGGCGGCGTAGAACGGGATACCGCTGGCCACATAACTGTAGGCGGGAAAGTAGAGGCTGTTCCAGTCGTGGACGACGAAGGCCTCCAGGAAAGTGAGCGCTCCGCGGTACAGGCCGGCGACGAGGAGACCGCCGCCTCGCGCGAACAGCAGGGCGAGCGAGATCTCGCGGCAGAGGACGGTCACCAGCGAGGCCGCCACGAAGGCGGCGTCCCGTACCTCGCCGCCCGGCAGGATCGCAGGCAGCGCGAGGGCCAGACCCGCGAGCGCCGCGAGCCCGATCGCGGGCCCCGGCGGCATCGTCCGGCGCCAGCCGGCATAGACCGCGCCGCGCAGCGCCCGCTCCCAGCCCCAGATCCCCAGGACGAGACAGGCCGGCAGGGCCCAGGCCGCGGTCAGGGCGAGTTGGCTCGCGCTCATGTCGCGGTCGCTGAAGGTGAACGTCGCCCAGCCGGTCCAGGAGCTGAGGCCGAGGAAGCCCTGGTCCGCGGCGAACGCCAGGGCGGCCACCGCGAGCAGGACGAGGCGCCTCGGCAGCGGTCCCGGCCCCTCTCCTTCGGGCCTGGGGAGCCGCGGACGGAAGAGGATCGAAAGGACCAGCGCCGCGGCCGGCACACCCCAGAGGACGGCGCTGCGATAGGTGTCGATATCGCCGATACCACCCAGAAGGGTGGCAGTCTGCGGCAGGGCGAAACCCAGGCCGATGGCGATCAGAAACAGGGTCAGGAGGGCGGTACGGATCACCGGCACGCCCTCCGCGCTTCGAGGAAACAACAACTCGTTCGCTGCATTCCCACCTCACCCGGAGCCGGGCCCGGCTCCGCCGAGGCGATACGGTAGCATGGGCTACAGGCAGGCGGGCAGATCGACGTTCCCGACCACCTGGTCGCCCTTCGGGCCGCGGCAGTCGAGGCGAATGCCGAACTTCATCTCGGACACGAAGTTCACGATGCTCCCCGTGCTCTCCAGCGTGTAGTCGAACGTGGAGCAGTCAGACTTCCGGAGCACGAGCGAAGGTCCGGAGTCCGAGTCCTTGTAGAGGCGCACGACCGGACCCTCGATCGGGTCGATGACGAGCCGCAGCACCAGAACCTCCTTCGTATTCTGATCGTAGGCGTCGACCCCGAGGAAGCTGCGCCGGGATCCGGACTGGCACTGGTTCGTCTTCAGCTCCCCGTTGCCGAGGGTGGGGCCCGCGAAGGCCACGGCGTTGGTCGCCTGGCTCGGCTTCGGGGCGGGGGTCTTCTTGGCGGGAGCAGCGGCAGCCGCAGACCCCGCCAGCCCCAGGATCAACAGCAACGACAACGCGATTCGCATGGCGCATGCCTCCTGTTCAGGAACGGCTTTGCACCGATCATAAAACAGGTTGATCCCATTCCCCCTCTCCCCGACCCTCTCCCCCGTGCCGGGGGAGAGGGAGAGAGGCATCAAAGCTGACCGCTGAGGAGATAGCAGACTCTGTCCAGCATCCGGTGCCAGACCGAGCGGTCGCACCAGGTCTCGCACTTCAGCTCGACGCACTGCTTAAGGTCGTGCTCGAAGGCCGTCTTGAGCTCGGCCGCGACGCCTTCGTCCACGACGCCCACCCCGGCCTCTTCGTTGATGTCGAACGAGCGGTCGTCCAGGTTGGTCGAGCCGACGTGCGACCAGAGGCCGTCCACGATCATGATCTTCTGGTGGATCAGCGTGGTCTGCTGCTCGTAGATCCGGATGCCCTGCTTGAGCAGGCCCTCGAAATGGTGGTGCCCCGCGTGCTTGACGAGCGCGCTGTCGGTCACCGGGCCCGGCAGCATGACGCGGACGTCCACCCCGCGTTT
>DATANP010000021.1:0-3356 GCA_036266195.1 Thermoanaerobaculia bacterium | reverse complement strand
GCAGGCGCTGCGGCGAGAGATAGGCGCGGGCGCGCTCGGACGCGCCGGGCAGCGATCCCGCGCCGAAGCCGACGATCTTGACCCGCCCTTCGGCGTCCACCAGGACCTGGGAGGAGTCGAGCGCGCCGTGGACGATCCCCTCGGCGTGCGCGCTCGCCAGGCCGGCGGCGATCTGGGTGCCCACGTCCACCGCCTGCTCCAGGCCGAGCGGCCCGCGGGCGAGCCGGGCCGAGAGCGGCTCCCCCTCGTCCAGGGCCATGGCGAGGAAGACCTGGCCGTCGTCGGTCTCGCCCACCTCGTAGACATGGCCGATGTTCGGGTCGCCGATCGAGGAGGCGCGGGAGGACTCCTCGGCAAAGCGCTGGCGGCCGGCCTCGCTGTCCGCGCCGCCGCCTCCCGGCAGGAGCTGCAGGGCGACCATGCGCTCACGCTGGAGGTCCTGCGCCTTGTACAGCGCAGCCCTCTCGTCCTCGCCGCCGAGGCGCTCGACGACCCTGTAGTGCGAAACCACGCTGCCGATCAAACGAGTTTCCCGAGAGTGGCCCTGGCGGCCTGTTCCCTATCCCAACCCTGAAACGCAAAGGCCGGCTATACCCTTCCCGCAGTGTATCAGGGTCTACACCGGCACCGGGTGCTCGATCGGCGGCAGGCACCGGGTGTCGTCGCAGGGCTGGAAGCGCAGGACGAGCCGGCCGCTGCCCCGGACCTCGCCGGTGATTTCGAGCCGGCCGGCGTAGACCGCCAGCGGCCGGCCACCCGCGAAGCCCGCCGGCACCTCCTCACCCTGGGGATAGCTCAGGCCGCGGACCTCCGCCCCCTGCTCGGCGACCACTTCGGTCGGCACCAGGTACTCCTCGGACGCCGGATTCGCCTGGATGTGCCAGCCGGGTGCGATCTCCAGGGCCATACGGAAACGGTGCCAGCCGTCCCCGGCGTCTTCCATCTCATCGAGCCGCACCTTGACCAGCCTTTCGGCCGCGTGGGTCAGCTTGTCCACGCCCGAGGCCTCGGCGCTCCGCTCCCAGGCGGCGCGCTCCTCGACCTTCTCCACGTCCATCTTGTGGAAGCGCCGGGCGGCGATCGACATCATGCGCGCGCCGTCCGGGTAGGTCTGCACCATGGGCGCGAACGCCTGGAGCGCGGCCCGGGCTTCGCTCTTCCAGTGGCTTTCACCCGTCCGCTCCGCCAGGTCCAGGAGGTTCAGGATCGCCACCGCGTTGGCCGCGGGCATGGCGCCGTCGAACACGTCCTTGCTGCGGAACAGGAGGTCCGGGCTCTCGGCCGCGCCGAAGAAGCCGCCCTGCGGATCGCGCAGCCGGCGGACCTGCTCCTCGGTGAGCTCGGAGGCGAGGCGCAGCCAGCGGTCGTCGTCCTGGACCTCGTGGAGGACCAGGAGGCCGCGGACCAGGAAGGCGTAGTCCTCCAGATAGGCGGCGATCCGCCCCTTGCCCTGGCGCCAGGCGTGGAGGAGGACGCCGTCGGGCGTGCGCATCCGCTCGGTCACGAACCGGGCCGCGGCCGCGGCGCGCTCGACGAGCGACGGATCGCCCAGCGCCTGGCCCGCCACGGCCAGGCCGGAGATCACCGTGCCGTTCCAGTCGGCCAGGATCTTGTCGTCCGTGAGCGGCCGGTCGCGGCGGTCGCGGGCGGCGAGGAGCCGGCCCTCCATCTCCTTGACCTCGCGCTGCAGCTCGGCCGGATCCATCTTCCGGCGCTCGGCAGCGCGCTCGATTCGGTCCGGCAGGTGGAGGACGTAGCGGTCGCCCTCGAAGAACGGCGCCCCGTCGAACCCCAGGATCGGGGCCAGGAAGGCGGCGTCCTCCCGGCCGAGGATCTCGAACAGCTCGTCCCGGGTCCAGACGTAGTAGGCCCCCTCGTGGCCGTGGGTCTCGGCGTCGATCGCGCTCCAGAACGCGCCCTCGGGCGAGGTCATCTCGCGCGCCAGCCAGTCCGCGGTCTCCCTCACGATCCGCGCCGCCTGCGGATCGCCGGTGCGGGCGTGCTCGCGGGCGTAGAGCTCCAGGAGAAAGCCGTTGTCATAGAGCATCTTCTCGAAGTGGGGCACCTTCCACTCGCGGTCCGTGGCGTAGCGGTGGAACCCGCCCCCGAGCTGGTCGTAGATGCCGCCGCGGGCCATCTGGTCGAGCGTGGCCGCGAGCATCTCGCCTGCCTCCGCCCTCTCCCCCGCCAGCTCCAGGCAGAGATAGAGATTCGAGGGGGTCGGGAACTTGGGCGCTCCGCCGAACCCACCCCACTGCCGGTCGAACCGCTTGACCAGGGCGTCCAGCGAGCGCGCCGCCACGTCCGGGCTCGGCGGCGCGGGCGCGGGCTCGGCTCGGTCCTGGAGGTGGTGGCGCATGGCCTTCGCCATCTCCTCGGCCTGCATCTCGACCTCGTCGCGCCGGTTCTTCCAGGCATCGGCAAGGCCGTCCAGCACGGTGCGGAAGCTCGGCCGGCCGTAGCGCTCGGCGGGCGGGAAGTAGGTGCCGGCGTAATAGGGCTTGAGATCGGAGGTCAGGAAGACCGAGTTGGGCCAGCCGCCCTGGCCGGAGAGGATCTGGGTGGCGGCCATGTAGAGCTCGTCCACGTCCGGCCGCTCCTCGCGGTCCACCTTGATGTTGACGAAGTCGCGGTTCATCCGCTCGGCCACCTCGGGATCGGAGAAGGACTCCCGCTCCATGACGTGGCACCAGTAGCAGGTCGAGTACCCGACCGAGAGGAAGATTGGCTTGTCCTCGCGCTTCGCCTTCTCCAGGGCCTCGGGGCCCCAGGGGTACCAGTCGACCGGGTTGTGCTGATGGAGCAGGAGATACGGGCTGCTCTCCCCCGCGAGTCGATTCGTGTGCGTCGTGGTGTTCGTACTCATCCGGCGTCCCTCCCGCCCGCTACCCTACCACTCGGCGGGGACCGGGACCACGGGAACGACCGGTCCGAGCGGCGCGTCGCCCGGGTAGAGCACCCGCTCCAGGAAGAGGCCCGAGGGCGGGGCGGTCCACTCGGCCGGCAGCCCTTTCCCACCCTTGGGAGGCTGGCCGTTCATGAGGGTCACGAACCCGGCGCGGTCGAGGTCGCCGCCCCCCACCTGCACCAGGGTGCCGACCACGCGCCGGACCATCTTCCAGAGGAAGTGGGAGGCGACCATGCGGACCAGGATCAGGGCGCCGTCCTCGACCACCTCGACCCGGTCCACCACCACGACCGTGCTCGGCTGCTCGCCCGGCCGCTCGCAGAACAGCCGGAAGTCGTGGCGGCCCGGCAGCAGGGCGGCGGTTTCGGCCATGCGGCCGGCGTCGAGCGGGCGCTTGATCCACCACACCCAGCGCTTGGCGAACGCCGTGCGCCGCCGGCAGATCTGG
>DATANP010000020.1:0-14242 GCA_036266195.1 Thermoanaerobaculia bacterium | reverse complement strand
AACGAGCCGTCGATTGTGGCCATCAACAAGATCAACGGCCGCGTGGAGGCGGTCGGGAAGGACGCAAAGGAAATGCTCGGCCGCACGCCGGGCAATATCGTCGCCATCAAGCCGATGAAGGACGGCGTCATCGCCGACTTCGAGCACACCGAGAAGATGCTCACCTACTTCATCAAGAAGGCGCACAACAACCGGAACGTCTGGGTGCGCCCGCGAATCGTCATCGGTGTGCCGTCCGAGATCACGCAGGTCGAGAAGCGCGCGGTGAAGGACAGCGCCTACCGGGCGAAAGCCAGCGAGGTGCACCTCATCGAGGAAGCCATGGCGGCCGCCATCGGCGCCGGCCTGCCGATCACCGAGCCCTCGGGCAACATGATCGTGGACATCGGCGGCGGCACCACGGACGTCGCGGTCATCTCGCTCGCCGGCACGGTCTACAGCCGCTCGGTGCGGATCGCGGGCAACGAGATGGACATCGCGATCATCCAGTACCTGAAGCGCAAGTACAACCTGCTGATCGGCGAGCGCACCGCCGAGCAGATCAAGATCGAGCTGGGCTCCGCCTACCCCCTCAAGGAGGAGCTCAAGATGGACATCAAGGGGCGCGACCTCGTCGAAGGTGTCCCCAAGACGCTGACCATCACGGACGAGGAGATCCGCGAGGCGCTCGCCGAGCCGGTCGCCACGATCGTCGAGGCGGTCCGCATGGCCCTGGAGCGCACGCCTCCCGAGCTGTCGGCCGACATCATGGACAAGGGCATCGTGCTCTCCGGCGGCGGCGCCCTGCTGCGCAATCTGGACCAGCGGCTCCGGGACGAGACCGGCCTGCCGGTCGTCCTCGCCGAGGACCCCCTGGCCTCCGTCGTCCTCGGCACCGGCCGGGTGCTGTCCGACATCGATCTCCTCCGCAAGGTCTCGATCCGGTAACGCCGGACAACCGGATTATCAGGGACAGGCGGGGAAGCGCATGGACGAGCGCCGCACGGTCTGGGTGCTGATCGTCGTGCTGGTGGCCCAGCTCGTCTACCTCGCCGTGCAGGGCGCCCGCGCGGGCGACACCTGGGCCGAGTCGGTCGGGGTGCGCCTGCTCGGTCCGGCGGCGCGCACCGTCACCTCCATCCCGCGCAGCGCCTCCGGCCTGCGCGAGAGCCTGCGCCTGCGCGCCAGCCTCCAGGAGGAGAACCGCCGGCTGCGCGGCGAGGTCGAGGCGCTTCGCCTGCGCCTGCTCCAGCTCTCCGACCTGGAGAACGATATGCGCCGCCTCGGCGCCGCGGTCCAGTACACCACCCCGCCGGTCGGCCGCATCCGCGCCGTGGACGTGGTCTACGTGGACCACGCCTCCTGGCTGCGCACCATCCTGATCTTCACCGGCGACACCCCGGCCCGGGTCAACCAGCCGGTGCTCTCCTCCACCGGCCTGGTCGGCCGGGTGGTCACGGTGGCCGGCCCCTACGCCAAGGTGCAGCTCATCACCGACCGCGCCGCGAGCGTGGGGGCGATGATCCTGCGCACCCGCCGCCAGGGAGTGGTGCGCGGCGGCGGTACCTCCGGCAGGGGCGGGCTGGCGCTCGACTACGTGCCGCGCCAGGCCGACGTCCGGCCGGGCGACCGGGTGCTCACGGCCGGCATCGACGGCGTCTACCCGCGCGGCATTCCGATCGGCACCGTGGTCAAGGTGGAGAACGCGGGCCAGCTCTTCCATTCGATCGTTGTGGCGCCCGCGGTGGACCTGGGCGCCCTGGACCAGGTCTACCTCCTGGACCATTCGCCCATTCCCCAGGAAGTACGGGAGGCCGTCCCCGGTGCACGCCCTTAAGTTTTTCGCCGGCCTGATCGCGGCCGTCCTGTTCCATCTGGCGCTGATGCAGCTCTGGCCGGACCTGGCCCGGGTGATGGACGTGTTCCTGGTCGTGGTGGTGCTCAACGGCCTGGGCGGGAGCTCCCTGGCCGGCCTGTTCGCCGGCCTCCTGGTCGGCATGGTGCACGACAGCCTGACCAACAACCCGTTCGGGCTGTTCGGGTTCGCTGATACCATCGTGGGCTACAGCACGGCGCGCCTGGCGCAGCGGCTGGTGATCCAGCGGCCGACCGGGGTGCTCGCCGTGGTGAGCTTCGCCGCCGCCCTCCAGGAGACGATCGTGGTGGCCCTGCGGGTGATGCTCCTGCCCGACCCGGAGCTCCCGACGCCGCTCGCGGTCGCCATCCGGGCGGGATTGTGCGGAGTGCTCGGTATGTTTCTTTACATAGCTGGAAAACGCTGGCGGTCGGGCGCCGACGCGCGCCGCCGGAGCCGGATGAGCCGGCTGCGGCTCGGTTGACCCGGTTGGGGGTGACGTATGCAGCCCATGGTCCGTGAGCATCGCGACGACCTGGTGACCCGGGTCCGGTTCCTGAGCCTGGTCGTCACCGGGCTGATCGTGATGATCGGCGTCGGCTTCTGGTTCGTCCAGCTCGTCCAGGGCGACTACTACCGCGAGCTGGCCGAGAACAACCGCCTGCGCAAGCTGCCGATCAAAGCTCCCCGCGGCCTGATCTACGACCGCCACGGCCGGCTGCTGGTCGAGAACATCCCGAGCTACAACCTGATGCTCGACCGCAGCCACAGCGCCAACCTCAGGCAGGCGCTGGTGTTCGTCTCGTCCGTCCTCGGCCGGCCGCTGCCCGAGCTGGCGGCGCTCGTCGAGAGCTACAACTCGATCCCGGACTTCAAGCCGGTCCTCCTGGCCGAGAACCTGACCCTGGCTCAGGTGGCCCGCCTCGAAGTGGCCGGCCTGGAGTTCCCGGAGTTCGAGGTCGAGATCCAGCACCTGCGGCTCTACCGCCACCGCGAGCAGACCGCCCATGTGCTCGGCTACCTGGGAGAAGCCACGGAGAAGGAGATCGCCGACGGCGAGGGGCTCTACCAGCCGGGCGACCTGGTGGGCAAGAAGGGGATCGAGCAGACCTACGACAAGGAGCTGCGCGGCCGGGACGGCGAGCGCGCCGTGGTGGTGGACAGCCGCGGCAAGCTCCTGGACGAGTACGGCCGCCGCGAGGCCGTGCCGGGCAAGAACCTGGTCCTCACCCTCGACCTCGAGCTGCAGCAGGAAGCGGCGCGCTGGCTCACCGGCCCGGAGAAGGTCGGCGCCATCGTGGCCATGGACCCGCGCAACGGCGAGATCCTGGCCCTGGTCTCCTCGCCGTCCTTCAACCCGAACCTCTTCGCGCGCCGGCTCCAGAGGGCGGACTGGGAAGCCCTGATCCAGGACCCCAACCATCCGCTCCAGAACCGCGCCATCCAGAACACCTACTCGCCCGGCTCGACCTTCAAGATCGTCATGGCCACGGCCGGCCTGACCGAGGGCATCGTCAACGAGCACACCAGCGCCTTCTGCGGCGGCGGCGCGGTGTTCTATGGCCGGCTGTTCCGCTGCTGGAAGAGGGGCGGGCACGGCACGGTCGACGCCCGCCGGGCGCTGATGCACTCGTGCGATGTCTACTTCTACAGCATGGGCCAGCGCATGGGCATCGAGCGCATCGCCCGCTACTCGCGCCTGCTCGGTCTGGGGTCGATCACCGGCATCGACATCGAGGGCGAGAAGAAGGGCCTGGTGCCCGATCCCGAGTGGAGCGAGAAGGTGCGCAAGATGCCCTGGTACCCCGGCGAGACCATCTCGGTGTCGATCGGCCAGGGTCCGGTGCTCATGACTCCGCTCCAGATGGCCGAGATGACCGCCATCGTGGCCAACGGCGGCCGCAAGGTGATCCCGCACCTGATCAAGGGCGCCGAGCTGCCCGAGCCCGAGCACGTGGCGCTCGACGCGAGGGCGATGCGCATCGTGCGCGAGGGCCTCTGGGACGTGGTCAACGCGCCCGGCGGCACCGCCTACAACTCCGCGCGCGTGCCGGGCGCCGAGATCGCGGGCAAGACCGGCACGGTCCAGGTCATCGCCCAGGCCGCCCGCACCGACGCCAAGGCGCTCCCGTTCAAGTACCGGGACCACGCCTGGTTCACCTCTTTCGCTCCCGAACAGGACCCCCGGCTGGTCGTCTCGGTCTTTGCCGAGCACGGCGGCGCCGGCTCCAGGGTCGCAGGTCCGATCGCGCAGGCACTCCATGCAAAGTTTTTCAAGATCGATCTCCAGCATCCAGCCGATCGCTGACGAGAAGCCGCGCTTCCGCGTGCTCTCCTCGGTGGACCTCGGCCTCACCCTGTCCGCCCTGCTGCTTGCCGCCATCGGCCTGCTGACCGTCCACAGCGCCAGCTCCGAGATGCCGGTCGACTACTTCCCGCGGCAGGCGATGTGGGTCGGCATCGGCTTCGTCCTCCTGCTCGTGGTGGTGAGCATCGACTACCACGTGCTGCTCGACCTGTCGCTGATCCTCTATGGCCTGGGGATCGCCGCGCTCATCGGAGTGCTGCTCTTCGGCGTCGTGCGCGGCGGCGCCGCGAACTGGCTCCAGATCGGCCCGTTCCAGTTCCAGCCCTCGGAGTTCGCGAAGCTCGCCACAGGGCTCCTCGTCGCCCGCTACCTGGCCGGGCTGAACCGCCGGGTGCTCGACCTGCCGCAGATCTTCATGGCGGTGGCGATCGTCGCGGTCCCGATGGTCCTGGTGGCGATCGAGCCCGACATGGGCGGCGCCGCCATGTACGCGCCGCTCATTGCCGGCATGCTCCTGGTGGCGGGCATCCGCACCCGGCTGCTGGTCACGGCGGCGCTGATCGCGCTCGTCCTTGGCGCCGGGGTGTGGACCTTCGGCATGAAGGGCTACCAGCGCCAGCGCGTGCTCACCTACCTGGCGCCGGAGACCGACCCGCTGGGCGCCGGCTACCAGGTGCGGCAGAGCAAGATCGCGGTCGGCTCGGGCGAGCTGCTGGGCAAGGGCTACATGCAGGGCACCCAGAGCCAGCTCCGCTTCCTGCCGGCCCGCCACACCGACTTCATCCTCTCCGTGCTCGCCGAGGAGTGGGGCTTCCTGGGCGTGCTCGTGGTGTTCGGGCTCTACATCTCCTATATAACCAGCGCGGCGCGCATCGCGATCAGGGCCCGCGACCGGGCCGGCATCCTGATCGTCACCGGGCTCTTATCCGTGCAATGCTTCCACATCCTCTATAACAGCGCCATGGTGATCGGCTTCACCCCGATCACCGGCATCCCCCTACCCTTCCTGTCCTACGGCGGTTCGTTCACGATGGTGAACTTCCTCTCGACCGGGATCATGCTGGGGGTCGACCTGCGGCGGTACGTGAACCGTTGAACGGGAGAGCGGCCTTGACCTGCAAGATGCTGATCGAGAGCGATCCGCACCAGACGCGGATCGCGGTGCTGGAGGACGACCGGCTGACGGAGATCTTCGTCGAGCGGCACCGGCACCGGGGACTGGTGGGCAACGTCTACAAGGGCCGGGTGACGCGAGTGCTCCCCGGCATGCAGGCCGCCTTCGTGGACGTAGGGCTGGAGCGCGACGCCTTCCTCTATGTCAGCGACGTGGCCTCCGACGTCGAGGCCATGGACGAGCTGGAGATCGACGAATCCCGCGTCGAGGACCACCTGAACCACCACGGCTCGCCGTCGATCGACGAGTTGCTCAAGCCCGGGCAGGAGATCATCGTCCAGGTCGTGAAGGACCCGCTGCCAAGCAAGGGCGCGCGGATCAGCACGCATGTGACCCTCCCCGGGCGCTACCTCGTGCTCCTGCCGACCGTGAAGCACTTCGGTGTGTCGCGGCGGATCGAGGACGACGCCGAGCGCGAGCGCCTGCTGGCCATGATCGGCCAGCTCCAGGTCCCGAGCGGCGGGCTGATCGTCCGCACCGTGGGCGAGCGCAAGGGGACGGAGGAGTTCGAGACCGACCTCACCTACCTGTCGCGGCTCTGGGAGAAGATCCGCCAGCGCTCCGGCAAGGTCTCGGCGCCGACCCTGCTGCACCAGGACCTGGACCTCGCGCTCCGGGTGGTGCGCGACCTCCTGCGCAGCGACTACACCGTGCTCTGGGTGGACGGCGAGGAGACCTACGAGCGGATCGTGGAGTTCCTCGACCAGGTTCAGCCCGGACTGGTCGGCAAGGTGAAGCTGTTCCGCCAGGAGGCCACGCTGTTCGAGCAGTTCGGCATCGAGGAGCAGATCGAAGCGGCGCTCAAGAGCAAGGTCTGGCTCAAGTCCGGCGGCTACATCGTGATCAATCCGACCGAGGCCCTGGTGGCGATCGACGTCAACACCGGCCGCTTCGTGGGCCAGAGCAACCTGGAGGACACCGTGCTCCAGACCAACCTGGAGGCGGTGCAGGAGATCGTCCGCCAGATCCGGCTGCGCGACCTGGGCGGCATCATCGTCATCGACCTGATCGACATGATCGAGCAGGAGCACCGGGAGCAGGTCTTCACGGCGCTCGAAGGCGAGCTGCGGAAGGACCGCGCCAAGACCAAGGTGCTCAACATCTCCGAGTTCGGCCTGGTCGAGATCACCCGCAAGCGGAGCCGGGCGAACCTGGAGCGGCTGCTGACCCAGCCCTGCCCGTACTGCTCGGGCCGCGGCCGCATCAAATCGATCGCCACGATCAGCCTCAACCTGCGCAAGGAGCTGCTCCACCTGCGCGGCCGCATGGGGCAGTCCGAGATCCTCCTGCGGGTCAACCCCGAGATCGCCCGCGCCCTGCAGCAGGAGGAGCGCGCCATCCTGACCGAGCTGGAGCGGTCGTTGGGCGTGCACATCCTCCTCCAGAGCGACCCCGAGATGCACCACGAACGCTTCGACGTCGTGGAAGTGTGAACGCCGAGGCCTTCTCGATCCCGGGCTGGACCGGCGAGCTCGACCCCGACCTCCGGCCGGTCGATCTCGAAGCCGAGGTCCGCCGCCTGACCGATCCCGGTTCCGCGCTCCGGACGCTCCACTGGGGGCGCAACTATCTCTACGTGACCCGGATGGAGACCGTCCGGGGTCCGGTGGACGTCGTGGTCAAGCAGTTCCGCAACCAGGGAGCGAAGGCCCACCTGAATCGGCGCCTCAAGGGGAGCAAGGCCGAGCGGAGCTGGAAAGTGGCGCTCGCGCTCGTCAAGGCTGGCCTCCTGACGCCCGCGCCCGTGATGCGCATCGAGTCGGTCGAGCCGGAGGGGCCGTCCTTTTACATATGCCGGCAGCTCGAGGGCGCCACCGAGGCGCGCTACATCCTCCGGGAGGCGAACGCCGGGAAAGCCGATCCCGGGTTCCTCCAGGATCTCGGCCGGCTGGCGAGGAGGCTGCACGACGCCGGGATCTGGTTCCGCGACTTCACCAGCGGCAACGTCCTGGTCCACCCGGACGGTCTCTATCTGGTGGACCTGAACCGGGCGCGGGTCGGAAAGACCCCCAGCCTGTCCGAACGGATGCGGGACCTCTCGCGCATGCCGGTCCTCCGGCCCGAGCACCAGGAGATCTTCCTGTCCGGCTACGGCCCGGATCGGAGCAAAGGCCTCTATCTCCTCTACCACCACTCCTTCCTCCTGAAGAACCGCACCAAGCAGCGGGTCCGCGGCGGCGGCCGGCGCATCAAGGAGCTGCTGGTGCCGAGGAAGGCCCACGTCCATATCCCCGAAGCCCCCACCGGAGCCTCGGTGCGGGACCGGGTGGTCTGGGACCACCTCTCCGACCAGCCGCACCAGCACGCCGGACGCCTCGACAAGCTCCGGGTCCGCCTGGCCGACGCCGGCTCTCACGCCGTGGAGGCCGCGGTCGTGGCCGCGGCCCTGCCGCGCATCCGCGCCCGGTACAAGGAGCTGAAGCGCGAGCTTCGCACCCGGCCGGTCGACTTCCGGGGCTGCGGCGTGGCCGTACGCCCCTGGCCGGAAGACTCCGAAGCCCTGCTCGGCCTGATCGACGAGCTGGGCGCGAAGCACGTGCTCGTCCGCCTCCACCCCTGGGAGGAGGACCATTCGGCCGAGGAGGATCTGGCGCGCGAGCTCCACGCGAGGGGCTTGGAGCTGACCTTCGCCCTGCCGCAGAACCGCGAGCTGGTCCGGGATCCCCGCCGCTGGCGAAGCGCCCTGGAGGAGATCGGTCCCCGCTTCGCACCCTATGGCACGCGCTTCCAGGTGGGGCAGGCGATCAACCGGAGCAAGTGGGGGGTCTGGAATCTGAACGAGTACATCCGGCTCGTGGAGGAGGCCTCCGACGTCCTCCGCCGCCAGCCGGGGGTGGAGATCCTCGGGCCCTCGGTGATCGACTTCGAGTATCACGTGACCGTGGCGGCGCTCAACCTCAGGCGCCCGGGTCTCCACTTCGACGCCGTCTCGGCCCTGCTCTACGTGGATCGCCGAGGCGCCCCGGAAAACCGCCAGGCCGGGCTCGACACCGAGGGCAAGGTCCTGCTCCTCAAGGCCATCGCGGACACCTCCCGCAACGCCACCGGCCGCTGCTGGATCACCGAGGTGAACTGGCCGCTTCGGGAAGGCCCGCACTCGCCGGCCGGCCGCGCGGTCTCCGTGGGCGAGGAGGAGGCCGCGAACTACCTGGTGCGCTACTACCTGCAGGCCCTCGGAACCGGAGCGGTCGAAAGGGTCTTCTGGTGGCAGATGATCGCCAAGGGCTACGGCCTCGTCGATCCGGTCGGACCCGGCGAGCTGCGCCGCCGCCCCGCCTTCCACGCGTTCCAGACGCTCATCCGCGAGCTGGAAGGGAGCCGCCTGGAAGCGGTCCTGCCCGTCCCGGAACCCGCCTGCCTTTGGCTCTTCCGCCGGCCGGACGGCGCCGAGGTGGCGGTAGGCTGGAGCACGGCCGGTCCGGTCCGGGTGCTGCTGCGCGGCACCGAGGTGGAGGTCGCCACGGCACCGCGCTACTTCCGGTTGAGCTCGTAAGCGAAGCCGTAGCGAGGAGCAACTCTGGCGCGCCCCGGATGCCGCGGTCCTAGTTACAGAAACGAGGGGGTCGCAAACGCCTTGCGGGAGTCTGCGGCGCCTATATAATAAGGAAGGGGCTGCTTCTCGGGCGAGGAGGATGGGTAACGAGGCAGAAGGGGCCGTTTGGGCGTCACGGAGGCAATGTCAGCTTATCCATGACGATGTAACGTTCCCCAGCGCAATGTCAACTTCCCTGGGCCGTTGCCAAGTTATCCAGGCCATTGCCAACTTCTCTGGGCCATTGCAAAGTGCCCCAGCCCAAAGTAACGTTCCCTGGCCCGTTGCAAGGTTCCCCACGCCGTTGTCAACTCCCCTGGGCCAATGCAAAGTTCCCCAGACCGTTGCGAACTCCCCAGGCGCGATGCAACGTTCTCCAGCGCAATGCAAGGTGCCCTGGCTAAATGTAAACTGACATTACGCCAGGGGAGTTGACAACGCGATATTGCAGCCTCCTCCGCCTTCCCGCAGGTCGATGCCTCGCCGCGCCCTCCAAGCCGTTTTGAGGAGGCTGATTTCTGTAACTACCTACGGATTTCGCAGTGACCGGCTCAATCTGGCCGGATCGCGTTTATCCTCGGCGGCAGGGAAGGCGACGGTTTGGCGGGTCCGTCCGTATACCGTCGACGGTGGCCGGTCTGTCCGGTTGCTTGCCGACCCGGGAGGTTACAGTCTCCCGGCCGGCCTGTTCATTGACAACTGAATAGGAACAGCGGCCACCGTGTCCAAGGCCGCCGCCGTTCCGGCCAAGGAGGGCCGCCTGCCGGGGAGGGGGCGGTTCGGTGCCCGAGGTGTGCGAAGGCCGGGGCGACTTCGCACAGGCTCGGCGCCGAGGTCCCTCATAGTGCAGTACCTCCCCTTCGCCCCTGCCTATATTCATTATATTGCCGGGAAATTCTGAAGCGTGGTACCCGGCGCTCCTGAGGGGACATAGCGTTGGCCGTCAGCCGCTCTCCACGTCCGTGTCCTAACGACCTGACGCGATCGGGTCGATGCCGTGCGAGGCCAGCCACTCCTTGAGAGCGTCGTCCATGCGGGTCTGCCATCCTTCGCCGGTCGATTTGAAGTACTGGACGACCTCGGGGCTATACCGTACTGACAAAAGGATCTTCTTGGCTTTCTTCCCAACCCCTCGCTGACCCGGACGGCGCACGCTGGAGCCCTTCCAGAACGCCTCCACGGCTTTGGGGTCTGCTGGGTCATAGGCCGATTCCGGATCGTGAATCCTCTCCGGCGCCGCCTCGATGACGGACGAGATTTTCTCAGCAGTCCTCGGAAATGGCTTCGAAGTAGTACCGGGCTTCATGCTTGGTTGCCTCCCGTAGAGAGATCACGTGCACATCCTCCCCTCGCTCCGTGTAGGTCATGTGGACGACGCAACCCTCAAGCCAGCCGAGCAGGTTGATCCGTTGCTCGCCATAGGCCATGCGAGAATCCTCCTGCGTGATAACAGGATGGTCGAACACCGCCTCGCAGCCGTTGAAATCGAGCCCGTGGGTGAGGAGATTGGCTTCTCGCTTCCGCTCATCTCAGGTCGGCACTCAGCAAAGTGTAGCTACAAAAAACTCTCTATGTCAAGACGAGGAGAGGTCGAGGTTGCGCGACCCCGATCTTAGGCTTCACGAGAGGTGCCGCTCGCCAGGAACGTCTGGTCTGGGCAAGGTTACGCAATGAGTTTCGCAGACCGAGCTTGACCGAGTAGCAATAGAACAAAGACTTGATAGCCTTGAGTGAAAGCTTCTGCGATACACTCGTGCGTTATACCCCATGTGTCCGTCAATGAAAACTGGCGTTTCCCGCTCATCTTACGCCCTCCGATCGGCACCATTGCTCCAATCGCATCATCGGGGGTGAAACGTTCCTGCCACTTTATCATTCCGCAGGACTCTACAAATGAACGCGAAACCTCAACTCGCCTTAGGCTAGCCTGGAATCCGTAGCCTTTAGTTAGTTCAGGCGGGTCCAAGATCAGAACAGCGCAAGGGTATGGATTTTTGCGCACGTACTCCCGCATTGAGGCATAAACAGAAGCACCATACTTCTTCCCCATTTTGAGGGGCACACTGATACCAAAATCGTAGTCACGCGCCTCGGTAATGAAACCATCAAGTTGGAAGAGCACCTCCGCAGCAAATACATTTGCCTCCCGCTCAAACTGTTCAGCCATTTCGGGCGCCAAACTCAATTTACAGTCCTCAACGACCGCATAGATATCGCGGTGCCACGAGAGAAAGCCGTGTGCAGTTTCGTGCAGCTTCACGAATGTTTGTTTAACCAGGTTGAGGCTTCGATCAACAAAGATGAGTCCCGTTGAGGCGTGGAAGAGACCTACAACCTTAGAGGCGGCTCTCTTGAGGGCCCCTCCGGCGAGTCGCCGCAGACGGACAAGCAAGCCTTCCTCGCCGATATCATCTGGCGCCTCTATGAGTTTTGCTGCAGCCACTATATCTGCCACTGGCGTAGGAAACCTGCCAAGCGCACCTGATCTAAGAAGCACGCTTCTGGCTTCTTTCAGGACACGCTCGTAATCATGCGGCGCTAATGATGCATCATCAGGTTTCACGGTTTGGGCTTCACCTTTCGGTACATAGCCAAGTAAGTGAGGAGTGCCCGCTCTTCATCGTCACTGAGGTCACCGAAGGGAGCATGCGTGGCTGCCGCACCATGCCGACTACCGGGCTTGCGTTTCTCCCGAGGGGCAAGGTAGCCAGCCTTCGTCATAAGGCTTGCGTAGGAGGCCCCGTAAACGCGGGCGAGGCTGTGAAGAATGTTCGGAGAAGGCTTGTTGATCTTGTCGTTTTCGAGTTGGCTTAGGTATGCATTTGACACCTCGCCATTGGTCGCCTCTTCTACCTCGCGGAGAGTCCATTCCTTCGATGCCCTAAGGCACCTTAGATACTCCCCGAGGCTCAAGCCAGACCGCTCGCCTGAAGTGTCCTTGGCCATGGTATGTGCCCTATCGGCGCGGCTGGTCCCCGGCCAACATCCCTTTAAAGTCGACTCTACGCATGCCTAGATGCTACTCCGCAGAAAGAATCTGTCAAGCGGGATAGTGGTGCTTGACATACTTAGCAAGATCCTGTATAGTGAGCACCGTTGAGAGGTTACGCCGCCGCGCAGCAAAGCAGGAGGCAACGCATACGGAACCAGAGGCCGCAGCAGCCAGAGCCCATGTACTCGTATCCGGACTCTGGCCTGCTAGCCTCAATTTACTGCAGAGGAGGTACCTATGGCAGGTAACACAGGTAAGGGCTACCGGAAAGGTGCTGTCACTGGACGAACTCAGTTCAAGCGGCCTGACGGTAATTGGCAGAAGCGCGACGAGCGCACGGGCCAATTGATGACTGTAAAGGATGATGGAAAGCCGTTCAAGGGCATCGCCAAGGAGCCAGACGGGCGAGACACAGAGAACGCCTGAGTCGCAGCATTGTACCGAAGGTTTTCAACGGACTCGAGCTACTCGACTCCAAAGGAGAAATTTTATGATCGCACAATCGCCTACTGTCCAGGCGTCGAGGCTGCTTGAATCATCAGGCTGGCTGGATGACATTCTGATTCGCATTTGTATCGCCCTCCAACTGACACCGACGCAGTATGAAGACGCTAAGACTCACTACCACGGGGTCGCCAAATGGTTAGCTGCGGAGGGCAGTCCTCTGGCATCTATAAGCCAGGAGATTTTTCCTCAGGGTTCGTTGCGGATCGGCACCACCGTCCGGCCGTGGTGGCAGGAAGAGTACGACCTTGACCTTGTCCTTCGCCTAGACATCTGGAACGAAATAGATCCGGTAGTTCTATTGAATTTGGTTGAGCAGCGCCTTCGTGGTCACGGGACCTACGCTCCAATGGTTGAGCGTAAGAACCGGTGCGTCCGATTAAACTTCGCTAAGCAATTTCACTTGGACATTATTCCTGCCCGTCCTGACGCAAGGTTCAGCGGTACGCATGTCTTAGTGCCGGATCGTGGTGCGCACTGCTGGAAGGAGAGCAACCCCAAAGGCTATGCCTTATGGTTCGAGGAGCGTGGCGCTCTGATGTCTCAATTCCGCCTTATGGAAAAGCGCGCCACGGTGCAGCCGCTTCCCATCCCGGAAGAAGCCTCGGACAAGAATTCTCTGCAACTCACTGTGCAACTTCTCAAGCGCTGGCGGGACATCTACTTTATTGGCGATCCAGAATTGGCTCCTATCTCGATCGTTCTGACCACTCTTGCCGGAACCTACTACTCCGGGGAACCCCATCCTTTATTGGCACTTCGGTCGATTGTTCGCTCGATCAATGAAGCGATTCCCGCAGTAGGCCGTCTCAAGGTGTGCAACCCAGCCAATCCATTTGAAGACCTGAGCGAGCGCTGGGATAATGATCCTGAAGCTTACAGAGCATTTGTCGGTGCTATGCAAGACCTTGAGGGTCGGATTATTGATCTTGAGTCCGCGCGGGGTATTGCCGACGGCGCCAAAAGGCTCGAAGCCCTCTTTGGCGAACGAGTAGCGAAGGAGGCTGTTGTGCGGCAGGCCAAAGCTCTTGAAGAGGCTCGGAGGTCAAGTTCCTTGGGAGTCACGCGCGCCGGGGCTTTGACCGCGATTCCTTCGGTGGGTTCGACTCCGGTGAGGACCAACACATTCTATGGCGGCTAGGCTCTATCCTGCGGTTGCTCCGCTTGCAGTTCCAGCACAGATTGCTCGGATGCGTGATCTGTATCCTGGCCTCGCGAAAACCTCTTGGCGGCTTGGTGTGATCGTATGGGAGGGAGAATTCCAGCCCACAGATGTCTCCGAGGAGTACCGCATCCGCATCTCTTACCGGCTGCGCAAGGCACCAAGAGTGTACGTTCTGGAGCCTGAGTTGTCGCGAAATAGGAAGGGTGAGAAGATACCTCACCGCTACGGCGACGGTAGCCTATGCCTCTACTATCCGGAATACGGTGAATGGTCTCCTAAGATGTTTATCGCGGAAACGATCGTTCCATGGGCTGCCCTGTGGCTTTACCACTATGAGGTTTGGCACGCTACTGATCAATGGCTGGGCGGCGGCATTGAGCACTCCGGCCCGAAACCGGCCGAAGCATCAGAGGTGCTCCAATGACGGTTTCGCCGATCTATGAGCCCCAAAGCCGGGACATCAACGATAGAGCCAGACTTCTCCTTTGGGTTCGAGCGGGCGGTCGTTGCGAGTTCGATGGCTGCAATAAGTATCTCTTTCGCCATCATGTTACTCTAGAGACGGTAAACCTTGGAGAGCTCGCTCACATTGTAGCCTTCAGCCCCGATGGACCCCGCGGCAACGTGGCCGATCGCCCAAAGAAAATCAATGACCCCTCAAACTTGATGCTCCTTTGCCCGGAGTGTCACAAGCTGATTGATGATAATGCCACCTCCGGGAGGTACTCACGAG
>DATANP010000019.1:0-5365 GCA_036266195.1 Thermoanaerobaculia bacterium | reverse complement strand
ATTGCTATGACAGATGCGAAAGATATTGACAACCGTCGATAGGCGGTCTAGACTTTCGAATTGCGGGGAGGCAAAACCTCCTCTCATCCCTCCAAAAAGGAGCGCCGGCCGCGCTCCTTCTTTTTTTGTCTAGCGCAGCAGGCCGAGGCCGAACGTGGCCAGGAGCACGATGCCCAGGATGACCCGGTAGACCACGAACACGGTCATGGGCTGCCGCCGGAGCCAGCCCAGGAGCCAGGCGATGACCGCGTAGCCGACGCCCGCCGCGACCACCACGCCGACCGCCATCGGCACGAACTGGGCGGGATCGACCTCGCCCTTGACCACGTGGAGGACGTCGAGCGCCACCGCCGCGGCCGTGATCGGGATGCTCAGCAGGAAGGAGAAGCGCGCCGCGGCCGGCCGGGTGAGCCCCAGCAGGAGCGCCGCCGTCATGGTGATGCCCGAGCGCGACGTGCCCGGCACCAGCGCGAGCGCCTGGGCGACGCCGATCAGGAGCGCGTCCGACGGTCCGAGGCTGCCGATGTCCCGGTACTGCTCTCCCCGCCGGTCCGCGAAGCCGAGCAGCAGGCCGTAGAAGATGGCCGTGCAGGCGATCAGGACCGGGTTGCGGGCGTAGGTGGAGATCCAGTCCTGGAGCAGGAGCCCGGCCACGGCCGCCGGGATCGTGCCGAGCGCGATCCACCAGGCCAGCGGCCGGGGCGCGAAGTCGATACTCAGCGAGCGCGGCTTGCCGGTGAAGAACCCGACGATCAGGTCGGTCACGTCCCGGCGGAAAAAGACGAGGACGGCGAGGAGCGTGCCGGCGTGGGTGGCCACGTCGAAGGCCAGCCCCTGGTCGGGCCAGCCGAGGAAGCGGGGCACCAGGATCAGATGGCCCGACGAGCTGATCGGAAGGAACTCCGTGACGGCCTGGACGACGGCCAGGACCACGGCCTGAAGGATGCTCACGAACGATGCCTCATGGTAGACAGACCCCCTTCGAGCCCGCGATTGTATACTCCGCCCGCCATGGAGACCCTGATCATCACCGGCGGCGCCGGGTTCATCGGCTGCAACTTCGTCCGTCTTGTCCTCACGGAAGGCTCGTGGGAGCGGATCGTCGTCCTCGACAAGCTCACCTACGCCGGCAGCCTGGAAAACCTGTCGGACGTCCTCTCCGATCCCCGGCTCGTCTTTGTCCAGGGCGACATCGCCGACCGGGTCGAGGTCCGCCGCCTGTTCGCCGAGCACCGGCCGTCCGCAGTGGTCAACTTCGCGGCCGAGAGCCACGTGGACCGCTCGATCGAGGACGCCAGCGCCTTCATCGAGACCAACATCGTCGGCGCCTTCGAGCTGCTCGAAGCGGCCCGGCGCCACGCCGCGGACCTCCGCTTCCTCCACGTCTCGACCGACGAGGTCTACGGCAGCCTCGGGCCGACCGGCGCGTTCTCGGAGACCACGCCGTACGCACCGAACTCCCCCTATGCCGCTTCCAAGGCCGGCGCCGACCACCTCGTCCGGGCCTATCACGAGACCTACGGACTGCCGGCCCTGATCACCAACTGCTCGAACAACTACGGCCCCTACCAGTTCCCCGAGAAGCTCATCCCCCTGATGACGCTCAACGCCCTGGAGGGCAAGCCGCTGCCGATCTATGGCGACGGCGGCAACGTCAGGGACTGGATCTACGTCGAGGACCACTGCCGCGGCGTGCTCGCCGTGCTGCAACAGGGCCGGCCCGGCCAGAAGTACAACCTCGGAGGCCGCAGCGAGCGCACCAACCTCCAGATCGTGGACACCCTCTGCGACATTCTTGAAACCGAGCGGCCCGCGGCCGACAACCCGGCCCTGCAAGCGAAGGGGATCGCCTCCTACCGCGACCTGAAGACCTTCGTGGCGGACCGGCCGGGCCACGACCGGCGCTACGCCATCGATGACACCAGGGCCCGCGCCGAGCTCGGCTGGGCACCGCGCCAGGATTTCGAGTCCGGCCTGCGCGCCACGGTCCGCTGGTATCTCCAGAACCGCGCCTGGTGCGAAGCCGTCCAGGCCGGCAAGTACGGCCGCGAGCGCCTGGGGCTGGTCAAGTGAAATTCCAGCCCACCCGCATCCCCGAGGTCGTCCTCGTCGAGCCCGACGTATTCCCCGACGATCGCGGCTTCTTCCTGGAGACCTGGCACCAGGAGAAGTTCGCGGCCGGCGGCATCAAAGAGACCTTCGTCCAGGACAACCACTCCTATTCGATCCGCGGCGCCCTCCGCGGCCTGCACGCCCAGCTCCGCTACCCCCAGGGCAAGCTCGTTCGCGCCATCGTGGGAGAGATCTTCGACGTGGCGGTGGACATCCGGCCCGACTCCCCCACCTGCGGCCAATGGGTGGGAGAGATCCTCTCGGGCGACAACTTCCGGCAGCTCTGGGTGCCGGCCGGCTTCGCCCATGGCTTCGCGGTGCTCTCCGACACTGCCCACGTCCAGTACAAGTGCACCGACTTCTACCGGCGCGACGACGAGATCGGGATCGTCTGGAACGACCCTGGTATCGGCGATGGCGGGATCGTCTGGCCGATCGAAGAGCCGCTTCTCAGTCCCAAGGACCGGGATGCCCCGACGCTGGATGCAATCTTGCAACGTCTGCGCGAACATGAACGAAAAGATCCCTCCTGAAGAGACCCGCCTCCAGGGACTTTTCAATGAGTCCGACCGGGCCCGGATGGCCGGCCTCGGCATGGCTCTGGACGAAGCGCTCCGGCAGATCGAGCTGTTCCGCAACCCACCGCCCTACGCGAACGTGCTCCGCCCGTGCCGTCTCGGGGATGGCATCCGCCGGCTGCCGAGGGAAGCGGAGCCCTGGCTCCTCGCCCGCTTCGAGGAAGCCGCGCGCCAGGGCCGCGTCTCGAAGATGGTCCCCGCCTCCGGCGCCGCCACCCGCATGTTCAAGGAGCTGCTGGCCGACCTGAACCAAGGCTGCCCGGGCGATCCGCCGGCCGAGGTCCGCACCTTCCTGGACAACCTCCCGCGCTTCGCCTTCTACGAAGACCTCGCCGGGGTGGAGGACCGGGGCCGGTGCGAGATCCTGGAGCACCTGCTCACGGACAAGGGGATGGATTACGCCGAGCTGCCCAAGGGCCTGCTCAAGTTCCACCGCTACCCCGAGGGTCCGCGCACGCCGCTGGAGGAGCACCTCGTCGAGGCCACGGACCAGACGCGGGACGAGCAGGGCGTCTGCCGTCTCCACTTCACGGTCTCGTCCCAGCACCAGGCCCGCTTCGCCGAGATCCTGGAGCAGGTCCGGCCGTTCTACGAGGAGCGCTACGGCTGCCGGTTCGAAGTCACCTTTTCGAATCAGCAGCCCTCGACCGACACCCTGGCCGTCGATCCCGACAACCGTCCCTTCCGCCAGGAGGACGGCTCGCTCCTCTTCCGGCCCGGCGGCCACGGCTCGCTGATCGCCAACCTGGGCGCGCTCGCCGGCCAAGGCCGGGATCTCGTGCTGCTCAAGAACATCGACAACGTCGTACCGGACCGCCGCAAGCCGCTCGTGAGCGGCTGGAAGAAGGTCCTGACCGGCCAGCTCCTGGCCCTCCAGGAGAAGGTCTTCCGTCTCCTGGAGCGGTTGGAGTCCGGAGACGAGGGGGCGATCGAAGAGGCGCTCCGGCTGGTGGAAACGGACTTCTCGCGCCCCGTCTATGGAGAGATCGAGAGGCGGACCCTGATCGAGGCCCTGGACCGGCCCTTGCGGGTCTGCGGCGTGGTGCGCAACCAGGGAGAGCCCGGCGGAGGCCCGTTCTGGGTCAAGGATGCGGCCGGCCATGTCTCGATCCAGATCGTCGAGAGCTCACAGATCGATCCGGGGCTCCGCGCCGGCATCCTCGGCCAGTCCACCCACTTCAACCCGGCGGACATCGTCTGCGCCCTGCGCGACCGGCGCGGCGAGCCCTACGATCTGGGCCGCTTCGTGGATCCGTCGGCCGTCTTCATCTCCACCAAGAGCCACGAAGGAAGGCCGCTCAAGGCCCTGGAGCGCCCCGGTCTCTGGAACGGCGCCATGGCCGGCTGGAACACGGTCTTCGTGGAGGTCCCGGACGAGACGTTCGCGCCGGTGAAGACGGTGCTCGATTTGCTGAGGCCCGAGCACCAGGGATAAATCGGCTCCCAAGCATGGTAAACTTGTGTCGGATTGACGAGCCATGAACAGGAAGATGACACTACGGATAGAAGGCGAAGTCACCGCAGACGGACATCTGCTCGTCGAGTTGCCATCCGAGTTGCCGCAGGGCCGGGTCCTCGTGACCCTGGAACCGCTGACAGAGGATGACCTCGAATTGACCGAGGACGACCTTGAGGGCAGAGGGCTCACCGCGGAAGAGATCGCCGGGGCGCCGGAGATCGGCGCCTGGGCGGGTGACGAAATGCTGAGCGGCGAGGAGTACGTGGAGCGACTCAGGCGGGCCGCTCCGCGTTATTCATGGTGACCGACGCGATCCTCGACACGTCCATCCTCATCGACCTGCTGCGCGCCTTCCCTCCCGCCACCGATTGGTTCTCGGGTCTTGGGCGTCAGCGCGTTGCCATCACCCCGGTGGTCTGGATGGAAACGGTCCAAGGAGCGACCAACCGGGAGAAGCGGGCCCAAGCGATCCGTTTCCTCCGTCGATTCAGCATCGAGCATCCCACGGCCGACGACAACCGCTGGGCGATGCGTCAAACGGCCACCTTCCACCTGAGCCACGGCATTCAACTCGAGGACACCATGATTGCGTCGGTTGCAGCCCGGCTTGCGGTGCCGCTGTACACCACCAATCTCAAGCACTTCCTGCCGTTGCCGTCGGTGAACGCGAAGAAGCCTTATTGATGCGGGCCGAGCCGCTCGCGTGCTCCGCCGGCATCCCGCCGTCAGGACTCAGAGCTACAGCGGCATTCCGCTTGGCAGTGAGCCCGGGAGACTCCCGGCCGTGCCGGGAAGACTCCTGACCGTGGCAGGATGACTTCCGGCGACTCCCGGAAGACTCCCGGCCACGCCAGGAAGACTCCCGGCCGAGCCCGGATGACTTCCGGCGGTTTCCGGGAGACTTCCCGCCGTGCCGGGATGACTATCCGGCGCGCCCGGATGACTATCCGTGGCGCCGGGAAGACTCCCGGGGCAGCCAGGAAGACTCCCCGGCGCGGCGGGAAGTCTACCGGTGGCTCCGAGAAGTCTTCCTGGCGCGGCGGGAAGTCACTCCGAGCGCGCCAGGACCAACTCCGGCTTGCCGGGTTGGACGATCTTGAGCGCGCTCGCCCTGTCTCCGGCGAGCTCGAACTCCACCATCAGCCCGGGCGCCAGTCCTTCTCCCTCCCAGCGGAACCGGATGGACGAGGTTGGAATCAGAAACGCGGGAGGGAAC
>DATANP010000018.1:0-2242 GCA_036266195.1 Thermoanaerobaculia bacterium | reverse complement strand
GCTCCCCCTGGAAGCCATGGGAGCTTCGATCGCCCGGCTTTTCGTGCGCGCGTTCGCCGCGCCGGGGAGCGGCGGGGAACGGCCGGATGCGAAAGCCTGGATCGACGCGCTCGCGGCGCTGAAGACAAACCTTCGCGCGTGCCCGGCGGCGAGTTGGCACCACTATCCGGCCGAGCTCCAGAGCTGTCCGTGGTGTGAGATCGAATCCAGGACGGCCGTGCGTCTCTTCGGCCAGCGGATCGTGGCGCACGGTCCGACCGGCGCCATCGATCTCGCAACGCTCTGGAACGCGATCGCCGCCGTTGCCGACCCGGGCGCCGACCCGGTCCTGCCTTCCGACCGCCCGTGGCACCCGCCGCCCGGAATCGACCTGCCGAGCCCGGTCCTGAAGTACACCCGGATCGCCCTGAGTCTGATGTTCGCCCTGGCGGGCGTGGCGGCCTGCTCCGGCTCTGCGGACGGCGGCTTTGGCGTGATAGCGCTCGCCTGGGGCGTCGCCCTGTTCCTCTGGCCGTGGGTCTCCGCCGAAAAGCGGGCCGAGGCGGACCGGACCTGGTCGGCCGCGAACGCCGAATGGGAAAATGCCCTTGCCCGTTGGAAGCGGGAAGCGTCGCGCCGGACCTTCGAGGAGAAGCGGAAGAGCCTGGAGCAGGCGCGCGCCGAGCTTGCGGACCTGCCAAAAGAGCGCCAGCGGCGTCTGGCGAGGCTGGAAGCCGAACGCGAGAGCCGGCAGCGGCAACGCTACCTGGATCGCTTCCGCATCGACCGGGCGAAAATCCGCAACATTGGAACGGGCCGGGCCTCCATGCTGGCATCCTACGGCATCGAGACCGCCGCGGATGTCGACAGCGAAAAAATCCTGAAGATCCCCGGCTTCGGCCCGATGCTGACCGGCGAGCTGGTCCAGTGGCGGCAGTCCCACGAAAGGAATTTCCGGTTCAATCCCGGCGAGCCGGTCGACCGCCGCGACGTCGACGCCATCGATCGGGAGATTGAATCGCGGCGTCAGGTTCTGCTGTCCGCACTGCGGCAAGGCCCCGACGCGCTGAGGCGGCTCAGCCAGGAAATCACGGCGGCCCGGCCCCGCCTCATGCCCACTTTGGAAAATGCCTGGACTGCGCGCAGAATTGCCGAAATCCGGCGCAACGCACTATGAACATCGTCCTCCCGTCAAGCCCCGACCCACGCGTCTCCATCCTGATCGTGACCGCAAAGCAGCCCGAGCTGCTCGCCCGCGGTCTCGAATCGCTGGCGCGCTGCGGCTCGGCCGTGCCGTTCGAGGTGATCGTGGTGCTCAACGATGCGATCCCCGAGGTGAAGGCCGTGGTCCGCGAGCAGGTCTCGGGAGCGGTCGTGATCGACTCGTCCGTGCCGCTCGGGCTGGCCGGCGGGTCCAACCGCGCGCGGTCCGCCGCCCGCGGCGAGCTCCTGGTGCTGTTCCACGACGACGCCGAGGCCGAGCCGGGATGGCTGGACGCGCTGGTCGAAACGATCGACGCCCACCCCGAGGCGGGCGCGGTGGGCAGCCGGATGCTCAACCCCGACGGGTCGCCCCAGAGCCTGGGGAACGTGCTCTGGAGCGACGGCAACGCGTGGCCACTCGGGGCCGGCCTGAGGTCCCTCCTGCCGGCGAGCGAGACGGCGTGCGCCGTGGATTACTGCGGTACCTCGTCGCTCCTGGTGCGCGCCTCCACCTGGGATGCGGTCGGCGGCGCGGATGAACGTTTCTATCCCGCCTATTACGTGGACGTCGATCTCTGCCTCGGGATCTGGTCGCTCGGCCAGGCGGTCCTCTGCACGCCGGCCTCCCGCGTGCGGCACGTGAAGAGTGCGAGCACGGAGTCGCTCTTCCGCGCGTTCCTCTTCCGCCGCAATCAGAAGCTCCTGCTGGAAAAATGGAGCGGGATGCTGGCATCGTTCGAGCCGCCCGCGCCGGGGTCTGTCGAGGGGCTTCAAAGGGCGGTCGAGCGCGCCCAGGCGCGATGGCGCACGGCGCGGGAAAACGGCGTCTCGCTCCCCGACCGAAGACCGGCGCCGTTCGACAGAGCGGCCCAGGAGCGGCGCACGCTGGAGATTGCGCTCGATCTCCAGCGTGCATGGACCGCCGAGCTGGCCGCCGAAGTCGCGGTCCTGCGCCCGCGTGCCGAGGCGCTCGCCAGGGTCGAGGGCAGCCAGTGGTGGCGCCTGTACGGCCGCCTGCTGCCCCTGCTGCGGATCCTTCGCCGGCTCAGCCGTCCCGGAG
>DATANP010000017.1:0-16922 GCA_036266195.1 Thermoanaerobaculia bacterium | reverse complement strand
CCGGCTCCTGCTCGCCCTCGCTCTTTGCGCAACCAGCGAAGGTGACGAGGGCGATCTTCCCGAAGCCCGGGTCCTCCGTGACTATCTGGACGAGAAAATCAGCCTTGGGAAGGCTGCAGAGCTATTTGAGCTTACCCGGTTCGAGCTCGAGGGCAGCTTCCAGCGATTGGGGATTCCCCTCCGTCAAGGACTTCGCTCCGTCGAAGACGCCCAAGCCGATATCGCTACCGCACGTAGGCACGCCTGAGTTGTCCGTCTCGCATGTCGCCGCTGGCAGACACGACGGTCCTGAACAACTTTGCCCAGATTCGGCGGACTGACCTTCTGAAGGCGGCTTGGCCAGACCTCGCGGCACCAATCGCGGTCTGGAAGGAGTTGGAACTGGGTGTCCGCCGTGGGTTGGTCCCGGTGTGCGACTGGTCCTGGCTGAATCTCCTCGATCTAACCGAGCGCGAACAGATCCAAGTAGGCGATATCGGCCGGCCTCTGGGTTCCGGAGAAGCTGCTTGCATCGTAGCAGCCCACTTCCGTGGACTTCTCATGCTTTCCGATGACTGGGAAGCGAGGGAACTTGGCCGTTCACTCGGCATCGAGGTCTCGGGCTCCCTGGGTGTGCTCGACCGTCTCGTCTTGAAACAGATTCTCAGTTTGGACGAGGCGGATGCGTTGTTGGCCGAGATGGTGCGGCGCGGCTTTCGAAGCCCCTATCGATCTCTTCGGGAGATACCGCGCTGACCCTCGGAGCGCCACCGCCCTCCCTCGTAGCAGCAGGCGCCGTGGAGACGGTTGGGCGGGTCCCTTCCCGTCCGCCCCGCTTTTGCGGCAGAATACCGGCCCGCCATGAAAACCACGAACGAGCCTCTTACCTATACAGAGACCGAGATCCGCAGCTTCCTTCCGACCGGGTGGGACCTGGCCGATGCCAAGGGAGAGTGGGACTCGAAGAAGCGGACCTGGAAGATCCGGGTCCTCGACAACGTCGATTTCGACTGGCCGGTCGTCGTCAAGGCTGACGACGCCGGGTCCCAGGGCCGGCTCGAAGCCCTCCGCCGCGCCATGGACGTGGTGTACCGCGAGCGCCTCGGCTGAGGCCAGGCTGCGGAGAGGGCTCCCGGCGCGTACGGGGACATGCCGACTGTAGGGAAAGAGGCTTTCCCTCGAGTCGGCAAGGCGCCGACTGCAGGGAAAGAGACTTTCCCCCGACTCGGCGAGGCGCCGACTGCAGGGAAAGAGGCTTTCCCCCGAGTCGGCAAGACGCCGGATGCAGGGAAAGAGGCTTTCCCCCGAGTCGGCAAGGCGCCGGATGCAGGGAAAGAGGCTTTCCCTCGATCTTCTCGGGCGATTCGAGGAGAGACTGCCGGAGGTTTGAGCCGGCTGGAAGCCGGCGCTCCCAGCGAAAAGCAGTCTCCCCCTCTCCCGGGGAGGGTGGCTCGGGCGGACCGGGAGAGGGGGTCGGGGGGTGAGGGCCTACTGGCTCCAGGGCGGAACCACGCCGTTCATGCGGGCGTAGGCGATCGACTGGCCGAGGTGCTCGTGGACGTGGGTGGCCACGACCAGCGCCATCTCGCGCGCCGTGCCGTCGTGGTCGAAGACCTTCATCTTCTTGTTCAGGTCGGCGTCGGACAGGGTGGCGAGGTACTTGCGGACGTAGTCGAAGGAGGCCTTCATGGTCGCGATGGTCTTGGCCTTGTCGTTGGCGTCCTTGTCGAACTCGCGCGGGTTGACCTTCTCGTCCTTCGGGGCGCCCATCAGGTTGGTCAGGAAGTAGTTGCCGCCCGCCACGTGCATGAAGACCTCGCCCACCGAGCGCACCTTCTCGCCCGGACGCCAGGCGTACTTCTCCGCCGGCATGGCCTCGGCCAACTGGGTCAGCTTGGTCTCCGCCTCGTCGATCTGGGCCTGGATGTCCGCCCGGACGGAGTCGCCGGCGCTGGCTTTGGTGCCCTCGGCAGGGTCGTGGGCGAAGGCCGGGAAGGCCAGGAGGGCGAGGGTCGCGGCGGTGGCGAAATGTCGTCTCATATGAGGATCCTCCGTAGAGAGTGGGTGAAACGAACCGGCTCGACATCTTAACGATAGAATCGCTCTCCGCAACCCGGAACCGGATAAAAGGACGCCACGTTGACCCTGACTCTCGCCCTGCTCGCCAGTCTCGGCGCCTTCGCGCTGCTCGTGGTGCTCATCACGTGGCTCCAGCGCAAGTCCTTCCACGTGCGGCAACTCTCGTTCCCGCTCTACGTGGCGGCGGCCGCGGTCGCGGTCGAGGTCTTCAACTTCTTCCGGCTCGAGGACTCGGCTTCGATCGAGAGGGCCCGCGCCTGGATGCTCCTCTTCCTGGGCGCGGTCACGGTGCTGCGCCTGCTCGGCCTCTACCTGTTCGACATCCACCTGCGCAGCCGCACGGGGCTTCAGCTCCCTCCCCTCCTCCCCCGGGTCGCCATGGCGCTGGTCTACGTGGTGGCGGCGTTCGTTACCCTGCGCC
Source organism: Thermoanaerobaculia bacterium (assembly GCA_036266195.1). Lineage (GTDB taxonomy): Bacteria > Acidobacteriota > Thermoanaerobaculia > Multivoradales > UBA5704 > DATMER01. Next base: position 14,443 of record DATANP010000017.1, on the reverse strand, counting down.
TGACGTTCCCCAGGCTGGAGCTGGGCGGCCTGATCGCGACCAGCGCGGTGACCTCTCTCGTGCTCGGTCTGGCGCTCCAGCCCATCCTGTCGAACTTCTTCGCCGGGCTGGTGATCAGCATCGAGCGGCCGTTCCGGATCAACGACTGGATCCGGGTGGGAGAGTTCGAGGGCCGGGTGGTGTCGATCACCTGGCGCACCACCCACCTGCGCACCCGCGACAACGACAACCTGGTGATCCCCAACGGCAAGCTCGCGGACGAGCGGGTCATGAACTACTACTACCCGCACCCCATGCACATGGAGCGGGTGAAGGTCGGCGCGTCCTACGCCGAGCCGCCCTACCGCGTGCGGCGCATCCTGGCCGAAACCGCGGCCGGGATGACGGGGGTCCTCGACAAGCCCACGCCCGAGGTGTACGTGACCTCGTTCGACGAAAGCTCCGTGATGTACGAGGTGCGGATCTGGGTGGAGGACGTGGCCCAGGCGCCGCGCATCGCGAGCGAGCTGCGGGCGCGCATCTGGGAGGTGTTCCGCAAGGAGAGGATCGCGATCCCCTATCCCACCCGCTCGGTGCAGCTCGCGCCGCGGCCCAGGCGGACGCGCGAGGCGAGCCCCGACGGTCCGAAGCCGGCCAAGCTGTTCGTGACCGACGGCAACGAGCGCGGCCGGTCGCTGGATCTCGGCGCGGGGCCGGTGCTCGTGGGCCGCTCGCGCGGCTGCACGCTGACGCTCACCGAGCCCAACGCGAGCAAGGAGCACCTGCGGATCGCCTGGGAGGACGGGGCGTGGGTGCTCACCGACCTCGAGAGCAGCTTCGGCACCAAGGTGAACGGCCGTGCCGTCACCCGTGCCGTGCTCGAACCCTTCGACCGGATCGCCGTGGGGGATACGGTCCTGATCTTCGAGCCTGATATCGTTCACTCCTGATGCAGCCCCCGACGCCAGATACTCCCACCCAGATCGGCCCCTACCGCGTCGCGGGCCTGCTCGGCCGCGGCGGCTCGTCGCCCGTGTACCAGGCCCAGGACCAGTCCGGCCGGCCGGTGGTCGTGCGCCTGCTCTCGCCGCACCTGCTGGAGAACCCGGACGCCGCCCGGCGCTTCGAGCGCGAGACCCAGGCCCTGGCCGCGGCGCCGCACCCGAACCTGCTCCAGATCCTGGACACCGGCCAGGAGGGCTCGCGGCCCTACCTGCGTCCTTACCTGGTAACCGAATTCGTGCCCGGGGCGAAGTCCCTGGCCCATGTGATGCGCGAGCGGCGGCTCAGCGTGTCCGAGGCGCTCTCGGTGATGAAGGGGATCTGCCGCGGGATCGCGCACGCCCACCAGCACGGCGTGCTCCACCACCACGTCACTCCGCACGCGATCCTGGTCTCGCCGGACCTGTCCGCGGTGAAGCTGACCGAGTTCGGCTTCTCCCGGGTCGAGTCGCTCGGCCTGACCAGCACGCTCAGCACCGGCGCGATCACGCTCGGCGCGTTCAACTACCTGGCGCCCGAGCAGTTGGAGCGCGGCTCGTCCCCGGCCGACCACCGGGCCGATATCTACGGCGTGGGCGCGGTCTTCAATGAGATGCTGACCGGCAAGCCGCCCGGCGGCAAGTTCACGCTGCCGAGCACGGCGAACAGCCAGCTCCTGCCGGAGACGGACGTGATCGTGCTCAAGTGCCTGGCGCGCAATCCGGCTGAGCGCTATGCAACGGCGCTGGAGTTGGTGGCGGACCTCGGACGTCTAGAGGAGACGCAGCGGGTCCGGCTGCTGTCGGAGATCCAGCAGATCAGGAAGGCGAGCCCTGGCCGGGGGCTGGTCGTGGCCGGCGTCGTGCTCCTTCTGGTGGTGCTCGTGCTGGCCGGCTACCTGCTCGCGCGCTGACTGCCTCGTCCCTGCGCGGAAAAAAGGTGTGACTCTGCCCAACGCCTTGGCGGCAAAGGGCTCCCTTCCACGCGCCGGGTGCAGACCGTGCGCCCGAAAAGCCCCTGCTTCGTTTAAGATAGCCGCCGGGTACAATGGAAAGCAGCACCCTCGTCGTCTTCGTGAGCCAGGCAGCTCAGGCCGGTGGCGCGCTGGTCATGGCGCTCGTGCTGGTGGGGTTTTACCGCCTCTATCAGCGCGAGTACCTGCGCACCTGGGCCTGGAGCTGGTGGGCGTTCTGCGCCTGGATGGGGGCATCCGCGCTGAGCCAGCTCCTGGCCTGGAGCGACCTCTCGCTGCCGGAAATCCAGACGCTGCTGATCGTTCTGTCGCTCATCAGCGGCTACTGGCACGTGGCCTGGCTGCTCTTCGGCACCTACGAGCTGGCCACTACCCGCAGCGTGCCGGAGAGGACGGAGACCACGGTGCTCGGCGTCCTTCTCGTGATGGCCGTGGTGCCCATCCTGCTGTCGGCCGGCGTCAGCGCCCAGCAGCGCCTGCTGACCCAGGAGTCGGTGCGCAACATCTTCCTGGCGGTCGCCTATCTGGTGGCGAGCTACTGGATCTGGAACGCGGGCAACGAGGAGGTGTCGGCCGGTCTCGGCCAGCGCATCATGAGCGGCGCCTTCCTCCTGAACTCGATCCAGGAGATGCACTACCTCGCGATCCACCTCGGTCCGTCGCTCCTGGGTTTCGCGCCGACCTACGGGCCGCTCCTGGTGCCGTTCGACTTCCTGCTCCAGTTCCTGATGGGCGTGGGCATGGTGATCTGGCTCCTGGAGGAGGAGCGCCGCCGCGTGGTCTCGGCCTCGGCGCGGGCCGAGCACCTGGCCTATCACGACTCGCTGACCGATCTGCCGAACCGCAACCTGCTCGTCCAGCACGTGGCGCAGGCGCTCCACCGCGCCGAGCGCCGGCCGGACGGCCGCGCCGCGGTGCTGTTCCTCGACCTCGACCGCTTCAAGGTGATCAACGACTCGCTCGGCCACAATTACGGCGACGAGATCCTGCGCGCCATCACCGAGCGCCTGCGGCGCAATCTCCTGGAGACCGAGACCGTGGCCCGCATGGGCGGCGACGGCTTCGCGGTGCTCCTGCCGGTGGTGAGCTCCGAGTGGAAGATCGCGCAGGCCGCGGACAAGATCCTCGGCCTGATCCGGCGGCCGTTCGCGGTGCAGGGCACGGAGCTGTACGTGACCACGAGCGTCGGCATCAGCCGCTTCCCGGACGACGGCGGCGATCCGGACGAGCTGCTCAAGAAGGCCGAGATCGCCATGTACCACGCCAAGGAGCATGGCGGCGACCAGTACCAGGTCTATGCCCCCACCATGGACGCGAACGCCCTGGAGCGGCTGGCCCTGGAGAACGATCTGCGCAAGGCGCTGGTGCACGGCGAGCTGGTGCTGTTCTACCAGCCGGTGCTCGACGCCCGCACCGGCCAGATCGAGGGGGTGGAGGCGCTGCTGCGCTGGCAGCACCCGGAGCGCGGCCTCATGGGTCCGGCCGAGTTCCTCTGGCTGGCCGAGGTCACCGGCATGAGCAACGCGGTGGACCTCTGGGTGCTCAAGACCGCCTGCCGGGAGATCGCCGAGTGGCACGCCGACGGCGCGGAGGTGCGGGTGGCGGTGAACCTCTCGGCGCGGCCGTTCCAGCGCCCCGACCTGCTCGACCGCATCCAGGAGGTGCTGGCCGAGACCGGGCTGCCGGCCAGCATGCTCCAGCTCGAGATCACCGAGACGCTGGCGATGCAGAACGCCGAGGCGAGCCAGGCCGTGCTGCGCGGTCTCAAGGAGCTGGGCATCAAGGTGGCGATCGACGACTTCGGCACGGGCTACTCGTCGCTCAGCTATCTGACGGCGCTGCCGATCGACATCCTCAAGGTGGACCGCTCGTTCGTGAGCGGCCTGGGGACCGACCGGGGGAGCGGCGAGATCACGGCCGCGGTGATCGCGCTCGCCCACAGCCTGCAGCTCGACGTGGTGGCCGAAGGGGTGGAGACCGAGAACCAGCTCGACCTGCTCCGCCGGCAGGGGTGCAACAAGGTCCAGGGCTACCTCTTCAGCCCGCCGATCCCGGCCAAGCGCTGCCGCGACTTGGCGCTCGAGGGGCGGCTGACGATGCCCAAGATCGCCAACGCGATCTAAAGGACCAAAAGGACCGCAAGGACTGCAGGGACCAAAACCCCCTCTCCCCCGGTACGGGGGAGAGGGGGAACGGGATCAATTCCTTGCGGTCCCTTGTGTCCTTTGCTGTAATCCCCGCCATGGACTACCGCAACCTCGGCAACACCGGTCTCAAGGTCTCCCCCCTCTGCCTGGGCGCCATGATGTTCGGCAGTTGGGGCAACGCGGATCACGAGGACAGCATCCGGATCATCCACCGGGCTCTCGACGCGGGCATCAACTTCGTGGACACGGCCAACGGCTACTCCGAGGGCGAGTCCGAGATCATCGTGGGCAAGGCGCTCCGCGACCGGCGCGAAGGCGTGGTCCTGGCCACCAAGGTGTGGGCTCCGGTCGGGCCCGGGGCCAACCAGCGCGGGCTGTCGCGCAAGGCCATCCAGGAGCAGGTCGAGAACAGCCTGCGCCGCCTGGGCACCGACGTCATCGACCTCTACCAGATCCACCGTCCCGATCCCACCACGCCGCTCGAGGAGACGCTCTCGACGCTCAACGACCTCGTGCGCCAGGGCAAGGTGCGCTACCTCGGCCTGTCCACCAACCACTACTCCGGCGAGGCCCTGTGGGAGAAGCGCTTCGCGGCCTGGGAGATCGTCGAGACCCTCTGGATCTCCGAGCGCCGCGGCTGGGAGCGCTTCGTCTGCCTCCAGCCGCCCTACAGCCTGCTGCGGCGCGTCATGGAGCTGGAGCACTTTCCCATGACGCAGAAATTCGGCATCGCCAACATCGTCTGGAGCCCGCTCGAAGGCGGCTGGCTCACGGGCAAGTACCGGCGCGGGACCGGCAACCCCAGGGACAGCAAGCGTTCCGAGGGGTGGATCGGCGACATCGACCAGCCGAAGTTCCAGCGCCGGCTCGACATCGTCGAGCAGCTCATCCCGCTCGCCGAGGCCAAGGGCGTCCCCCTGGCGCGCTTCGCCAACGCCTGGGCCCTCTCGAACCCGGCGGTCACCTCGGTGATCATCGGCCCGCGCACCCTGGAGCAGCTCGAGGACAGCCTGGGCGTCGTGGACGTCGAGATCACCCCGGAGGACCGCGCGGCGATCGACCGCCTGGTCCCGCCCGGCAGCTCGGCGCTCTGAACGACACTTTGGTCTTCTCGGCCGTAAACCTGGAGAGGGCTCAAGCCATGCAAACCATCCGTCGCCGATCGACCGTCGTTGTCGCGCTGGTCTTCCTGGGTCTGTTGCCCCTGGCCCTCCCCGCCTCGGCGGGTGTGGGCGCCTGGACTCCGCTCGGCCCGGAGGGCGGGCGCGTCTCCGGCCTGGCCGTGGCCCCGGACGATCCGGACGTCGTCTATGCCGGCACGAAGGCCGGTGTCTTCAGGAGCACGGACGGCGGCGAGACCTGGACGTTCGCCAGCCGCGGCCTCTTCCTCCAGAGAGCCGCGGTGTTCCCGGGCGCGGCCGGGCCCGGAGGGGTCCTCTACGTCGCCACGGAACGCGGCGTGTTCCGGACGACCGACGGCGCACAGACCTGGGTCGCCGCGGCCGGCCTCCCCGAACCCGCCCAGGCGCTGGCTGTCGACCCGCTCTCTCCGCAGCGGGTCTGGGCCGCGGCCGGGCGCCGCAGCGTCTATCTGAGCCGCGACGGCGGCGCCACCTGGACGCCGCGCAGCACGGGGCTGCCGGACGCTTTCATCAACCAGCTCGCCGTCTCCGCGGACGGCGCCTGGATCTACGCGGCCACGGACCGGGGCTTCTACCGGAGCTCGAACCGGGGGCTGACCTGGGTCCCCGGCGCCGGCTTCCACAGGCAGGCGTGGCTCACCCACCTCGCGATCGACGCGCACACCCCGGCGACCCTCTACGCAACCACCGGCCACTCGGGGCTGCTCTACCGGAGCCGCAACCATGGCGCGACGTGGAGCCTGGTCACCGCGCATGGCGTGCTCTCGCAATACGTCGACCAGATCGCGGTCCAGGGAGACCGGGTCTACGCCGCCCTGTTCGAGAAGGGGATCGTCGTCAGCCTGGACGGCGGCGACACCTGGGCGCCGGTGGAGGAGCAGCCGGAAGACGTTCTCGTCATCGCCTTCGTCGCCTCGCCGCGCGCGCTGTTCGTCGGCGCGGTGGGCTTCGGCCATGCCGGCGGCGTGTACCGCAGCCTGGACCACGGCAGGAGCTGGGAGGCGTTCCGCGCAGGGCTTGAGGCGCTTCCCGTGAGCGGCGTGGAGGTGCACCCGTCCAACCCGGACATCCTCTTCGTCGCCGCCGGCTACGCCGGCGCCTTCCGCAGCCTCGACCGTGGTGCCACCTGGGAGCACCTGGACCTGAAGATCAATGACCGTAACTTCTACTATGCCTCGGACGTCCTCGTCGATCCGGCCTACCCGTCGGTTGTCCACGTGTCGAACCTGGAGGGAGGCGTCTCCTTCGAAAGCGGGGACGGTGGGGACACCTGGCAGAGGCGGGACGAGCTGCCCGTCTTCCGGCTCGCCGCGGACCGGCGGACACCCGGCGCCCTGTGGGCCACGGGATACCAAGGTCTCTACAATTCCGCCTCGGGACCGATCGAGCTCCCGGAGACCCTGAAATTCGCGGAGCTCGGCGTCCTCGAAGTGAGCCCGGCCGACCCGGCGGTGCTCTGGGTCGGCGGAGCCGTCGTCGAGACCGATGGCACCCTCCGGCCGCGCCTCTTCCACAGCGCCGACGCGGGCCGCACCTGGGAGCGCCGCGACCGCGGCCTCGCCGGCAAGGTGGTCTCCAGCCTGGCCATCGATCCGGCCGCCCCCGGCACCCTCTACGCGGCCACCGACTCCGGCCTGTTCCGGAGCACCGACGGCGGCAGCACGTGGATCCGTTCGCCGCTCGTGGGCAAGGTCACGCAGGTGGTGGCCGCGCCCACCCATCCGACCGGGGTCTACGCCTTCCTGGCCGGCTTCGGCGTGATGCGCAGCACCGACCAGGGCGACACCTGGTCCCCGGCCAGCCGCGGCCTCAGCGTGACCCAGGTGCTCGACCTCGCCGTCGATCCGAACGATCCTCACCGGCTCTACGCGGGGACGGCGTCGCGGGGTCTGTTCGAGTATACGCAGCCCTAGAATAGGGGCATGGCGAACCTCAAAGGCAGGACCCTGTTCATCACCGGCGCGAGCCGCGGCATCGGCAAGGCCATCGCCCTGCGGGCCGCGGCCGATGGCGCCAACGTCGTGGTCGCGGCCAAGACCACGGAGCCCCACCCCAAGCTCCCCGGCACCATCTTCACCGCCGCCGAGGAGATCGAAGCCGCGGGCGGCAAGGCGCTCGCGCTGCCCGTGGACATCCGCGAGGAGGACCAGGTCCACGCCGCGGTGGCGAAGACGGTCGAGACCTTCGGCGGCATCGACATCCTGGTCAACAACGCCAGTGCCATCAACCTGACCCCGACCCTCCAGACCCCCATGAAGCGCTTCGACCTCATGTGGGGCGTGAACGCGCGCGGCACCTTCCTCTGCTCCCAGGCCTGCCTGCCGCACCTCAGGAAGAGCCCGAACCCGCACATCCTCACCCTGTCGCCGCCGCTCAACCTCGACCCCAAGTGGTTCAAGGGCCATACCGCCTACACGATCTCGAAGTACGGGATGAGCCTCTGCGTGCTGGGTCTCGCCGCCGAATTCAAGGATGATGGCGTGGCGGTCAACGCCCTCTGGCCCCGGACCGTGATCGCCACCGCCGCCCTGGCCATGCTCGGCGGCGCCGTCAACCCGGACCACTGTCGCACCCCGGAGATCCTGGCCGACGCCGCGCACGCCGTCCTCACCCGGGACAGCCGCTGCTGTACCGGCAACTTCTACATCGACGAGGACGTGCTCCGCGAGGCGGGGATCACCGACTTCGGCGGATACGCCGTGAAGCCGGGCGAGCGGCTGATGACCGACCTCTTCCTGGATTAATTATGGGCGCGGAATCAGGCCTCGCGCCAGTTTTCCAGGGCGAGGCCGTCTATCCGCCGGAGCTCACGGAGGTTGTCGCTGACCAGAATCAGACCCAATGAGAGGGCGTGCGCGGCAATCATCATGTCGTAGGGGCCGATCGGTTCTCCACGCCTTTCAAGATCCCAGCGGATGCGGCCGAAGACGGCGGCAGCCTCGGCGTCGAAGTCGACACACACGATCTCGTTGATGAGAATGTCGATCGTCCTGTGGTTTTCCTCTCTTCGTTGGCTCTTGTCAGCGCCATAGCGCAACTCGGCGACCACGACGGAGCTGAGGCAGAGATCCTCCGGAGATGAGGTCTGAACGCGCCCGACCACGGAAGCGTAGCGCCGAGTCAAGTAATCGATGCAGACGTTGGTGTCGAGGAGATATTTCAATCGAAGTCCGGGCCGGGATCGGCAGGCAACGGCTCTTCAGGATAGGGGAAGTCCGGTGACGAGCCGGCCATATCCAGAAACTCCCGGCTCCAGCTTCTACGGACCGGCTCCAGGATCACCCGCGGCCCCTTCCGGAAGATCAGCACCTCCTCCTGCCCCTCGAATCGATATCCCCTGGGCAGTCGAACCGCCTGGCTTCCGCCGCTCTTGAACAATTTGGCTCGGTCGGGCATGGCAACATCCTCCTGGATCAGTATATACCAACTGTACCTACAGTCCTAAGCGCCCGGAGGGGTGGGTGGGGGCGCCCTCTCCTGCGCAGCAGGGGAGGGTCGGGGAGGGGTCTTCCCAGGCCTCGCCGGGAGGGTTCCCGGAGTGGCCAGGAGGGTTCCCGGAACAGCCGGGAGGGTTCCCGGCATGGCCGGGAGAGTTCCCGGCGCAGCCGGGAGGGTTCTCGGCGCGGCCGGGAGGGTTCCCGGAGCAGCCGGAAGGGTTCCCGGAGCAGCCGGGAGGGCTCCCGGATCGCCGGGGAGTCTCCCCGGAGCGTCGGGGAATCTCTCTACACTGACCTTTCCCCGCCTGACCCTTCCGCCCGGAGCTGCGAGATCGTGTCGAACGCGTGGCGCAGGTGGGGGATCACGATGCTGCCGCCGACGATGAGGGCCACGTTCAGGGCGTCGTGCAGCTCCTCGTCGGTCCAGCCCACCTGGACGCACTGGTCGAGGTGGTAGTCGATGCAGTCGTTGCAGCGCAGCACGGCCGAGGCCACGAGTCCGAGCAGCTCCTTGGTCCTGCCATCGAGGGCGCCGTCGCGGTAGGCGGCGGTGTCGAGGTTGAAGAAGCGCTTGATGCCCAGGTGATCGGCCTCGAAGATGAGGTCGTTCAAACGCTTGCGCTCGCTGCGGAACTCCTGGATGTCTTTCGCCATGGGGTCTCCGTCAGGCGCGGACGAACGTGCCGCGCTCGGTGTCCTTGCGGACGCCCGGGAATTGGAGGACGCGGCCGTGGGCCACGCAGTAGACGCCCGGAGCCAGGACGCCGGACGCGAAGATCGCCTCGGTGAGGTTCTGAAGGGCGTCCGACTGCTTCATCTCGAACGGCCGCATGGCGCCGCTGAGCACGATGGGCGCCGGCGGCTGGGGGATGTTCGTGTGCAGGTACTCGCCGGTGACGGCGAGCGTGTCGGTGCCGTGGAGGATCACGATGCCCCCCTCCCCCACCCCGCACATGGCGCGGACCACCTCCATGATCCGCACGCGGTCGGCGTCGGTCATGAACTGGCTGTCCTTGCTCATCAGCTCGAGGACGTTGACCTCCGTGTCCTCCAGCCGCAGCTCCGAGAGCATGCGCCGGACGATCGACCGCCGGTTGGCCAGCTCGCCCGTCTGCTCGTCGTACGTCTTCTCGATGGTCCCGCCGGTGGTGATCAGGGTAACGATTCGCACGGGCGAACTCTATCTCCTCCCGAACCGCCGTTCCAGGTCCGAGTCGGTCATCTGGAGGACGATCGGCCTTCCGTGGGGGCAGGCGTAGGGCTGCTCCGCGGCGAAGAGCTCGGCGATCAAGGCTTCCATCTCGGGGGCGGAGAGGGGGTGGTGCATCTTGACCGCGGCCTTGCAGGCCATGCTGGCGGCGAGCGACTCCAGCACGCTCCGCCTCAGGTCCGCCGAGGCGCCGAGGCCGTCGCCGCTCTCCGAGGCCAGGGATCGGAGCAGGGCCTCGGCCTCGCCGGGCGAGAGCACGGCGGGGGTCGAGGTCAGGGCCAGGGTGTTGCCCGAGAGCGCGGCCAGGCCGAAGCCGCAGCCGTCCAGGCCCGGCGCCAGCTCCAGGAGGCGGAGCCTTTCGGCCGGGGCCAGCTCCAGGAGGACCGGCGTCAGAAGGTGCTGGACCGGCGTATCCTGTCCGCTCATCGACCTCTTGAGTCTCTCGTAAAGAATGCGCTCGTGAGCCACGTGCTGGTCGATGAGATAGAGGCCGTCGGGTCCTTCCAGGAGGATGAGCGTTCCCTTGTACTGGCCGAGGAGGCGAAAGGGCCGCGCCTCTCCACTCCGGCCGGAGAGGGGGACAATCGGTCGCTCTAGAGGCCTGTAGGAAGGCAAAGCGAGGCGCTCAGCCGGCGGTGGCGGTTCGTAGCGGGGCTCGGACACAGGCGAGCCTCCGAGCCCCTGCCAGGCCAAAGGGACATAGGGCTGGGAGACCGGAGGACGCAGGGGCGCGGCCTCCTCTCCCCGTGCCCGCTCCAGGCCGCGACGCAGCGCGTCGCCGATCCGGTCGAGGAGCGCTGGATCGCGGAAGCGGACCTCGGCCTTCTGGGGATGGACGTTGACGTCCACCTCCTCCGGCGGGATGTCCAGGAAGAGGAAGAGCGCCGGGAAGTCCTCGGTCCGCCACTCCTCCCGCACGGCACGGTAGAAGGTCGCCAGGACCGCCCGATCCCGGATCAGGCGGCCGTTGACGAAGATGAACTGTCGCCGGCCCCGCGCCGTATCGGGCGTCCCGAGGAAGCCGTGGATCCTCTCCTCCCCTCTCTCGTCCGGCGGGATCGCGGCGAGCTGGCGGGCCAGCTCGGTGCCGAAGATCTGCGAGACCCTTTCCAGCGAACCCTCCGCTTCGGGACCTGCGGCGAGGGCATCCAGCAGCTCCCGCCCTTCATGGAAGATGCGGAAGCGCACGTCCGGACGCGCCAGGGCGTACGCCTGCACGACCTCCAGCGAGCGGCGCAGCTCGGTCGGCGGCGCCTTGAGGAACTTGCGCCGGGCGGGGACGTTGAAAAAGAGGGACCGGACGTCGATCGTGGTGCCGCGCGGTCGCGAGAACGGCTCGGCCACGCGCACCCTCCCGCCTTCGATGAAGACGTGGTGGCCGTCCCCCGGCTGGTCGGCCGTGGTCATGTCCACCCGGGCGACCGAGGCGATCGAGGCCAGCGCCTCGCCGCGGAAGCCCAGGGTGGCGACCCGCTCCAGGTCCTCGAAGCTCCCGATCTTGCTGGTGGCGTGGCGGTCGAAGGCGAGAAGGGCGTCGTCGCGCCCCATGCCGCAGCCGTCGTCCGCGACCGAGACCCGCTGCCGGCCGCCGCTCTCGAGCTGGATCTCCAGCTCCCCGGCCCCGGCGTCAAGGGCGTTCTCGACCAGCTCCTTGACGACGGAGGCGGGGCGCTCCACGACCTCGCCGGCGGCGATCTGGCTCACCAGCGGGTCGGGCAGGAGTCGGATGCGCGCCATCCGGCGGATTCTACAGGCGAAACCTCAGGGCGTCTTGTCGTCCTTCCCAGCGCCGACCGGGCTGTCCCAGGTGAACGATTCGACCTCGGCGCTGCCGCTGCGGTCGTGGTCGTAGCGCTCGCCTTCCGTCTCGTCCCCTCCGGTGCGGCTCAGACCCCGTTCGTCCAAGTGAATTGCCGCCTCCTCGGGGCTCAGCTCGACGTCCTCGGAATCCGAGAAGCCGCCGCCCTCCGGGCCATATTCGTAGCTCCTCTCGGGCGAGGCGGCGCCACCTTCTTCCTTGGTCCGGTCGTAATGGCCACCGGCTCCGCGCTGGCCATGGTAGATGTCCTGGCTGTATCCGTAGCTGCGTTCCGAATCGTCCATGGTCCCTTGACCTCCTTCTGGACAGGGAGACAGTGCAAGGAGCGGGCCCATATAAAAAGAGGATGAAAAAGGGGCGCAGCCCAACCCGGCCGCGCCAATGAGGGAGGCAAGCCGGCTTGCGCCGGCATCCGCCATCGAGGGTTACGCAGCCGAACGAGTATTGGATGATGGGATGAGGAACGGAGGGAGTGAGGGGGCGACGCCCGGGCTAGGCTGCCCGGACGAACGCCCCTTCGAAGTAGACCGGTTCGAGTCCGGAAGCCCAGTACGCGACGGCGTCGCGGTTGGGCTGCGTGGTCTCGCGCCCGGTGCGGAGGGCCGGTGCACCGTTGTCCGTAGGCATGAATTCGAGCCAGCCTTCCCAGGTACCGTCCTCCCTGGCCTCGCCCCACGCACGCATCACATAGGCCTTTCCGCCCTCGCTCCGGTACAGGTAGGAGTACTCATGAATCAGCTCCGGCATCGGTCGTCCGATCCTCCTGGCAGAAGTCAGCTCGCCCCCGCGGCCGCGATCGTCGAGACGACCGGGACCCCGGCGACGGCTACCGGATTTCCATGCAAGGTCTTTGCCTTCGGCTTGGCCTCCCGGGCCTGGTGCTTCAGGCTGGCCCGCGCCGCGGCCAGGCGCGCGATCGGCACCCGGTAGGGCGAGCAGGACACATAGTCGAGCCCCACCCGCTCGAAGAAATCGATCGAATCCGGATCGCCGCCGTGCTCGCCGCAGACGCCCAGATGCAGATGCTCGTTGGACGACCGGCCGCGCTCGCAGGACATCCTCACGAGCTGCCCCACCCCTTCCTCGTCGATGCTCTGGAAGGGGTCGTGCTTGAGCACGCCCGACTCGATGTAGTGCGGCAGGAAGCGGCTGGCGTCGTCGCGCGAGTAGCCGTAGGTCATCTGGGTCAGGTCGTTGGTGCCGAAGGAGAAGAAGTCGGCGTGCTTCGCAATCTGGTCCGCGACCAGGGCCGCCCGCGGCACCTCGATCATGGTGCCGATCGGGACCTCGATCTCCAGCCCCTCCTCGCCCAGGACCCGCTTCACGGTGGAGGCGACCATCTCGCGCAGCCGCACCATCTCCTCGTCGGTGCCGACCAGGGGAACCATGATCTCGGGGCGTACGTCGTCCCCCGCCCGCCTGCGCACGCAGGCGGCGCGCACGATGGCCTCGACCTGCATCTGGTAGATCTCGGGCGCGGTCATGCCGAGGCGGCAGCCGCGGTGGCCGAGCATGGGGTTGGACTCGGCCAGGGCCTCGGCGCGGGCCTCGACGGTCGCGGAGTCGACGCCCATCTCGTCCGCCAGCCGCTCCAGGGCCCTCCGGCCGTGCGGCAGGAACTCGTGGAGCGGCGGATCGAGCAGGCGAACGGTGATCGGCAGGCCGGCCAGGGCCGCGAAGATGCCTTCGAAGTCCTTCTGCTGCATGGGCAGGAGCTTCGCGAGCGGCTCCTTGCGGTCCTCGGTGGTCTCGGCCAGGATCATCCTCCGCACCCAGCCGATGCGCTCGTCGGCGAAGAACATGTGCTCGGTGCGGCAGAGGCCGATGCCCTCGGCGCCCAGCGCCGCGGCCACCCGGGCGTCGTGCGGCGTATCGGCGTTGGTGCGCACCCGGAGCCGGCGCTCGGCGTCGGCCGCGGCGAGGAGCTGGCGGACAGAGTCCACGATCCGCGAGTCCTCGGGATGGCTGCCGTCGAGCATGGATTTCAGGACGACCGAGGGCTTCGGCGACAGCGCGCCCGCGATGACCTCGCCGGCCGTGCCGTCGATCGAGAGCTGGTCGCCCTCGCGGAAGACCTTGCCCGCGACCCGGACCTCGCCCGCGTGCTCGTCGACGTCCAGATCGCTCGCGCCCACCACGCAGGGCTTGCCCATGCCGCGCGCGACCACGGCGGCGTGCGAGGTCATGCCGCCGCGGGAGGTCAGGATGCCGGCCGACACGTGCATGCCCACGATGTCCTCGGGCGAGGTCTCGGCCCGCACCAGGAGGACGGCGCCCGAGGCGGCCATCTCCGCGGCGCGCTCGGCGGTGAGCGCGATACGGCCGCAGCCGGCGCCCGGCCCGGCCGGCAGGCCGCGGGCCAGCAGCCGGCCCTCCTTGATCGCCGTGGCCTTCTCCGCCGGATCGAACTCGGGGGCGAGCACCTGGAGCAGGTGGAGCGGCTCGACGCGGTCGAGGGCCTCGCGCCAGTCGATCAGCTCCTCGTCCACCATGTCGGCGGCCACCCGGATCGCGGCCAGGCCGGTGCGCTTGCCGGTGCGGGTCTGGAGCATGTAGAGCTTGTCGTGCTGGATCGTGAACTCCACGTCCTGCATGTCCTTGAAGTGCTTCTCCAGCCGCGCGCAGACCTCCTCCAGCTCGCGGCAGGCCTGGGGGAAGTCCTTTTCGAGGCCGCCGTCGCTCGAGTGGATGGGCTGCGGCGTGCGGATGCCTGCCACCACGTCCTCGCCCTGGGCGTTGACCAGGTACTCGCCGA
>DATANP010000016.1:0-9609 GCA_036266195.1 Thermoanaerobaculia bacterium | reverse complement strand
AGGGACGCGACTCCGGGGCGCGCTGCGGGCGGACGGCGTGGACGATCCGCGGCCGGAGGGTCCAGTAGTGCGCGAGCAGGTCGAGGGCCATCCTCGCCATCTTATCCGGATGGCAAATACGCTCAGGGCAGGCGGGTGGACTGCCAGGCCACCATCTGCCAGGCGCCTGCCTCAGTCCTGGACCAGACCGACGTGAAGCGCAGCGCCACGTTGTTCTCCTTGCCCTGGGCGATGACCTTCACGTCGGCATGTCCGGTGATCACCGCCGCCCGGTCCCACAGCATCCGGACCCGGACGTCGGACGGGACCATGGAAAGGTAGTCCAGGCGGCCCGACGAGATCGTGTCGAGCAGGATCTCCCGCGTCTGCACCTCTCCCGTGCTGTGGGTGTAGACGAGGTCGGGCGCGAGCAGCGGCGCCAGCGCCTTGGTGTCGCCCTGGACCATGGCCTCGATGCGCTTCGCGTCGGCGGCGCGAAGCTCGGTCTCCGCCGGATCCATGGGGTCGGTCGCCCGGGCCACCCCGGGGACGAGGAGCAGGAGCAGCGCGGCGCGGATCAGAAGGCTCTTCATGACATTCCCTCCCTCTGGACGGCCCAGAAGCTGGAGTACATGCGGCGGTGGTAGGCCTCGGCGTCGCGGTAGATCTGCCCGATCGAGCCCACGTCCTTGTTCGCCACCACCATGTTCACGTTGTAGAAGAACGCGGCGTTGCCGTCCAGCGTGCGCAGGCCGTCGGCCAGGAGGATGAAGAAGCTCCGGCGGCGGTCGGCCGGGCCGAGGTTGGTGATCGGCGCCATGTCCTCCAGGGGCGGACGGGTGAGATTGGAGGGGCACAGGAAGACGACCGGCGGATACTCCTGCAGGTAGAAGTCGCGGCAGGCCTCCACGGTCGGCAGGTGGACCGGCGAGAAGCCGAGGGCCTCGGCGGCCTGGCGGGCGGCCGGACTGTCGGCGCCGACGATCAGCGCCTTGGCGGCGAGGTCGTCCTCCAGGATCGCGTCCGAGGATTCATCCGGCGGCGGCGCCGAAGACTGGGGGGCGAGCGGTGTGGGCGGAGCCGGCTTCGGCGCGGCAGCCGGCGGAGGCGCCCCGGTGGGCGCGGCGGCAGATGGGACCGCGGGCTGGTTCGGGTTCCGGCGGTCCACGGTCAGGGGCGACTTGCAGGCCGGGCACGGGAAGGTGACCTCCCGCATCGGGAGCTTGGTCTCGTCCACCAGGATCGGGCGGTGGCAGGCGTTGCAGTGGATCCGGATCATCACTCCTCCAGCATGGACAGCAGGGACTCGCCTTCCTCGGCTTCGGGCCTGGGGGCGTCGGACGGCATCCCTTCGACCAGGCGCAGGGCCAGGTTCGTCGGGTTCGTGGCATAGGCCATGGCCGTGTCCTTGTGGATCACCTTCTTCTCCCAGAGCTTCTCGAGCTCGTCGTCGAACGTCTGCATGCCGTCGATGCCGCCGTCGTGCATGGCGTCGAGGAGCGAGCGGCCCTCGGTCTCCCCCTTGAGGATGTAGTCGCGGGTGCGGTTGGTGGACTTGAGGATCTCCAGCACGGCGGTCCGGCCGCCGCGGGCCTTGGGCACCAGGCGCTGGGAGATGACGTACCGGAACGACTGCGCGAAGCGGGTGCGGACCTGCGCCTCCTGGTCCTTCGGGAACACGCCGATGATGCGGTCGATGGTCTTGGCCGCGTCGATCGTGTGCAGGGTGGAGAGCACGAGGTGGCCGGTCTCGGCCGCCTCCATGGCGGTCTCGATGGTCTCCAGGTCGCGCATCTCGCCGATCAGGATGACCTTGGGTGCCTGCCGCAGGGCGGCGCGAAGGGCAAGCGCGAAGGACCGGGTGTCGGCGCCGATCTCGCGCTGGTTCACGGTCGACTTGACGTGCCGGTGCATGTACTCGACCGGGTCCTCGATGGTGATGATGTGGTAGGCCTGCTCGTGGTTGATCTGGTTGATGATCGCCGCGAGGGTGGTCGACTTGCCCGAGCCCGTCGGGCCGGTGACCAGCACGATGCCGTTCTTGAGCTTGCCCACGTTGTGCAGCTCGGCCGGCATGCCGAGCCTCTCCAGCGTCGGGATGCCCTCGGGGATGACGCGCAGGACGATGGCGTAGGTGCCGCGCTGGGAGAAGATGTTGACGCGGAAGCGGGTCTTGCCCGGGATCGAGTAGGACAAGTCGACCGAGCCGTTCTGGAGCAGGGTGCGGGTGAGATCGCGGTCGCCGCGCAGCATGTGGAGCGCGATGATCTCGGTCTGGAACGGGGTCAACCGGGGGAAGCCGGTGAAGTTGACGCCGACGAGCTGGCCGTCGATCTCGACCTGCGGCGGCCGGCCGACCGAGAAGTTGAGGTCGGACACCCGGTCCGATACCTTGAGCATGGCCTCGAGGATCGCGTCGAGATTGAAGTTCTTCATCCGGGCCTTTCCGGCGTCCGAAGCATGTGGACTCCTGCGCTTGATCGGGCGACCTATTCTTGCGCACTTTCGCGCCGGAGGAAACCGGGGCTACAATGGCCTTCCCCTGCCGGGGACCACAGGAGGTGCTCTTGGCGAGCGGGTCGTCTCTCGAAAGTCAGGTCCTTGAGAGCCAGCTCCGGGAGCATCTCGGGCCGCCGATCGGTCCGCCCATCCAGCTCGGCCCAAGGCCGCTACGGCTCGACCTCGGCTCCGTCCTTCTGACCGGGACCGCCCTCGGCCTGCTGATCACCAGCATCCGGCTCGCCGTCTCGGCCCCCAGCCTCGTCTACTTCCTCGCCTATGGGGTCACGACCGCCGCGCTGGCCGCCGGTCCGGCCGCGTTCCTGATCCTCCGCCGGGCGCGCCGCGCGCGTCTCTCCGGGTTCGAGCGCGGACTGATCCTGGAGGTCCAGGGCCGGCGCCGGACGTTTCTTCTGGAGGAGCTGCGCAGCCTGGAGATGAAGGAGAGGGATCTGGGCGGCCGGTCCGGCGGACTGATGCGGTGGATCGCGCTCACCGGGCCCCAGGGCGAGCGGGTGCGCTTCGAGTGCTTCGCCCCGCACGGCGCCGAGGACCGCCTGGGCTCCGTGCTCGTCTATCTGCTGGCCCGCCTGGTCGAGATCATCGAGCGCAAGGTGCGGGAGGGCTCGACGGTCGTGGGCTGGGACTGGGTGCTGAGCCGTGAAGGCCTGAGCGCACCGGCGGACGACCACCCGATCCCCCTCGACGAGATCGGCGCCGTGACCGTGCGGCAGCACAAGGTGGGCCTCTGGCGGCCCACGGAGCGGTATCCGTTCTTCGTGGTGCCCGACAACTCCGCCAACGCCCTTCTGCTCATGGCCCTGCTCAGCCGGCGGCTGGCAGAGCGCGAGGAGTAGAAACCTCAGATCACGCGACGCCGCGCCTCCCCTTCGTGACCGCTTTTGCCGAAGTGATATGCTCGGCCACCCAGACCTCTGGTACCAGGCGGCTGGTCGGAAACCCCATGAAGCTCCTTCACGTGGCGCTGGTGCGCCTTTTTGAGATCAAGGAACGGGCTTGAGCCATGGCAGACCTGGATGAAGTCAAGGACAACAAGGAGTTTCACACGGACGTCCCGCAGCAGACCGCGGGCTTCTTCCTCAAGGGCTCCAGCCACTATGACTGGGGCCTGAAGAACCGGCTGGCGAGGATCTTTGATCCGCAGTCGGGCAACACCGTGATGCTCGCCTTCGATCACGGCTACTTCCAGGGGCCGACCACGGGGCTGGAGCGGATCGACCTGAGCATCGTGCCGCTGATCCCCTGGGCGGACACCCTGATGCTCACCCGCGGCGTGCTGCGCAGCCTGATCCCTCCGGCGTCTCGTCCGTCCCTCGTGCTGCGCGCCTCGGGCGGTCCCAGCGTCCTCAAGGAGCTGTCGAACGAGGAGATCGCCCTGGATGTCGAGGACGCCGTCCGCCTGAACGCCGCGGCCCTGGCGGTGCAGGTCTTCGTGGGCGGCGAGCATGAGACGAAGTCCATTCACAACCTCACCCGGCTGGTGGACCAGGGCCTGCGCTATGGCATCGCGACCCTGGCGGTGACCGCGGTCGGCAAGGACATGGTGCGCGACGCCAAGTACTTCCGCCTCGCCACCCGCATCTGCGCCGAGTTGGGGGCGCAGTATGTCAAGACCTACTATGTCGAGGAGGGTTTCGAGACCGTGACCTCCTGCTGCCCGGTGCCGATCGTCATCGCGGGCGGCAAGAAGCTGCCGGAGATGGACGCCCTGACCATGGCCTACAACGCAATCCAGCGCGGGGCCAACGGTGTGGACATGGGGCGCAACATCTTCCAATCCGACGCCCCCTCCGCGATGATCCAGGCCGTGCGCGCCGTCGTCCATGGCGGAGAAACGCCGGCGCGGGCGTTCGAGATGTACAACACGCTGAAGAATTCTTCCGGCGTGTGAAGATTTTTCCGGAGCCTCGAACGCCTGCCCCTAGCCGGGCGTTGGGTGCGTCACCCTGGCTCACAGATTCGGACATCACTCCCTGCTGATGTCCAGCAGCACCTTCAGCACGGGGCGTGTCCGGGCTCTTCCACGCCGCGCGAGAGGTCTCCGCCTTTCGAGAGGCTTCCGAGCGACTGAGGGCAGGCGGTCGGATGGCGCGCTTTCCCTTGGGATCCTTTCCTCCAGGGCTGCCTTTCGTCACCGCGGATGCTGTCAGTCCGCCTGACCGTATAGAAAGGACCTGAACCACAGCCGTCGTTTTGGATGCGCTTGATCGAGCGGACGGCCGAGGTGTGTCCGCGATCCAGCCTCCGACACTTTATTGAGGTTTCCACTCGCCAGATTGACGACAAGATCTCAATACTGTCCGCCCGCGATTGGAGTTTCCGGGGCATTCCGCGGCTACGACGGCGCTTGGCGCGAGCTCAGCCGCTCAATCAGGCAAGGGCGAGCCTTCGAATTCTCATAGGGGTCAGGCATCTATTCCAGGGGGGCACTAGGGGGGCACAACCAACCCAAGAAAGCTACTTGAAAAGCGCCGGGCAAGCCGCTCTGGCCGATGATCCTGGCCTTGACTTGAAGGCTCATGTCTAGCAGCCCGTGGCATAAGTGGGTTGTCGGCTGAAGGTTGCTCTGAACCAGCCAGTTAAGAGCAAGCGTCTACGCACGGGCGCCTGGGGTTGAGCAAGTCGGGAAACAGAGTTGTTCGGTCGCAGAAAGACTTGGAGGGCCGCAAAGAGGAGCACCAAAAGCCGCAGGAGGCGGCCCTGAAGACCTCGGGGCGTTCCGCGACCCACGATCTTCTGCATGACCAGACCCAGATTGAAGCCAGCGACATGAACCAGGACACGCTTGAGGATGTTGCCATGGCCTCGCAGGTAGAGGCGCCGCAGGCCTCCTGTCTCATAGTTGTGAGCCATGCTGCGCTCCACCTTCTCCGCCCGCCAACGAGCCAGCTTCTTACCCCGAGAGCCCCTCATTCGTCGGCGGTTGGCATATGTGGCTTTCTGTTCGGCCTTTCTGCCGCGCCAGCGGCGACGGGGACGCTTGGGTTCAGCAATATAGCTGCGCAATCCGAGCTCGTGTGTGCGCGCCAAGACGGCCGCACTGTGGTATCCACGGTCGGCAACCACCTCCGTGAGGACCTGCTCTGGCAACTCAACGTGCTCGACGACCACAGTCAGGTTTTCCAGCGTCTCTTTCAGAGTCGCTTCCAAACTCTGGGTGTCGCCTCGATCCGCTGGCTGCACGGTGACGGCAACCACCGCACCGGTCTCGAGATCCACCGCGTGCTCAGCCTTGTGCGCCAGATGAGTACGGCCATCCTTCATCTTGGTGATCTTCGCGTCGGGATCGTGAGGATTCGTCCAGTCGTCGTTGGAGCCCTTTCCCTTGCGCTTCTTGTCCTTGCGCGCCAACTCCGCGCGCGTCGGCGTCGACTCGCCAGACTCCTCAGCCAAACGGCGCAGAAACTCCCCGTAGCCCTCGCCTGTATCACGTCGCACAATGCTCTTCATCGCCGCATTGGCTTCCAAGGTCGTGGCGTCAACCCCGATCGTCTGGCCCCGCAGCAGACCCTCCTTGCCCAGAACCGTCAGCACCCAGGCAAACACCTCCTGATGGGTCTCCACGTCGATCAGACGCCGGTTGCGCGACACCGTCGAGTGGTCCGGCGGCGCCTCCGACAACGACAAACCCAGAAACTCCCGAAGGGTCAGCGAATCGGCCACTCGCCAAGCAATTCCGCGCTCCGATTCGATCCCCTCGAAGTAGCCGATCAGAAGCAGCCGGAAGTACACGCCAGGAGGCAGCGACGGACGTCCCATGCGTTCGGCATAGAAGCTCCGGCACTGCTCCTCGACAAAGGCGTCAAAGCCATGCTCGGCCAGCAACCGGTTCAAACGCTCGTAGAACGGATGACCAGGGCTTCGGGCCAGGTCGCTGGTTGCGATCCACAGCCCACCTTGCCGCCCCTTCTTCTTACCCATTGCCATGCTGACGACCTCCCGAGCTACAGGAATTTTTCCATGTTCTCGGGCCAAAGGCAACGACTTTCACCACGGGCTGCTAGGATGAACTCGCAAGTAGGTTCTCAATTTTAATTAACAACTCCCTTGAGTTACGATGCTCGTTAGATGTTGCAGGGGATACCTGTTCCAGCATTTGCAGCTCTTCGACGCACTTTCCTATGAGAGTAGCCGGCAAGGATGGGCGATCAATGATAATCTCGCCTGCCAGCAAAATCGGCGCATATTCATGCCGGTCAAGCATGCCCGAGATCAGTGCAACCGCACCTTCCTCACGGCTCATTACCCCAAAATAGTACAATACCTCTCGCCATTCTGGGTCCGCTATATGGTTTAGAGCCATTCTAACTCCCTCTTCATGCTCAAGCAGATAAGCTGCCGCCAAATACTCTTGAAGGGACTGATGGCTGAATCGAAATAGACCTGGGGCAAGCTCTACTAAAAAAATTGATGCAAGCAGCTCGCGCAGATCGAAATCCTCTCCGATATTCTCTCGATTAAATACTCTCCTAACCTCTTCGAGGTTGAAAGTATTTCTCCCAGTCTCAAAAGTTAGGAAGGCTAACCTATGTAGGGCCACCCTCATCAATTTCATCGAAACCGAACGAGTAATTCCCTTTGCACGCTCCCGCTCGAATAATGTATCTATAGCTAGCTCGATAAGCTCTGCTCGCTTAACGGGAAGACTTCCCCAATTTTTGTATAGTTCATAGGATAGAACCAAGAAGAGCGGGCTCGCGGAAAGGCTCGCCGGCAACTTCTCTAGCATCTCTTCCACCTGCGCTCTTGTGCCTGAGCCATCGAAACTGCTTAGGCGCTCGATGAACTCGCGCTTCTGCAACTGGCTCCAAGGCTGTACCTCTAGCGCCGTGAACCCAGCGAGGGAATCCAGCGGGAGGGCTAAGGGTCTCGTAGTAACCACATATCTACATCCAGGGTACTGGGTTGTTAACAGAGAGATCGCCTCGCACGCACGCGAAATATCCCCGTCTTTGCCGAATTCGTCTAGTCCGTCTAAAAGCAATGCACATCGGCCCTTTGCCAAAATTTCTTCTACCGCGCGACTATTGATTCCATCTGTGTAATTTGCGAGATAATAGACTATTTGCTCAACCAAAGGCCTCCCCTTATCCAGACTACGAAAGGTAATCAAGATGGGCACCTGAATCTCGGTAAGTCCAAGTTGATCAGCAAGATAATCACTATTAGATTCCAACCAAGTTCGCCCTAGGGTAGTAGCAATAAATGATAGCAGCGCACTCTTGCCCATTCCCGGAGCGCCTACAATTAGTAGACGACTAGCCGTTTGCATAACTTCGGTTAATGAAAGATCGGATTCAGGAGCATTCTCTCGTTGTCGGCCTAAAAGTCGGAAACGCGGACTTACAAAAGAATGCTCAAGAGGATACATGCCAGAGAACGCCAAGCTTGAATGGTGTTGCACTATTCGGCTTACTATGTCGCGCCAGACACCTTCCTCTGGTAGAGCAGAAGCTACATGCTGAGCCCTATCTACCTCAGTAAGGGTAGTCAATAAGTACAAATACTCGCGCAGATTCGCTTGGGCAAATGAATCAATCGCAGGATCAGCCTCTTTTAGCGCAAGAACTAGCCGAATCCGTGGATGCCGATCTGCAATGTCTCTTGCTTTCTGAGTGATTACGGGATCCATGCTGCTGCTCTCATCAGCCGACAACCCTCGGGAATAGACTTCGAGCGCCACAATGAGACTAGGCTGGCGCTGAGTCTCGGTATGAACATTCCGAAACTCATGCTGCATGACGACCAATTTTGCAAGAAGACGAAGGCTAACTGTCCCCTTGGATATGCGCTCCCGGGCCAAGCCGCGGAGAAAATCAAAGACGCGAAGAACTCTCTTGATCTTCCGCGGGTTAGGAGGGAGACCAACTGCGAATATTTCTGCACATGAACGAGCTTCAGGGTCGGGATAGAGTTCATTAACGAATCTGATCACACGCTCATATGAAAGTTGGGGTATCGACAAGGGGAGTTGAATGATCTTCTCAATATAACTCGCCCCCAGCGTGCTCACAGTATCATTTGGCTGATTGCCTGAATCCTTTCCCACATCCTTATATTTGACTTCTACGGATCTTTCCACAAGTTCGTTATCTAACGCGACGAGAAATACGCACC
This sequence comes from Thermoanaerobaculia bacterium, assembly GCA_036266195.1. Lineage (GTDB taxonomy): Bacteria > Acidobacteriota > Thermoanaerobaculia > Multivoradales > UBA5704 > DATMER01. The sequence continues at coordinate 993 of DATANP010000016.1, read as the reverse complement.
CAGGAACATCCAAGAATTGTTTCAGGGCCTCAAGAATCGCCACAGACTTCTCTGGGAGACAACGATCGAGATCATCAATAATTATAACTAAAGGCAGGCCGCCGCTCGCGAGCCTAACAATTCTCTGAAACTCTCCGGAAAATTCATCCAAGAAAGAGATGTGATCCCTAAAAGATCTCTCGCGTTGAAATTTCTTGAGATCTAATCCCAACTTACTCTCGGTTAATTTTATAAAATCTCCCGGCTTTGTCGCGATAAATCCTACAATGCCAAGTAGGGCTCGGGCGGCGTGTGGTGACAGGGGTAGAGGTTGCAATACCTTGGCAATCTCGGCCTCTTTCCAGCCGAAAGCTAATGCGATTGCAGCAATAGAGAATGTAAGGCGCAGAGGGGTCAGAAGGATTGCGCCAACATTCGCCCAGAAGCCACCTCGCAGATCGATGGTGTCCCACCAAATTCGCAGTTTGATACCAACCCTCTTGCGCCAGCTTCCTGCCACGGTAACTTGATCAAGAATCCTTTGGAGCAGGGCAGCCCATAGATTTTCCTCGCGATCATATTTCCAGGCATTGAACCAAATAGGATTTACACCAAGACTCTCAAGCGACTCCGAAACCATTTCCAGAAAACTAGTTTTTCCGCTTCCCCAAGGGCCATATACCCCGACAGTAAGAGGGGTTTCCTTTGGAGAGAGGGTTACTATCCGGCCTGCAACCTGTGTTGCGAGTTCTCTGAAGCCGAGTAAGTCAGTCCGAGTAGGGTGATCTGATAGAGTGGCAGAAGTTGCTCTACTAGTGGATGAGTTTAACGTAGCTTGGCCTAGCTGTATTTGTTTGGGCATAGAATCGATCCTGAGCGATTGTCCGCAGTTTCCTAGCCTCAAAAAGGTTGCGGCCCCCCCTATTGATCCGGCCACGAGATGTTGGACTCAAGCTGCATAGCGAACAGGTTGGTGCCGGAAGTAGTTTTTGATCCGATCGGGTGACTTGGAAA
>DATANP010000015.1:0-4136 GCA_036266195.1 Thermoanaerobaculia bacterium | reverse complement strand
GCCCGACCCGGCCGTGGTCCCGAAGCCTCCCGCCCTCCTCGGCCAGCGCGTGGTCTTCGCCGCGCGCAGCCAGGACTACTGGCAGGAGCCCTGGATCGGCGACGGCACGCCCGCGGGGACCCGGATCCTCGACGACATCCAGTCCGAAGCCCCCTACGGCCAGCCCGGCGGGCTCGCGGCCCTGGGCAACCGGGTGTTCTTCCAGGCCCAGACCGGGTTCTGCGAGCGCCTCTGGCGCAGCGCGGGCGTTCCAGGCGACCTCACCCCGCTCACCGCCTGCGCCGATGACGTCCACGGGATGACCGTCTCCGGCGCGCTGCTCTACTTCTGGTACGACGAAGACTTCGAGCCTCGGGTCTGGGCGACGGACGGCACCCCCGAGGGGACCCGGCCGACGAGCCCCGGGCTCAACACCGCGCGCGGACCCTACGCCCTGGTGCCCTTCCAGGGGCGGGTCTATACGCTGATCGATCCGGGCGTGAACGACGCCGTGCTCTGGCGGATGGACGGCAACGGCGCCTCCCAGGTCGACCTGCAGCCAGAGGATGGCATACCCTCCTATGTCGGAGCCGTGGCCGACCGGCTGTACCTCGTGACCTACGCTCCCGACCTCGGCACCCTCCTGCTGGTGAACCAGGGCGGGGACTCCTGGACCCGCCTCATCCCGGGCGGCGCGACCTGGTGGTCGGTGCCCGAAGCTCGGATCGGTCAGTTGGACTACTTCGCGGGCTACACGAACAGCGGCAGCGGCGAATCCCAGCTCTGGCGGACCGATGGGACCGCCACCGGCACGAAACTGGTGAAGGGCGGGTTCGAGAGTCTCAATTCCCATGTCCCCTCCCGCCTGACCGCGCATCAGGGGAGCCTCTACTTCTTCGCCGGCACGTCCGAGGCCTGGGGGCTGTGGAAGTCCGACGGGACCGCGGCGGGCACGCAGCTCCTGCGCGCCTTCCCGAGCGGCTATGTCGATTCCGCCGGCAAACCGGTCTCCTTCGGGCCGTACCTCTACTTCGCCGTGGACGACGGAACCCACGGCGGCGAGCTGTGGCGGACCGACGGCACCCCCGGCGGCACCGTCCTGGTGAAGGACGTCAACCCGGGCGACGCCAGCGCCCTGATCACCGACCTGACCGTGGCCGGGGGCCGGCTCTTCTTCTCGGCCCACGACGGGGTGCACGGCAAGGAGCTGTGGCAGACCGACGGCACCCCCGCCGGGACTCGGCTGGTGCAGGACGTCGCGCCCATGGCCGAGTCCTCCCACCCCGCCGACCTGACCCTGGCCGGGGACCGGCTCTTCTTCATCGCCGACGACCGCCTGGCCGGGCGGGAGCTGTGGGCCCTGCCCCTGGCCGCCGGCACCGAGGGGTGCCACCCGTCCGAAACCGTCCTCTGCCTGAACCAGGGGCGGTACAAGGTCGAGGCGGCCTGGCGCGACTTCCAGAACAGGACCGGCACCGGCAAGGCCGTGGCCCTGACCTCGGATTCCGGCTACTTCTGGTTCTTCGGCCCGACCAACGTGGAGGTGGTGGTCAAGGTGTTGGACGGCCAGGGCGTCAACGGCCACCAGTGGGTGTTCTATGGCGCGCTCTCGAACGTCGAATACACCCTGACCGTGACCGACACCCAGACCGGTCTCACCCGCCATTACTTCAACCCCATGGGCCAGTTCGCGAGCGTGGGGGACACCACCGGCTTCGGCCCGCTGGGCGCCTACTCGACGGTCAAGCCGTCACCGCCCGAAAGGAGCGTCGCTCCCATCTCGGCGGTCTGCCAGCCTACGGCGACACGTCTCTGCCTCCAGGAAGGCCGCTTCGCGGTCGAGGTGGACTGGAAGGACTTCGCCGGCAACACCGGCCAGGGCCAGGCGGTCAGCCTGACGGGCGACACCGGCTACCTCTGGTTCTTCAACGCCTCCAACGTGGAGCTGATGGTCAAGATCCTGGACGGCCGGCCGGTCAATGGCCACTTCTGGGTCTTCTACGGCGCCCTTTCGAGCGTGGAGTACACCCTGAAGGTGACCGACACCCAGACCGGCCAGGTCCGAACCTACAGGAACCCCGCCGGCCAGTTGGCGAGCGCCGGGTACACGTCCGACTTCTGAGGATCAGACCCGCACCCGGACCGGCAGAACGACCATGGGGACGCCGATCCACTGCAGCCTGCGCTGGATGAGGGTCGGCGTCTCGTTGTGCAGGAGGCGCTGGAAGAAGCCTTCCTGGCGGAAGACCAGCTTGCCCGTGAAGATCGTCGCCCGCGGGTAGATCTTGGCGATCTGCTCGCAGATGGCGGTCGCCTCCGAGACCACCTCGACTCCGAGGCTGGAGACACTGTCGGCCGGGAAGCCCATGCGCCGCGCCACCCCCACGTACTGCGCCAGGGCCTCGTCCGTGCTCTGCTGGAGACCGTCGATCTCCTCCTTGCCCTTGAAGCTCCCGGAGTCCACCACCGCCACCGACACGAAGATGAACTGCTTGTAGAGACCCGGGAAAAACCGGAGGATCGACAGCAGCGTGTGGACCCCGAGGCCGCTGTAGGAGCCGACCAGCAGCACCGCGGTCGGCGCCTTCGGGTCGAGCGGCGCGTCCGTGGGCTCGCCCTTGGGCAGCGCCGACAGGATCTCGTCGAGCTGCCGCAGCCCGGCCCTCGTGGTCCGGTAGTGGCGATGGACCGCGAGGCAGATCAGCACCAGGGAGGAGGTCAGCACCACCGTGACCCAGCCCCCGTGCGTGAACCGCTCCAGGACCGTGATCACCAGGATGCCCGCGCAGAGCACCAGGGCCACCACGTGCATGCCGAGGTGCCGCTTGCGGCCCTTCGCCTTCGGGTGCCGGCGCCAGAAGCGGGTCATGCCGAGCTGCGACAGGGTGAAGGTCAGGAACACGTTGATCGAATACATGTAGACCAGAGTGGTCACGTTCCCCTGGGTGTAGAGGAGCATCGCCAGGGCCGCGCCGCCCATCAGCAGCACGCCGTTGCTCATGGTGAGCTGCTCGGAAAGCGACGCGAAGCGGTGGGGGAACCAGGAGTCCACCGCCATGTTCGCCATCACCCGAGGCCCGTCGATGAACCCGGCCTGGGCCGCGACCAGCAGGAGCAGGCCCTCGGAGATCAGCGTCACCAGCACCAGCCAGTAGCCCACCGGCAGGCCGGAGAGATGCCAGCCCCCGAAGGCGCGCTCGGCGAGCACCGCGTTCATGGTCTTGCCCACGGCCGGGGTCACCCGGAGGAGCAGGTAGCCGAGCAGGATGCCGCCGGCGGTCGCGGCGAGCGAGATGGACATGTAGACCATCGTCCGCTTGCCGGTCTCGACCCGCGGCTCGCGCATGATCTGGAGGCCGTTCGAGACCGCCTCGATTCCTGTATAAGTGCCGCCGCCCATGGCATAGGCGCGCAGGAGGATCAGCGCCATGCCGCCGATCCCGATCGTGGAGAGCCCGTGCGAGAACCCCGAGGACATCCGGGCCGAGACCTCCGGCAGGTCGTCCAGATGGCTGAACGCGGTCCAGCCGATCAGCAGCGCGTGCGTCCCGAGGAAGACGAGGAAGACCGGCAGCAGCGCCTGGACCGACTCCTTGACGCCGCGCAGGTTGAGCGTGATGAGGAGGACGATCGCGACGATCTCCACCGGCATCTTCCAGGCATGGAGGTCGTGCGGCAGGAAGCTGAACACCGCGTTGCCGCCCGAGGCCACGGACACCGTAATGGTCAGGATGTAGTCGACGATGAGCGCGCACCCGGAGACCACGCCGGTCTTCGGGCCCAGCAGATGGGACGCCACCACGTAGCCGCCCCCGCCGGTCGGGAACTGCTCGATGATGCTGCTGTAGGAGGTGGAGATGATGAGGACTGTGACCGCGGTCGCGATCGCCAGGAACCCGGCGAGGTAGATGTGCTCCCCGAGGGCGAGGAACGCCTCCTCGGGGCCGTAGGCCGAGGACGACAGGCCGTCCGCGCCCAGCCCGACCCAGGCGAGGAAGGCGACCAGCGACATCCGGTGGATGTGGGACGTATCGCTCACGTCCCGCCGGGCGCCGAGAAGGGCCCGCTTGATCCGCTGGGTGAGGGGCTCGTCGGCCTGGCCGTCGAGCGTGGTCTGACTCATGGCCCTGAAACGCCAAAAGGCAGGCGCTTCGCCT
>DATANP010000014.1:0-17706 GCA_036266195.1 Thermoanaerobaculia bacterium | reverse complement strand
ATCTGAAGACTTGTTGTTTTTCCAGCCCCTGCTTCGCCCAAGATGGCCAAGTTCACGCCGGTATCAAAAATTTCACTTATCGGTAGCCGCAAGCGATATTTGCCGGCTTCCGTCCTGTACTGAGTTTCAGGGGTAATTCCTACGGCCTTGGATATTAGTTGATTGCTCAGAATAATTCCAGTGGCATCAAGCAATCTGCTGCAGTCTAACAGAAATGCTTTGAGTTCTGCCGCTCTATTTTGCACGCAAAGATTCAAACTTGCAACTTTCGCTTTTACCTTTTCACGCTCAGCATTCAGTGCCAACGCTAAGGATACCCCATCTATATCGATAACCAAGGATGTGTCCGGCTTTTCTCGGAGCACTTTTGCCTCGCATATCTCGTACTTCGCGAAATCCCCCAAATAAATGCCGAAAGGTGGTTCTTCCGGAAACTGACTGAATAGAACTCTACCCTCGATTCCCTCATTTACTCCTTTCAAATCGCGATTAACTTTCTCAACCTGGGCAGTTATATTAGATAGCCCCCCTTGGGCGCGGTTTACCTCATAAGAATTAAGATTTCTAGAAATTCTTTCTAGGCTATCCCGGCAAGCGGTCGACTGCGGCAAGAGCCGCGTCATCCGTTCCAACTCCCGATTGACTTCGCCCCTAATCTTAAATGCGGCCGCATTTAGCTGCTCACGAGCACTGGCCAGCCTTGCTGCCCAGCTTGCTCGCGCCTTTTGAGCAATCCCCGCTTCCAGCTCAACGCTTGATTCGGAATTTCCCACTATCCTTACATTCAATTCCCGCGCACCAAGCAAGTTAATTTCCCTAAGCGCAGGCCATAAATCGACATCAACCGTCTCAGACAATCTTACTGGGACGAACGAGGCTGTAAGAAACAGGCGCGTTGTTTCACGTCCTGGGCAGATGTCTATGTCTGTGTAGAACGCGGCAAGTGGTCTATCGGCCCTTAAGTTGAGAGCGTCCATAAGATCGGCATTTGTCAACTGAGGAACGAAAGACTCGCGCAGATCCACAAGGCTACCCCGCAGCCTTAATAGTTGATGAGGTAACTTCCTGCGCAGAATTTGCACAATCCTTGGACCATCCATAACCCTCACTCTTTGGCGTCTAAGAGCTTCTATGCCTTCGAACCGCGACTGAAGAACTTGGCTATCAATAGCGTAGGGCGAAGCTAGGTAGACGATGGAAGGTCTATACCTTTGTCCATCTATGTAACCAATTGACTTCTCATAGCACTGACTCAACTGAGTCACAATCTCGGAAAGGCTTTTGGTATCTGCCGCTCGACGACTCAGCTTAAATTTTTTGACCTGCATGACAGTCAACTCAGGGTCTCCAAATTCATCCTCTCTCCAGCACACAAGATCTTTGCCCTCTTCAGTAGCTCCACCATGATATTCAACACGTACATAACCTAAAGTCTTCAATATAGGCATTAGGATATCAAAAGTAAGCTCACGCTCATTGAGAGCCTGCAGCTTTCCTAAAAGCGTCGCATCGATGTCCAATGGATTCACTATTCAACCTCAAGATCGGCGCAGGATGTTCGATCAACAACAAATGATAGCACAGTAAGGAGTGACAGAGGCTTCGGGAGAAGGTGAGGCGAAACCCCGCGAGGGGAGGGTGACAGAGGAGTCCAGGGAAGATGGCGGCTAATCCCAGGTTCTCCTGCCTCCTGAGAACCTGCCTACATCTGTAAGCAGCCGGATTTCCAGCGAATCCAACTCCGCCGAAGGCCGATCAGCGGCTGAAAACTCGCCTCTTGGAGCCTCAATTCGCCCGACAGGGCAGACCTCTCCCAGCCCCCACGCTTGGTGGATGTCACTTCGGCCGGACTGAGGGTCGGATTGCCGCTCGCCGCCTATGGAGGCAGCGCTCTTACGAACGGCAACCCCGGTGGGAACGAGCCAACTGGGAACCTCGCCAGACGGTCACCTGCCTTCAGCGACTCGGCCGGACGCTTCCCGGAAGACCGCCCGCCAGGAAGAGACCATACGCTTCCCGGAAAGGGTGACAGAGGCTTCGGGAGAAGGTAAGACGAAACCCAGGCGGCCAAGACCGCCTCGGTCGCCTCGAGCTCCATCTCGAAGCCCGACTACCGGAGTAGCTTCAAGGAAATGCTCCCCTCCCGAAGCCGCTCGCCTCGTAGAAATCCCCTCGGCTGGGCTCGAATCTCCTCGGCAAGGCAGACCTCTCCTACTCACGTCCAAGGAGGACGTCAATCTGAAGGAGGATGAAGCTGAGGGTCGAAGACAGCCGCCCCGGCTATGGCGGCAGGGCTCTTACGAACGGCAAACCCGGCGGGAACGAACCCACCGGGAACCTCGCCGAGCGGTCACCCTGCTTGAGCAGATCGGCCGCATCCCGGAAGGCTGCCAGGAAGAGGCCATAGGCCTCCCGTAATCCTTCTCGGATTGCCTTGCTCGCGGCATGGAACCGGGGCGCTGGCGACTTCTTCGTTTTGTTGGGCCGGATATGAGGGCTCTGTCGGAGCACCGCTCCGGCGCCCAGGATAGGAAGCCCTCTCTCCATCCGGTCCACTCGCGCTTCGAGCTCGATCTCCTCAACCAGCTCGGCCACCCGCGCTTCCGGTACGCCTCGGGCGAGAGATGCTCCCAGCAAGGCAAGCGGCTCAGGACGAACGTCTCCTCCGTGGCATAGGTCAGGCGGCCATACTCCTCGCCTCGATTGCGGGCGCCGTACTCCTGGGTCCGATCGAACCAATAGCCCTTGAGGGGCACGCCCTCCAGAATCGACCGCGCCGCGTGGACTCCCGGCCAGTCGAGCACGTCCAGCCGCATCCCACAGGTTCTTTAGCCTTCAACAGGGAACGTGACGTTCCCCGCGTCCGGCGCGGCGCCGGATGCGTCAACCGGGCCGCCGGATGTTTCCGGCAGCTCGCCGGACGCGGAAACCAGCCCGGTTTCTCCTTCCGGCAGCTCGCCGGATGCTTCCAACCTGCCGCCGGATGCGTCAACCGGGCCGCTGGATCCTTCCGGCAGTCCGCCGGACGCGGAAGCCAGCCGGTTTCTCCTTCCGGCGGCGCGCCGGATGTTTCCAACCTGCCGCCGGATACGTCAACCGGGCGGCTGGATGTTTCCGGCAGTCCGCCGGACGCGGAAACCCGGCCGGTTTCTCCTTCCGGCGGCGCGCCGGATGCTTCCACCTGCCGCCGGATGCGTCAACCGGGCGGCTGGATGTTTCCGGCAGCCCGCCGGACGCGGAAACCGGCCGGTTTCTCCTTCCGGCAGCGCGCCGGATGCTTCCAACCTGCCGCCGGATGTTTCACCCGAGCCGCCGGATGCTTTCGGCAGCTCGCCGGAAAGCACTCGGAAAGGACAATCCGCCTCGCGCCCTACGGCTCAAGGAACGGCGATAGGGGGCGTCCTGCAAAAGGGTGGCTTGGCATTCAGGAGAGAGCCCCAGGAGTCGATCCTGGGGCTCTGCAACCGGCCCAGGTCTACGCCGCAGATCTCGGCAAGGCGCTGCGACTCAATGGCAGCGCTCCACTGAGCGAAGCTCTGCGCCAGCGGCTAGCACCAATTGGTGCACATGGCCCTGCAACTGTCACAGGTATCGGTGTTGTTGCTCGTAACGGTCGTGCAGAAATCGGTAGGGAATCCCCCCTGGACCTCCCTCAGATCGGCCGGGGTGAGGGCACGGAGAGTTTCCTTGTTCAGGGTGAGCCGTACATTCAACTTCTTCTTCATGGGATATCTCCTTTTCGGGTCAAGAATCGGTTGTTCGTGACACCAGTCTCAGGGGGCGAGCCCTCCGTCGGATGGGACACTTCGGTACGTTGGCCGCTCCAGCCAAAGCATTTACCTCCTTGGCGTGCTCTATCAATAATACGGAAGATCTGTTCAGGAGACAAGTGAGGATGCCCGCGGAGGCCTTCAGCCTCGGAAGAGTCTTCAGCGCTTGCCAAGAGTCTTCGGTGTCCCGGCGAAAGGTCTCGGCCGTCCGCCGAGTGCTCTCGGAGGCCGCCGCAACGTTTCGACTGCTCTCCGGTATTGCTGTAGAATCGGTGGCACTCATCGGGGACAACAGAGAGGGCCATGATCATGGACCTGCGAATCGTCGTCGGGATGCGGGTTGGGTGGCGGAGAGCGAGTTGGCCGCTGGCGACGCTCTCGGTGTCAGCGAGCAGCCTCTCCATCTCGGCGGCCCTGATCGGGTCCTACAGTTTCAGCCCGGACCAGGTGGTCGCCTTCAAACCCTATGGCTGGATTCCGATCTTCGGCCGGGGAATCCTGATCGTCCATACACGGCCCGACTATCCAGCCAGGGTCTTCGTCTCGAACTTCTGGACACCGGATCGGCTCATCGAAACGATCCATCGCGCGGGGTTTGTACCGCGGGCTCTCCCGCCGGGCTGATGGTTATGCAGGACCGGGCCCTGATCGAAGACACGTGTTATTACCTGAGCCCCGAGTATGCCGACACATGGTGGGGCAGGTATATCTGGCTCTACCAGGGGAAGGGGCGTTTGTACCTCACCCAGGCGTCGATACGGCTGGATGGTAAAAAACTGCTGTTGGACGTCCCCTTCGAGGCGATCATAAAAATCGATACCGGGGAATTCTCGCGCGTAGCCAAGTACTTTCGGCTCGCTTTCATCCGGCTTCACTATCGGAAGGACGGCAACGAGAGCACGATTCTATTGGTCCCGGCAAAGTCACCCTTTGCGCCAACTTGGGACACGAACAAGGTTATTGCCGCATGGTTGGAAGCAATGCGGCAGATCGAGGTTATTTCCAGTCGGATTATACTGCCTCTGAATCTTCGGGTATCCTCTCCGTTTTCCCGGGATTAGGGCGGAGAGCTCACTCCCGCTGCCGCGGCCCGACGACGATCTCGAGCTTCTGAATCGTCAGCGCCGCGGCGGGCTTCGCAGGGGGCACTCCCTCCGCCCCTTTCGCCACGAACGTGATGTTCAGCGTGCTCGTCGAGGCATCGCACAGCGCGAGCGCGAGGGCGTCGCTGATGAAGAGCTGCACGTGCGCGGGATGGAACTCGCCCTGCGCTGTGCTCCGAATGCCGGCGCCGAAGAGCGCGATGTTGCCGACGTTGTACCGCTTCCCCTTCGGCGCGCTGAGATAGACCTCGTAGAACACCTGTGGCGGCCGCTCCGCCTCTGCGTCGAGCTCCAGGGTGACGTCGTGCTGCCGGCTCTTCGCCGCGGTGAGGAGCTCCGTGCGGACGCCGCGGACGTCGATCGGAACGGTCTTCTCCATCGTCCCGGCGGGGATCACCAACGAGTCGGTGCGTACCAGTGTCTTCATCGGAGAGGCGGACGCGGCGAGCGCCACCAGGAGGACGCTCGCCGCGACAAGCGAGATTCGAATCTTGGAACGTCTGCTCATGTCTTCTTTAAACGCCGCACCGCCATCCTTGTCTTCCCGACCGTGAGGTTGGCCGCGTTGCGCGTGCCCACGGCGGCGGCAGGTTTGCCTTTCATCTCCGCGCCGCGCGCGACGAACGTGAGGCTGAGCTGGCCGCTCTCGTTACGCTTCATCGCGTTCTGCAGCGCGCGATCGGCCTTGAACAGGAACTTCGCCGGCCTGAAGCCGCCATGCTGGTGCTCGTCGTGGACGCCATGGCCGAAGAGCGCGATATTGCCGACGTAGTGCGCGCTCTCCGGGTTGGGAGCGGTGCCCTTCGGCAGACCGACGTACACCTCCCAGAACACGTTCGGCTGCCTGTCCGCTTCCACGCCCTCGATCTCGAGCGTGACGTCGGTGCTCTCGTCGTTCGCCGCGTCCATCAGCCGCTTGCTCATCTCGCGCACGTTGATCTCGATCGGACCGGGATCAGGCCCCGGAGGCAGCTTGAACGGCGGCCACTCGATCAGGTAGAACTTGTCGAAGATCACCCAGGGGAGGGGCTTGAGGCAGTACTGGTTGACCTGCGTCCCCTCGTTCTCGTAGGTGTAGTTGAGCTGCTGCGCGCAGCGCAGCACGTCGCAGCCGGTCATCCACTTCTGTGCGCCGTACTCGTCGAAGAAGAGGAACTTCGTCGTCTTCCACGCGGCGTCGGAGAGCGGGTCGGTCCGGCCGCCGCCCTGCTTGAGCCAGAGGTTCCACCAGCGGTCGATGTTCGCGTGATGGAGATAGAAGATCGGATCCTGCGCGGCGGTGGGGACCGATCCCATCCAGCCGCCGATGGAGACGTGCACCGCGGCGTGCGGCGTCGACTCGCAGTTGTTCTGCGCGGTGAAGTACGGGATCTCCGGCATGAAGCCGCTCGTGGCGACGGCGCTCGAGGAGAGGGACGCGGTCCCCGCGTTCCAGCCCGCGCCGCGGTTCGGCGTGTACAGCGGACTGCCGCTGACGCGGAACGGCGCCGGAAGTTGGCGCTCGGAGCTCGACTCGTAGTTCCAGTACGGCAGGGCCCAGTTGGCATCGCCCGACATCTTCCGGATGATCCGCTCGAACCAGTAGAGATACATCCGGTGCCACGACCAGAAGTAGGGGGTGCCGTGCTGGCAGGTGTTCCAGGCGGGGAACGATCCCGGCAGTGTCGTGCCGTGAATCGCCGCCTGATAGGCCCAGCTCAGCGGATTCGACGACGGGAGCGCCTTCATCGCCGTGATCGCATTTCCATACGATACGAGCGTCGGGCTGCTCGCCGTCAGGGGGCCGACGTCGAGACGGGTATAAGGACCGGCTGCAAGCAACTCCCGGACATCGAAGAGCGAGGCACCGGCGACCGCAACGGCCGTCGTTTTGAGAAACCTCCTCCGTGAATACGGCATGAGCGCTTTCCTCCTTTCCTTTATGAAAAAGAAGGTAGCACGCTTCTCAAGCGGCGGGAAGGACTTCGGCCCTCATTCTTCATTCACCGAGCGGCCGGCGACCGTGGCGGGGCCGCTCTTCCTGCCGTCCGACGGCGTGACCTTGCAGCTCACCTTGTCCCTGCCCTTGGCCGTGCCGGCGGGGAGAAGGTCGGTCAGGGCCGCGCTCGTGACCCGGCGCACCACGCGGCCGTTGACCTTCCATTCATAGCGATAACTGACCATGTCGTAATCCGGATCTTCGAAGACGAGGGACGTCTGGACCTCGCAGGTCATGACCTCGCCTTCCACCGGGCTCTTCGGCGACAGCCGCGCGGTGACCTTCTTCGGCGCGCGGTTCTTCACCTGCCTCGACGTGCTGACCACCAGGAACGGCGCCTCGACGGCGGTCTCGCCGTTGATCTCCAGCCTCAGGCGCCAGGTGCCGGGGGTGTCGAGGTCGGCGTCGAAATGGTACAGCCCCAGGGCGAGCCTCAGGAACGGATTGTTGTACGCGCCTTCGATCTCCGCGGCGACCTTGCCTTTGGGGCTCAGGACGACGGCGCGATAGAAGGAGGAGGCCGGCAGGTTGCGCAGGTCCGTCCGCACGCTGAAGGTCTGCCGGCCCTTCACGAAGGTGCCGGTCCGCGGCGCCTCGTCGAGGAGAAAGGTCAGGCGGTCGTCGAGCGTCAGCTCGCCGGGGGTGAGCAGGAAGTCGGCCATGTAGAAGTCGCGCATCACCGGCGTCTGGGAGGCCCACAGGCTGTCGCCGGTGCGGCAGGGGCCGGCCGAGGGCTCGAACCAGGTCCCGTTCTGGCGCGTCTCGAAATGGAGGTGCGGCCAGTTGCTGAAGCCGCTGCTGCCGGTCAGGCCGAGTTGGGTGCCGGCGGCGACCGTCTGCCCAGGCGCCACGGCCACGCTGCCGGCCTTGAGGTGGAAGTACCAGGCGATGATGCCGCTCCCATGATCGATGACCACGTAGTTGGCCTGGTTGGTGGGGACCTGCTCCGTGTTCATGTCCGGCTCGCCGTCGTGCGTGTCCAGCACCACTCCGTCCCGGACCGCGAACACCGGCACGCCGATGAGCTGCTCGCGGAAGCTCCGGATGAGGGAGTCGTGCCCCTGGTGGCCGTCGTAGGTGTAGTCGGTGCAGTCCCAGTCGCGGACGAGCCCGCTGCTCGGGTTCTGATCGGTGTAATTGTTCAGGAAAAGGTCCCTGCCGAGCACGCCGGCCTGGGGGAAGAACGGATAGAGGAACGGCTCGTCCTCGGCGGCGGCCCTCTGTCTTCCCTGAGAAGCGGACTGGTAGGCGGCGATCACCCGCTCGACGTGCGCTCGCTGCTCCGCAGAGATCCCATCCTCGGGATTCGGGACGTCGATGAGCTCGGCGCTCCCGCCGGCCGCCCGGGTGGGGGCCGCCGCCACAAGGCTCATCAGAAGAAACAATGCCGCCGACCGACCGCTCATGAGGTCTCCTTCCCTTGCCGAAGCTTCAATCCTAATACAATCACTCCATGGCGCCCGGCCTTTACCTCCACATCCCGTTCTGCTCCGCGATCTGTCCGTACTGCGACTTCGCGGTCCTGACGGGCGGGCCGGAGCGGCGGGAGCGGTTCACGGAGCATCTGGTCTCCGAGATCGGGCTGTGGGCCGGCGACTCGGAAGCCTTCCGTGGGATCGACACGATCTATTTCGGTGGAGGGACTCCGTCCGCTCTGTCACCGGAGCAGCTCGGCCGGATCGTCGTGTCCGTCAAGGCCGGGCTTCCGGTGGAGCCGGACGCCTGGATCTTCCTCGAAGCGAACCCCGAGGACGTGACTCCGGAGAGCGTCCGCGCCTGGCGGGAGCTTGGGGTGCGGACGCTGTCGCTGGGCATCCAGTCGTTCGACGCCGAGGCCCTGGCCTTCCTCGGCCGGCGCCACTCTCCCGAGCAGGCGCGGCGGAGCGTCGAGCTGGCTCGCGCGGCCGGGTTTCATACGGTGGCGTTCGATCTGATCTATGGGCTGCCCGGGCAGACTGCGGAGGACTGGCGCCGGACCCTGGAGACCGCGGTCTCTCTGGAGCCGGATCACCTGTCCTGCTATCAGCTCACGATCCACGAAGGCACGCCCTTCGGTTTCCGGCTCGCCCGCGGAAAGATGACCGAGACCCCGGAGGAGACCCAGGCGGACCTCTTTCTTCTCACTCATACGTTCCTGCGCGAGGCCGGTCTGCCCGGCTACGAGGTGTCGAATTTCGCGCGTTCGCCGGAGCACCGGTCCCGCCACAATCAAAAATATTGGGATCACACCCCATATCTCGGGATCGGCCCGTCCGCGCATTCATTTTCAGGAAACCGCCGGTGGTGGAACGAGCGCAAGATCAAACCTTACGAATCCCGGATCGACGCCGGGGAGCGGCCGGTCGCCGGCAGTGAGGAGCTGACTGCGGAAGACCTCGCGCTGGAGGCTCTGATGCTCGGCCTCCGCACGGTAGAGGGGATCGATCTCGAACGATTCCGCCGGCGCTATGGCGTCGATCTCGCGATGCCGGAACGGATGGAAGGATTACTGCACGTCGAGGACGGCCGGCTGGTTCCGACTCTGGAAGGATGGGTCGTCGCGGATACGCTCGCCCGGAGCTTCGAGATCATCTCTTCCAGATCGTAACGCCCCTCCTGCTGGCGCTGTAGAGGCGGTCCTCCGTCAGCACTACGTAGCGGGCGTCCGGCTCGGGCGGCTTCATCGAGTAGCGGTATCCACCGTCCACCGTGCCATAGACGTCCAAAACCTTTCCATCGCCGGCCGGGGTCAGGAGATAGAGGCTGTCGCCGACCACGCTGCCGCTGACGGTCGAGACCGGCGTCTCCGCGGGCACGCTCGGGCGGCCGGCGGCGTCCACCTTGATCCTCGGCAGCGGCACGGGATGGATCGTCTGCCGGAAGAAGCGGAGCCGGCCATCCATCGCATAGGAGATCAGGAGGCCGGCGTTGCGGAAGGGATAGATCAGGAGTCCCGGGCCCGCGGGCACGAACCAGCCGTCGGCCGCGGCCCAGGTCTGGAAATCCTTCTGAAACAGGGCTCCGAACGAGCGTTTCGGATCTCCCTTGTCCGAGTATCGGCGGAACAGCCCCTCTCCGCCGGTGATGCTCGTGGCGACGAAGCCGCCGGCCGGATCAGGGATCAGCCGGCCGGCCGCCGGGGCGAGCCTGATTCGCCGTTCGATCTGCCCGTTGGCGGAGAACACCGCGACCCCGCCGCTCTCCGTATCGCACATCCAGACCTCGCCCCCCTCTCCGACCGCCACGTCCGTGGGGTTCACGACCGAGGAGTCCTCGTAGCGCGCCAGCATCCGGCCCTCGGGCGAGAGCTGGATCACCACCGACCGCGCGGAATCGAGGATGTAGAGGTTGTCGCGGCGGTCGACCCGGAGCAGCGTCGGCATCTCCAGGAAGCCGCCTTGCCACGCGGCATACGATTGCAAGGGCTCGAAGCGCGCGGCGCGCCAGATTCTCTCCCGCGCCGTCTGCGGGCGCGGCTTCGGCGCTTCAGGGTTCAGGACGAGTGGATGGGTCCCGGCCCGCTGGCCGAAGAAGCCCGCCGCCAGACCGGCCACGACCAGCGAGGCCAGGACCATCCAGAACGTGCGCTCGCGCGGCAATCGCTACTCCTGGCCCTGCTCCTGGCCCCGCTCCGGCCTACTCCGGACGGCGACAGGACGAGCTGGTGCCGCAGGAGATCGGACCCACGGGCCCGCAGGTCTTCTCGCAGAACGACGCCTTGGTCTCCTTCGGGAACAGGCTGAGACCCGCGAACAGCACGGAGCCCAGCAGGAACGCCAGGCGGAGAGAGACGTAGACCTTCTTCATGGTTCACCTCCTTCGTTGAAGTCGAGGACCGGTTGCACCAGATCTCCTCGGCTATGGCTGCGGATATTCCGCTCGTCCAGCCAGACGCTGAGCGCGAGGCCGAGGAGGATGAGGTTCTGAGCAATGTGCGAGGCCGAGGCCTTGCCGAGCGTGACCGTGAACCAGCAGCCGCACTCCACGCCCGGCGCGTAGTGCTGGTTGACCGCGAGGGCCACGGTGAACGCGGTGAGCAGGACCGCCGCGAGCAGCGCCGCGGGCGACCGCCAGGGCTTGAACAGGAGCCCGGCGCCCACCAGCAGCTCCGCCAGGATCACCGGCAGGGCGAGATACCGCTCGAGGCCGTCAGGAACGAGGACGTAGCCACCCAGCGCCTTGACGAAGCCGCCGTAGTGGACGGCCTTGTCGATTCCCGCGTAGAGGAAGAGCAGGGCGAGGAACAGCAGCGAGATGGTCCGGACGGTCTTCACTCAATAGATAACCGTGCATGGGGCCCCCAAAGAGGGACAAACCGGGGCTCAGAGCAGGCAGGTCCCGGCAGGAATCCGGATCTCGCCGGTGCGGCTCTTCTCGTCCTGGTACTCGCCCTGAAGCTCGGCCAGCAGCGACTCCGCTTCCGCCAAGGCCGCGGAGGAGAACTCCTCCTGGCCCGTGAAGAGCCGCTGCCAGACGGCGCGCGCGTTCGCGGTGAAGAACGCCGCCATCAACTGCTGGCGGATCCTCTGCTGGGCCAGGGCGCGGGCGCTCGCCAGGTTCGGCCGGTTGAGCCGGAGGACCTCTACCGAGGTCTTCCCCTCCTCCGTCCGGCCCTCGACCTGGGACAGCGGCAATCGATCGGAATTCTCGCGGAGCGGCCGGAACCGCAGGTGCTCGCGGGGGTTGTGGAGGTAGGGGTTCAGCAGGAGCGGCTTCTCGCGCTCCATCTCCTCCCGGCGGCGCGCCCAGGCCTTGTCCCGCACCGGAAAGTGGTTCATCTTGGCCGGATAGCCGTTGCAGAGCTGGCAGGAGGGGAGCAGGTTCGTCAGGTCGTAGGCCAGCCAGTAGTAGCCCGGGTGGTCCGGGCACTCCTCCACCTGGCGCTTCGGCCGATAGTGCTCCACCTCGCCGAAGGCCACGTCCTGCACGCACGCCTCGCAGTAGGCGCACTTGCCTTCGAACAGGTCGAAGAGGTGGAGCTTCAGCTCCTTCCACAGCTCGGCGCGGAATTCATAGTCCTTCCCTCCGGCCGCGATGGCTTTCTCCGTCTCCGCCTTCGCGCGCTCCAGCCAGTCCTGGAAATCGTAGGGCTCGACGCCGAGCACCGTGTAGCCGCGCGCCTCCAGGCCGGATCGCACGGACCCCTCGTCGGTCCCCCGCTTCAGCAGGGTCGACTCGGTTCCATGGACATCGCGGACGCGGCAGCGGTAGTTGGGAGCGACAAACTTCCGTTGGATCAATCAGGCCTCCGGGACCCTGTCAGCGCCTCCTGGAGCTGCACCTTCGCCTCCGACAGGATCTTGTCGCGCTCCGCCGGATCCATTTCACGGAGGCGGTCGCGCATCGCGGACTCCAGGACGTCGTAGGCCGCGCGCGCCTCCTGGCGCTCGATCGGCGTCGGCATGCGCACCCGGAGCGCCTCGGCCGCCCGCCGCATCTCCTCCTGCTCGTCGCCGTCGAGGTCGTCCCGCGCCGCCAGCTCCGTGTACCGCATCAGCACCCTCTGGGTCTCCGACTCGCGGCCCGTCTGCAGGCCGAAGAGCGGGCTGGTCAGGATCTGGTCGACCCGCCACCCCTTGAACGACGACTCCGGCTGCTCGGCGATGACCTTTCCATACTCCCGGCGGAAGCGGATGATCGAGGACGCCGGCAGGCTGCCCGCGATCAGCGGCGAGTGCGAGCTCGCCACGAACTGCACGCCGGGGAAGGCCTCGGACAGGCGCTCGACCATGGACTGCTGCCAGGAGGGGTGCATGTGGGCGTCGATCTCGTCGACCAGGACCAGTGCGTAGCGCCGCTTCGGGTCGCCGTCCTGCTGGCCGTAGACCTCGTGCAGGCGCTGGAGGAGGTAGCCGGTCCAGCCGATCACCGAGGCCGTGCCCTGGCTCACCGCCTCGATCGGCACCTCGCCGTCCTCGGTCTCGACCGTCACCTGGTGCGTGAACTCGTCGACCCGCTTGAAGCGGAGCTTCACCCCCTCGGTCAGGTCGTAGGCGAGGCGGAAGAACTCGTCGCGCAGCCGGCTGTAGCGGTTGCCGTCTCCGGGCGGCTCGCTCTTGCTCCAGTAGTCGAGGTTGACCAGCCACTGCTTGAGCTCGTCGATGCGCGGGTCGACGCCCCCTTTGAGCAAGGGCAGGAGGTCGTCCGTGGTCGGCCGGCGCTTGCCCTCGGGGCTCGGGCCTTTCGAGCGCGACCAGGAGACCACGCGGAGCGGCGGAAAGCCGATCGCCAGCCACCCTTCGGTTTCGAGCGGACGGCTCGGCGTGACCTCGATCTCCGCCTGGCCGTTCTCGCGCGAGATCAGCGACGCCATGTATTCATTGCCGCCGATGCCGCCGAAGGTGAGGACGATCCGCGCCACCCGCCTCGACGTACGGATCAGGCGGCCGGCCCAGGGCTCCGCGTCCTTGCCGCAGATCGCGATCGCGATCGCCTCCAGGACCGTGGACTTGCCGACGCCGTTGTCGCCCAGGAGGAGGGTCCAGCGCGGGTCGAGCTTGAGGTCCAGCTCCTGGAACGGCCCGATGTTCTCCAGCCTTATCCGGGTGAGCGCGTTCGACCGCGGCAGGAGCAGCTCGGGTCCGCGCCGCCGGCCCGCCGCGTTCGACTCCGCGCGCAGGCGGTCCCGCAGGTTGGAAAGGAATTCGATGACCTCCGGGTGCGACGGCGTCGAGGCGCGGTAGGGGATCACCTGGATGCCGTAGCGCCGGCTGAGCAGGTCGGCCCGCGCCTGCCAGGCGTTGCCCGTCACGGCCACCAGCGCGTAATGCCGGCGCCGGGCGATTCCGCGGAAGGCGAGGCCTCCCAGGTAGCCTTCGATCCCGGCCAGGCTGGCGCCCACGAACAGGATCGTGCGCGAGAAGAACAGGCTCTCCATGGCCTGGACGAACGCGCGGTTGCCGGCGATCGCCTCCTGGTACTGCGCGGGCGAGAGCAGGAGCGTCTCGGGCTTCCGCAGGCTGCCGTAGAGCTTGAGGAGGAAGAAGCTGCGGTTCGCCAGCGCTTCCAGGAGGCGGTCGGTGTCCTCCGGCGTGAACACCGGCGGATGCTCCCTTTCGAACGCGCGCTCCAGCAGCTCGTCGAAGTTGGTGGTCAGCGCCGCGCCGAGGTGCAGCTCGCGCAGCAGCCGGTGGCCGCCGGCCAGGGGCCGCTCCGAGTCGAGGAAGATCTGCGCCAGGTGCCGGTGGAGCCTCTCCTCCCGGCCTCCGAGGCGGCCGATCACGCTGTCCGCCACGAGGTCGGCGTTCCCCTCCTGGAGCGTGGCGCGGAGCGCTTCGCCGAACTCCTTCTCCACGTAATCCTTTTCGATCGCCCACTCCAGGATCTCGCTGACCAGGTGCCGCCACTCGGGATACCCCGAGGCCGCGCTCAGGCCGGCTCCGACATAGGCGATGCAGTCGCCGGCCAGGCAGTCGGCCACGAGGCCGTCCGGCGGGACCGGAGGGGGCAGAGGCTCCTTCTCCGTATCCTCGGGCTCTACGTGGGGAGGCCGCGCGAGCACCCGCCGCAGCCGCCGGACCCAGGTCGATTCGGGGCGCAGGAAGAACAGCGCCACGGAGCCGACGACGAGCAGCAGGATCACCAGCCAGATCGCGCTGAGCATCTGGCCGAAAGTGAGGACGGGTCCCCGGACTGTGAGCAGTCCGGTGTTGTCGACCGCCTCCTCCTGGGCCGAGTACACCTTGATCTCCGGCCTCTTCATGCGGGCGAACGGCAGGCTGAACGTCCATCCCGTGGCCAGGAGGTCCTCCGGCACCTGCACCCGGAGCACGCCGGGCAGGAAGCTGTCCACCCGCGCCTCCCGCCGGTCGAGGGTCACCTTGAGGCCGGAGTCCACGGCCCCGTCGCGCTTTGGAATCCGGATGTCCACCGTCTCGCCCGGCGCCGCGACGGTCGGGTTGATGCCCTCGATCCTCAGCCGCTCCGGAATCGTGAACGGTTGCGGAGCCGCAGCCTCCTTGAACGGGGGTTGCTCCACCCGGAGCATGACCGTGCCCGGCGGCAGGTCCGGCACCTCCACCTCCAGGTCGTACCGGTTGTCGCCTGACACCCGGACGTTGCGGATCGCCGCCTTCTCGTTTCCGAACCGGATCTCGAGCGCCGCGCGGTTCAACGGGCTGGGCAGGAGGATCTGGATCGTGACCGGAGCAGTGGGCGGAGCGGCGACCGGCTGGACCGCGAGCACCTGGAGGCCGAGCCCCGGCTTGCCGGAATCCCCGGCAGT
Organism: Thermoanaerobaculia bacterium; assembly: GCA_036266195.1. GTDB lineage: Bacteria > Acidobacteriota > Thermoanaerobaculia > Multivoradales > UBA5704 > DATMER01. Next base: position 2,652 of record DATANP010000014.1, on the reverse strand, counting down.
GGAGGTCTGCGCCTCCGGCCTCCCGGGCACACCCAGGACGCTCAGAAGCGCGAGGCCCACGACGGCCGAGACTCGAACTTGGCGCAACAACCTTTCAGTATAGAGGATTACGCGACAGGAGGGTATTGCCAGGAAAAGCGACCGGCCGGAGAGCGCCGCCCTCCGGCCGATCGGGTTGGCGGGAGACCGCGGGGCTACTTCTTGCGCGAGGCGTTGATCTCCATCATCTTCATCTCGGCGCCCGAGGGGTCTTTCATGAACATCTCGTTCTTGAAGTGGTCGTTGTCGATCCAGGTGATGACCCCCTTCGTCGTCATCGTCTGACCACTCATCGGGTCCTGCATGTCGCCGGTCATGGTGCAGACCTTCCCGGCGGCGTCGCAGGTACCCGTGCTCATCATGACTCCGGTGCCCATGTTGTCGATCCAGGTGCTGATGAACTTCTTGGACATGTTGTCGTAGCCCTCGGTCCCCATCCCCTCGAACTGCATGCCGGACATGGTGCCCTTCCAGTGGTGCTGGACGTAGCGGCCGCCCATCAACGTCTCGGCGTGCATCGTGCCCTTCGACTCCTCGGGAGCCTGGCCCGGCGCCATCCACATCTTGCTCGTGTACTCCCAGTCGCCCGCCATCCGGCCCAGGTGCTTGTGCACCTCGCCGGGCTGACCGGCCTTCATCATGGCGGCCATCATCTCGGCCTCGCCCGGAGGTGTTCCGTCCACCTTCTGGTTCTGCGCCACGGCAGGCGCCACGATTCCGACCGCGAGCAGACAGAGCATCGCCATTCCACGTGCCTTCATTTTGGTCCCTCCTTCTTGTGTTGGAAGTCCTCGACTTGCCTTACGCCCAGTTACCGCGTACAATAACCCACGACAGCCGGTTCGTCAAGAGCGTGGAAGACACGAAAGCCGGAAACTGTGGCACGCCTTTGCGGCCTTGATCCCGGCGGTGGACCCTGTATCATCCCCGAGCCCATGGCCACACCTGTCTACGACTCCTCCGCCATCGAAGTCCTCACCGGGCTGGAGCCGGTGCGCAAGCGCCCCGGCATGTACACCTTCACGGACCGGCCCGACCACCTCGCCCAGGAGGTGATCGACAACGCCGTGGACGAGGCCGTGGCCGGCCACGCCTCGAACATCCTGGTCACCCTGCATGACGACGGCTCGGCCGCGGTGGCCGATGACGGCCGCGGCATGCCGGTGGACATCCACAAGGGCGAGAAGGTGCCGGGCGTCGAGGTGATCCTCACCCGCCTTCACTCCGGCGCCAAGTTCTCCGACAAGAGCTATCGCTTCTCCGGCGGCCTGCACGGCGTCGGAGTCTCCGTGGTGAACGCCCTGTCCAAGCGCCTGGAGGTCTGGGTCAAGCGCGACGGCAAGGAGCACCACATGGCCTTCGCCAACGGCAACAAGGTCTCGAACCTGAAGGTCGTCAACACGGTCGGCCAGCGCAACACGGGCACCACGGTCCGCTTCTGGCCCGACCCCAGCTTCTTCGACTCGCCCAAGTTCACCATCCCCAAGCTCAAGCACGTCCTGCGCGCCAAGGCCGTGCTCTGCCCGGCGCTGCGCATCCGCTTCGTGAACGAAGGCCACGCCGAGGACGACGACGAGTGGTATTACGAGGACGGCCTCCGGGACTACCTCCAGGACGAGCTCGAAGGCGCGGACATGGTGCCGCCGGAGCCCTTCGTCGGCCACTTCAAGGGCGCCGACGAGGAGGTGGACTGGGCCGTGGCCTGGCTCGCGGACGAGGGCGACCTCGTGGCCGAGAGCTACGTCAACCTGATCCCGACCACCCAGGGCGGCACCCACGTCAACGGCTTCCGGTCCGGCCTGACCGACGCGGTGCGCGAGTTCTGCGAGTTCCGCGACCTCCTGCCGCGCGGGATCAAGATCGCGCCCGAGGACGTCTGGGCCCGCTGCTGCTACGTGCTCTCGGTCCGCATGAAGGACCCGCAGTTCACCGGCCAGACCAAGGAGCGCCTCTCCTCGCGCGAGGCCGCGGCCTTCGTCTCCGGGGTGACCAAGGATGCTTTCGCGCTCTGGCTCAACCAGCATATCGAGGAGGCCGAGCGCATCGCGCAGCTGGCGATCGACAGCGCCCAGGCGCGGCTGCGGGCCGGCAAGCGGGTCCAGAGGAAGACCGTCACCTCCGGCCCGGCGCTCCCCGGCAAGCTCGCCGACTGCACGAGCCAGGACCTGAACCAGACCGAGCTGTTCCTGGTGGAAGGCGACTCGGCCGGCGGCTCGGCCAAGCAGGCGCGCAGCCGCGAGTTCCAGGCCATCCTTCCGCTGCGCGGCAAGATCCTGAACACCTGGGAGGTGGACCCTACCGAGGTTCTCGGCTCGCAGGAGGTCCACGACATCGCGGTGGCTCTGGGTGTGGACCCCGGGTCGGAAAACCTCAACGGCCTGCGCTACGGCAAGATCTGCATCCTGGCCGACGCCGACTCCGACGGAGCCCACATCGCCACGCTCCTCTGCGCCCTGTTCCTCAAGCACTTCCGGCCCCTGGTCCTGGACGGCCGCGTCTATGTCGCGATGCCGCCCCTCTACCGGATCGACGTGGGCAAGGAGGTCTACTACGCCCTCGACGAGCAGGAGAAGAAGGGCATCCTGGACCGCCTCGAAGCCGAAAAGAAGAGGG
>DATANP010000013.1:0-5691 GCA_036266195.1 Thermoanaerobaculia bacterium | reverse complement strand
ACTTCATCCGGCTGGCGACGGGGGCTCACTGAGGCCCAAAAAGGCGGCCGGGAGGGACTGACTCCCGGCCGTATGGAGGGTGCTACTACCGCGGGTCTCGGGTTACCGGACCCGGGTTTGCAGCGTGACGGTCGAAGCGTGCGGCTCCGACGCGTTGTTCCTGGCCTTGGCGCGGGCGCGGCCCAGCGACGGGAGCAGGCGGCTCCAGTCGGGGGTCAGGGCCTGCCGCAGGATCGGTCCGAGGATCGCCGGATGGAACAGCGCCTCCATCGGGTCCAGCATGTGATTGACGCGCTGGAACCGCCTGTAGACCTCCGGGCTCTTCGGGATCAGTTGCATCACCTGGTCGATGTACCAGTGCATCACGCGGACCTTCGCCGTGATCTCGCCGCCCTGCGTGGCCGGCCAGCGCATGTCCTCGCCGGTGGCCAGCGCGAACGGCGCCTCGACCAGCTTTGCGATCCTCTTGAAGAACGACTGGCCGGCCAGCGGTCCGCCGGCGCGCTCCGTGAGCCAGGGACCCAGCTCCAGGGCGGACAGGCAGGCGAGGGTCATGCCCTGGCCGTAGACCGGGTTGAAGCCGCAGACCGCGTCGCCCAGGGCCACGAAGGCCTCCGGCAGCCGCTCCAATTTCTCGTAGTGGCGCATCCGGTTGGCCGTACGGCGGAACCCGCGGATGCCGGTCAGCGGGCGGGCGTTCTTGATCGCGTTGTAGATCTCCGGCGAGGACAGGCTCTTCGCGAACTGCAGGAAGCCCTCCTCGTCGGTCGGCGGATAGTCGCGCATCACGCCGGCCACGTTGACGAGCCACCGGCCGCCTTCGATCGGCTGGAGCACGCCGGCGCGCGGCTGGTACGGCGGCCGGTTCATGAGGATCATGACCTTCCAGTCGGCCTGCCAGCCCGGAGGCGGCTCGTAGATCCGCGCGGCGTAGCCCCAGAAGGCGTCCACCACCGTCTCCTCCGGCGCTGCGTAGCCGATGTCGGTCAGCCAGCCCGGGCCCTCGGACGTGCGGCCGCTGGTGTCCACCACGAGATCGGCGCGCAGGACCGTCTCCTCGGCCGCCTCCGGCTCGCTGTGGTTGCGCGGGCGGACGCGCACGCCGGTCACGCGCCGGCCCGACTCGTCGGCGACCAGGCCGCAGGCCTCGTGCCCCTCGAGGATCGAGATCTTCGGCGACTCGAGCAGGTGACGCCGGATCGTGGACTCGAGCAGCGGCCGGGTGAACGTCAGGACCTCCAGGTCCATGGCGTCCTTCGGCGACCAGCCCCAGCGGTAGAGCATCCGCAGATCCCGGCCCTGGTCCACGACGTGGCTGCCGGCCTCGAGAAGGTCGGCCTTCACCCCGGGGAACAGCTCTTCGACGACCTGCATACCCCGCTGGAGGATGAAATGGAGATGCCGGGCCTGGGGGACGCCCGGCCGGTTTTCCGTGCCGGCGGGCAGATAGTCTCTCTCGACGATACAGATCTCGTCGAAGTGATCGGCCAGGACGCGGGCGGCTACCATGCCGCCGATGCTGCCGCCGATCACGACGGCCTGGCGACGGGCACCTTCCGACTGCTCCAACCCTGGATGCAACCTCATGGGGTCCTCTCTTTCCGTTCGCGGGAGCTTGGCCGCTAAATTCGAACGACTTCTATAACTGGATATGTGCACGTCGAGTGCCAGAGCGCGCCGCGTTCAAACCTTTGATAACCTGATGACGTTTCAGGGGTGATCAACCCCTCATCCGAGCCATGAAACTGACAATCCTTGGCAGCTCCGGTGGCTACTCCGGGGCCGAAAACCCCAGCAGCGGCTTCCTCCTGGAGCACGCCGGAGCGCGTCTCTGGATCGACGCCGGCCACGGCACTTTCAGCGCGCTGCAGCGGCAGACGGCCTTCACCGGGGTCGACGCGATCCTGATCAGCCACGTCCACGCCGACCACTGCGTGGATCTCTACGCCTTCAACATCGCCATGCGGTTCCACGAGCAAGGCGTCCTCCGCAGGAGTCTCTACTGTCCTCAAGAGGTGTGGGACCGGATGCCTCTGCTGCTCGGCGATCCGCCCGAAGGCGAGAAGGGCTTCGGCCAGAGCTTCGATCTCCACCCGACCGAGGCCGGCGGGACCGTAGAGGTCTGCGGGGTCCGCGTGAGCTTCCTCCGCACCGACCATCCCAACTACTGCCTCGCGATGCGCCTGGAGTCGGAGGCCGGCGTCCTCACCTACTCCGCGGACACCGGTCCCGGAGCCGACCTCGCCGGCTTCGCCCAGGGCAGCGACCTGCTGCTCTGCGAGGCGACCTACCAGGAGGGCCGGGTCGGAGCGCCGGTCCACCTCACCGCCGCCCAGGCCGGCGAGACCGCGCTCCGCGCCGAGGCCCGCCGGCTCGTCCTGACCCACGTCTGGCCGGCGTTCGATCCGCGCCGCTCCGTCGAGGAGGCCCAGGCGGCCGCCGGCGGCCTGAACGTCGAGTGGGCGGCGCCCGGAGCCACCTTCGAGGTGCGCCGGAGCTGACGTCGGGCCCTTCCAGATCGTTTCACGCATCGCTTATCTACTCTGTGCCTTCCCGCCCTCGAATCTTTCATTTAAGAGGGCTGTCGAAATTTGTCCGTGTCACTGGCCAAAGTCTGTCAGCCGACCGTCAGGGGAGCGTCAGGACGGCTCGAAAGAGCCCCGGCCGGCATGCCAGCCTGGCGTCCCGTGCTCTCCTTCTTACACAGGCATACGGAGAAGTTTGCAAAGCAGTTTGGTTCCGGGCCGGGTTGGGCCGGGTTTGTCACACGATTGCAACCCCGGCCCGGGCCCGTCCGTACCAGGGAGAACGATCCAGGGAGGGGTCTGCCCGCCCCTGTTCCTTTCTTTGGAGGTTGCATGTCCAACCGTTTCCTGTCCTTCTGCCTGACCGTGGCGCTGGCCTTCGGCGCCGGTGCGGCCTCGGCCCAGACCAAGCTTCTCCGGTTCCCGGATATCTACGGAGACAAGGTCGTCTTCACCTATGCCGGGGACCTCTGGACGGCCCCGACCAACGGCGGCACGGCCACGCGCCTGACCGCCCATCCCGGCCTGGAGCTGTTCGGGAAGTTCTCGCCGGACGGCAAGTGGATCGCCTTCATGGGCCAGTACGACGGCGACGAGCAGGTCTACGTGATCCCCGCCACCGGCGGCGTTCCGAAGCAGCTCACCTGGTTCCCAGCCCGCGGCCCGCTGCCGCCGCGCTGGGGCTACGACAACCAGGTGCTGGGCTGGACCCGGGACGGCAAGGCCGTCCTCTTCCGCTCCATGCGGGACGGCTGGGACCTGGCCGACACCCGCCTCTACACCGTGCCGGTGGACGGCAGCCTGGGCGAGGCGCTGCCGATGCCCATCTCGGGCGCGGGCGACTTCTCGCCCGACGGCAAGCGGATGGTCTACAACCCGATCGCCCGCGACTTCCGTACCTGGAAGCGCTACCAGGGCGGCTGGGCCCAGGACCTCTACCTCTTCGACCTCGCCACCCACGAGACGAAAAACATCACCTCGAACCCGCGCACCGATCGCGACCCCATGTGGATCGGCGACCGGATCTTCTTCAACTCCGACCGCACGGGCACGCTCAACCTCTACTCCTACGACGTGGCGAGCGGCAACGTCGAGCAGGTCACGAAGAGCACCCAGTGGGACGTGCGCTGGCCGAGCACGGACAACGTAGGGAAGATCGTCTACGAGATGGACGGCGAGCTTCACGTCCTGGACACTGGTACCCGGCAGGAGCGCTACATCCCCATCCAGGTGCCGTACGACGGACTCTACGACCGGCCCTCGCGGGTCTCGGCGGCGCGCAACGTCGAGGACTTCGCGCTGTCGCCCAAGGGCGAGCGGGCCCTGTTCGTGGCGCGCGGCGACGTCTTCACCGTGCCGATCGAAAAAGGTCCGACCCGCAACCTGACCCGCACCTCGCGCTACCACGACAAGTGGGCCCGCTGGTCGCCGGACGGGCGAAAGATCGCCTTCATCTCCGACCGCACCGGCGAAGAGGAGGTCTGGCTGATCGACCAGGACGGCACCGGCAAGCCCGAGCAGCTCACCAGCGGCGGCAAGGCCATGCGCTACGCCCCGGAGTGGGCGCCGGACGGTAAGCGGATCGCCTTCTCGGACAAGGACGGCCGGGTCTACGTGGTCACCGTGGCCGACCGCAAGCAGGTCCAGATCGCGGACGACGACTTCGGCATGATCCGCGACTACGCCTGGTCGCCGTGCGGCGGCCATCTCGCGTTCTCCATGACCGACCCGAACAACTTCCGCTCCATCTGGATCTGGAGCGCGGAGGACGGCAAGCTCCACCGGGTGACCTCCGAGCTGTTCCACGAGACCACGCCGGCCTGGGACCCGAAGGGCGAGTACCTCTACTATGTGAGCGCCCGCAGCTTCGCCCCCCAGCTCGACGCCTTCGAGCTCAACTTCTCCAACAACAAGAACGCGGGCATCTTCGCCGTCGCGCTGCGCAAGGACGTGAAGAACCCGCTGCCCTTCGAGAGCGACGAGGTCACGGTCGGCGAGGCGGAGAAGAAGGACGAAAAGAAAGACGAGAAGAAGGACGAGGCGAAGCCGGAGAAGAAAGGTTATATCAGGATCGACTTCGACGGCCTGACCGACCGGGTGGTGCGCGTGCCCGTGGCGGCGGACAACTACGACGGCCTGAGCGTCACCAAGGACGGCAACCTCCTCTACCTGCGGTTCCCCTCCTTCTTCCTGGGCCGCGACAGCGGCGAGGAGACCTCGCTGCGCATCTACTCCCTGAAGGACCGCAAGGAGTCCACGCTGGCCGAGGGCGTCGGCGGCGGCTATCAGATCTCGATGGACGGCTCCAAGATCCTGGTGCAGCAGGGCGGGCAGTACAACCTGATGGATGCCGCTCCGAAGGGCGGCGACTCCAAGAAGGCGGTCTCGACCGAGGGCCTGGCCGTGGACCGGATCCCGTCCGAGGAGTGGGCGGAGGTCTTCGATGAAGCCTGGCGCCGCTACCGCGACTTCTTCTACGTCGAAAACATGCACGGCTACGACTGGGAGGCCCTGCGCGAGCAGTACCGGCCGCTGGTCGCCTACGTCGGGCACCGCTCGGACCTCAACTATGTGATCGGCGAGATGATCGCCGAGCTGAACATCTCGCACGCTTACGTGGTGGGCGGCGACTACGACCTGCCCGAGCGCCCGCGGGTAGCCCTGCCCGGCGCCCGCTTCGAGCTCGACGACAAGGCGGGCCGCTACCGGATCTCGCGGATCTTCCACGGCCAGAACGAGGAAGAGACCTACCGCGCGCCGCTGACCGAGGTCGGGGTGGACGTCAAGGAAGGCGACTACGTCCTGGCGATCGACGGCGAGGAGCTGGTGGCGAAGGACAACCCCTACCGGCTGCTGCGCTTCAAGGCCGACCGCCCGGTGCGGATGACCGTGAACAGCAAGCCGTCCTTCGACGGTGCGCGGGAGATCACCTTCAAGCCAATCGACACCGAGACCCACCTGATCTATCTCGACTGGGTGAACCGCAACCGTGAAAAGGTTGCCAAGATGTCGAACGGCCGCATCGGCTACCTGCACATCCCGGACATGGGCGAGGACGGGATGCAGGAGTTCGTGAAGTGGTTCTACGGCCAGGTGCGCAAGGAAGGCCTGATCGTGGACGTGCGGGACAACGGCGGCGGCTTCATCTCCCAGACCCTGATCGAGC
>DATANP010000012.1:0-7258 GCA_036266195.1 Thermoanaerobaculia bacterium | reverse complement strand
GCGGGTGGACGTTGTCGTCCGCGAACCCGTGGATGATCAGCAGGTGGTCCTTGAGCTTGCCGGCGCTCTCGACGACCGATGAGAGCCGGTAGCCTTCGGGGTTGTCCGCGGGCGTCTCCAGGTAGCGCTCGGTCCAGATGTCGTCGTAGAGCCGGAAGTCGGAGATCGGCGCGCCGGAGATGCCGGCCTTCCACACGCCCGGCGCGTTCAGCAGGGCATAGAGGGTCTGATAGCCGCCGCCGGACCAGCCCCAGAGACCGATCCGGGCAGGGTCCACCCAGCCCAGGCTCTTCAGGTACTCGACTCCGGCGAGCTGCGCCTCCAGGTTGGACGGCCCGAAGCGGCGGTGGTCCCGGTCCTCTCCGGCCTTGCCGAAGAAGATCGAAGACCGGTTGTCCACGCTGAACACCACGAAGCCGCGCTGGGCCATCTCCTTGTGCCACAGGTCGCGGCGCCGGGTGTCCCAGCGGTTGACGACCACCTGCGAGGCGGGGCCGCCGTAGTGGTACATGATGGCGGGGTACTTCCGGTTGGGGTCGAATCCCTCCGGCTTCAGGATCCGCGCGGGCAGCTTCGAGCCGCCGGGGCCCGGGATGAAGAAGAGCTCCCACTGCGGCAGGGCCGCCGGGTCGTAGCTGGTGGGCGGCGTAAAGGGGAGCGGCAGCTTGCCGGAGGCCGTCCGGACCTCCAGGGTGGGCAGGTGGTTGGCGTCGCTCCAGGTGTGGACCCAGGCACCGCCCTTGGGCGCCACCACGGCCCCGTGCGATCCCGGCTCGCCGGCCAGCGGCTCCCAGGAATCCTTGGAGAGGCCGGCCCGGAACACCTGGCGGTCCGCCGGTCCCAGGCCCTCGGTGCGGAAGGCGGTGACGATGGCGGAGTCTCCGTCGAGACCGTCCAGCGACGCCACGGCCCAGCCCTCCGGCGTGACCGGCCGGACGAGCTTGCCTGTGGCGTCGTAGAGATAGAGCCGCCGCCAGCCGCTGCGCTCCGAGCCCCAGAGGAACCGGCCGTCCTCCAGGAACCGGAAGTCGGTCCCCAGGTTGATCCAGGTCGGCCACGTATCGGTCGCGAAGGTGGAGCAGGCGCCGGACGCCCCGCCGATACTGCAGCGCAGGAGGTCGAGCCGCGTCTGGTCGCGGTTCAGGCGCTGGACCGCCACGGCGTCGCCGGAGGGAGTCCAGGCCACGCGGGCGAGGTAGGAGTCCTCCTCCCCGGTCGCCATCCAGGCCGTCTCCCCGCCGCGGGCATCCACCACGCCGATGTGGACCTTCGGGTTGGGCTCTCCCGGCTTGGGATACTTCTGCCAGCGGACCTTGGCGTCGGTGTCCAGCAGTGGATAGGTCGGGACCTCCCGCTCGTCGAAGTGGAGATAGGCGAGCCGCCGGCCGTCCGGGCTCCACCAGTACGCCTCGGGAGCCCGGTCCCAGATCTCCTCCCAGTAGACCCAGTCGTTCACACCATTGAGGAAGACGTCCTCCTCGCCGTCGGTGGTGAGCGCGGTCTCCTTGCCGGTCGCGAGATCCAGGGTGTAGAGATCGAAGTCCCGGACGAAGGCCACGAGCGAGCCGTCGGGCGAGACCCTGGGGGTCTCTTCCTTGGCCCCGGTCCGGGTCAGCCGGCGCAGCTTGTGGCCGGACAGGGTATAGAGGAAGAGGTCGCCGTCCGACTCCAGCAGCAGGGCGTCCCCCTTCGGCAGCCACTGCCAGGCATCGAGCGAGATCTCCTGGTCTCCGTCCTTGAGATCGGCGAGCCGGAACAGGCTCTCGCTCCTGCCGGTAGCCGTATCGAGCCGCCAGAGGGCCTCCTCCTTGTCCTGGCCCCACCTGTAGGCCAGGGAGCGGCCGTCCGGCGACCATTTGGGGTCGGTCGGGAAGGCGCCGTTCGCGTCGGGCGCGAAGACGATGTCGTCGGTCAGCCGGTTCGGCTCGGCTGTATCGGCGATAACCGCCGGACCGGCGGCGAGGCAGCAGACGAGCAGCAAGGCAGGCATCAGGCGCATGGTTTTCCTCCGAGAGCGCCACAGTCTAACCCCGGCGAAACCTTTCCCGAAGCGGCACCGTAGTGGGACACGGAACGAAGAAGGGGGACACGAGCCATGAGACGAACGATTTCAACCATCCTGCCGGTCGCGGCGCTCCTGGTCGGAGCGAGCCTGCCGGCGTTCGGCCAGGGCCAGACGCGGGCCTTCCGCCAGGCGTTCCCTGTCCAGGGCGCCAACGTGGTGCGGCTCGCCAACCTCGCCGGCCGGATCGAGCTGGTCCGGATCCAGGGGAACCAGGTGCTGGTGGACGCCACGGTCCACGCGCAGGGGGAGTCGGGCAACGAGACGCAGAAGCTCCTTCAGAACATGAAGTGGGTCAAGGCCGAGGACCGCCACGGCAACGAGGAGTGGGCGCTCTCCTATCCGGTGAAGGACTACAGGGGCTTCGCCTATCCGCGGCCCGGCTCGAAGAAGCAGGAGGAGTCCTGGTTCCTGAGCTGGCTGGCGAGCAAGGGGGCCATGACGAGCACGCAGTACCGCGGCGAGCGGGTGCGGGTGTACAACGAGAGGAGCTCCTCCGCGCCCATGCTCTACGCCGACCTCCGCATCGGCCTGCCGGTGGGCAGCAACGTGGTCGTCCGCAACATCGTGGGCGACGTCCGCGGCGGCCAGCTCGAAGGGACGCTCAAGGTCGATACGGGCAGCGGCAAGGTGGAGGTCGCCGCCTACGACGGCAACCTCGTGGTGGACACCGGCTCGGGCGACGTGGTCCTGGGCTCGGCGCGGGGCGAGACCTCGGTCGACACCGGCTCGGGCGACGTGGTCGTCCGCCGCCTGGTGGGCAACGGCAAGATGGACACCGGCTCGGGCGATGTGACGGTGGAGAACGTCTCGGCCGGCCGGCTCTATGTCGATACCGGCTCGGGCGACGTGATCGTGCGCGGGGGCACGGCCAGCCGGGTGATCGCGGACACCGGCTCGGGCAACGTCCATGTGATGGGGGTGGAGCTGGAGGAACTGGAGGCCGACACCGGCTCGGGCGACGTGGTCATCCTCAGCTCGCTCGCCCAGGCGAAGCGGATCAGCGCCGACACCGGCAGCGGCGACGTGGAGATCCACGCCGGCCCGAACGCCGCGTTCGACATCGAGTCGGACCAGGGGAGCGGCGACCTGGAGGTCGGCTACGCCGACGCCCAGCTCCGGAAAGACGGCAAGAAGGTCGTGGGAGCCCGCCGGGGCAACGGCCAGACGGTGATCCGGGTGGAGACCGGCAGCGGGGACTGTGTGATCAGCCCGAAGCAGGGGGCGTAAAAGCAGGAGACCTCACCCCCTGTCCCCCTCTCCCATCTCCCGGCCACCCAACCCCGGGAGAGGGGGAACGCCTGCCAGTCGTGTTGCCGAGAATCGGCTGTAGAGCCCCAGACAGGTCCCCCCTCTCCCGGCGGGGGTTGGGTGGGAGATGGGAGAGGGGGACAGGGGGTGAGGTTCCGGCCTACATCTTCCCGTAGTTCGGCCCGCCCCCACCTTCCGGCGGCACCCAGGTGATGATTGCGTACGGGTCCATGATGTCGCAGGTCTTGCAGTGGACGCAGTTGCTCGCGTTGATCTGCAGGCGGCGTCCTGTGGGCGAGGCGGCGTCCTCCACCATCTCGTAGACCGCGGCCGGACAGAAGCGCTGGCAGGGGTTCGCGTACTCCACCGCGCACTGGTAGATGCAGATGTCCGTGTCCGCCACCAGCAGGTGGACCGGCTGGTCCTCGTCATGGGCGGTGCCCGAGTTGTAGACGTCGGCCAGCTTGTCGAAGACCAGCTTGCCGTCGGCCTTGAGCGGCGCCGGGGCCTTGAGCTTCTGTCCCTCGGGCGTGTTGAGCGGGATCATCCGCTCGTGGCCGGGCTTCGTCTCCAGCCGGTCGAAGACCCCCCAGCCGCGTCCGCCGCTGACCATGCCGAGGCCGGCCTGGAGCATGCCGGGCAGGGCGCCGTGGTCGAACGCCTGGTGGAAGTTGCGCACCGCCCACATCTCGTCCTTGATCCAACTCGCCTCGACCTTCTCCTCGTAGCGAGCCAGGCGCTCGGCTGTCACTCCGCCGGCCTTGAGCGCCTCGAAGATCGTCTCGGCCGCGAGCATGCCCGACTTCATGCCGAGGTGGATGCCCTTGAGCCGCTGGCTGTTCAGCATGCCGGCCGAGTCGCCGACGATCAGGAAGCCGTCGCCGTGCGAGCGCGGGCGCGACCACCAGCCGCCCTCGGGCAGCGCCTTGGCGCCGTAGAACGCCATCGTGCCGCCTTCGAGGATCTTGGCGATGTCCGGATGGGTCTTGAGGCGCTGGAACTCCTGGTGCGGATCGAGCAGCGGGTTGCGGTAGTCGAGGCCCACGACCAGGCCGACGATGAGCTGGTCGTTCTGCATGCCGTAGAGGAAGCTGCCGCCGAACGTGTGCTGGTCGAGCGGCCAGCCGAGCGTGTGGAGGACCTGGCCCGGCTCGATGCGGCCGGGCGGGAGGTCCCAGACCTCCTTGATGCCGATGGCGTAGATCTCCGGGTTCTTGCCCTGCCACAGGTCCATCTCGGCGTTGAGCTGCTTGACCAGCGTGCCGCGCGGGCCTTCGCCGAGGACCACCACCTGGCTGCGGATGTCCACGCCAGGCTCGAAGTTGGCCTTCTTCTCACCCGTGTGCGAGATGCCGCGGTCGCGCGTGCGCACGCCGACCACCCGGCTGTCCTCGACCAGCGCGGCCGCGGCCGGGAACTCGTAGAACACGTCCACGCCGGCCGACTCGACCTTGGCGGCCATCCACTTGACGAGCTTGCCGAGCGAGGCCACGTAGTTGCCCTCGTTCTCCAGGGGCGGCGGGATCGGCAGCGAGTACGAGCCCTTCCCGGTCAGGAAGAGGAACTCCTCGTGCTCGACCTTGGCCTCGAACGGCGCGCTGCGCCAGTCGTCCGGGAACAGCTCCTTGAAGGCGCGCGGATCGACCACGGCTCCGGACAGCGCGTGACTGCCGGCCTCGCGGCCCTTCTCCAAAACCGCGATGGAGACCTCCAGCTTGGCCGAGGATGTCTCGTTGTGCTGCCGGATCAGGTTCGCGAGGTGCCAGGCCCCCGCCAGGCTGGCCGGGCCGGCACCGACAAAGACAACGTCGATATCCAGGGTTTCACGTTCCATGGGCTCTCGGCTCCTGAGATGCATTCGAATCGGGCCGGGGGATGCTACCATGGGAGGTGGTTCGACACGCATGGAACGGGACACGTCATCGGGTACCGCTACGGCGGGTGCCATCGGGAGAGGTGGAGAACCCGCCATGGGTGCCGCGTCCCGCTGGCCGGCCGGCCGTCTCCGCCTCCGCCGGCTCGACGGAGCGCATCAGCCTACCTTCGGCGAGGACGTCCGCCAGGGGCTGACCGCCACACCCAAGGTCCTCCAGCCGAAGTACTTCTACGACGAGCTGGGCTCGCTCCTGTTCGGCGCCATCTGCGCCCTGCCCGAGTACCCCGTCTTCCGGGCCGAGTCCGAGATCCTGCGCGCCCGCGCGGGCGAGATCGCGGCCTGGCTGCCGGGCCCGGTGCGCATCGTCGAGCTGGGCAGCGGCGACGCGCGCAAGACCCGCCTGCTGATCGACGCCCTGCTGGCCCGGCAGGGCGGGCTCGACTACCTGCCGATCGACGTTTCGGCCTCGGCCCTGGTGCAGGGCAGCGAGGAGCTGCTCTCGGCCTATCCGAACCTCCGCGTCACCGCCTGGGTGGCGGACTACCAGACGGCGCTGCGGGCGATCCGCGACGAGGCGACCGCCAGCAACCGCTACAAGCACACGCTGGTCCTCTTCCTCGGCTCCACCCTCGGCAACCTGGAGCCGGCCGAGAGGAGCGGCATGCTGCGGAGCGTCCGTGGCATGCTCAACCCGGGCGACGCCTTCCTCCTGGGGCTCGACCTCAAGAAGCCGGAGAGCGTCCTCATCCCGGCCTACGACGACCCTCTCGGGGTGACCGCCGCGTTCAACCTGAACGTCCTGGGCCGGATCAACCGCGAGCTGGGCGGCGAGTTCGACCTCCGCAGCTTCCGCCACCGGGCCCGCTACGACCCGGAGCTGGCGCGGATCGAGATGCACCTGGAGAGCCTCCGGGACCAGACCGTGCCGATCCGGGGCATCAACCTGGAGGCGCGCTTTGCGGCCGGGGAGACCATCCATACGGAGAGCTCCCACAAGTTCGATCCCGGGGAGATCGCCGGGCTGGCCGACGAGGCTGGGATGGAGCTGCGCTGGAGCTGGTTCGACCGGGCGCGGCAGTTCTCCTCCAACCTTCTGGTCGCAATTTGACCTGATCAAAGTTTGACATTACGATCTCCCGTCCGGGCCGGTGTAGCTCAGTGGTAGAGCGCCTGACTGTGGATCAGGAGGTCATGGGTTCAAATCCCATCGCCGGTACCATTTCCCCCTTCAGAGCCAAGGATTTCTCATGACAGCCACCGGGACCGTCGAGCCGCGCCTGTCTCGCGGCCTCCGTGACCTCCTGTCCGACCAGATGCTGGCGCGCCAGTGGATGATCGACACCATCCGCGGCGTCTACGAGCTGTACGGGTTCGTGCCCCTGTCCACCCCCGCCGTCGAATACCTGGACGTGCTCCGCGGCTCCAACCCCGGCCCGGAGGCCACCTCGACCCTCTTCACCGTCAGCAACCCGGAGGAGGAGAAGCTCGCGCTCCGGTTCGACCTCACGGTGCCGCTCGCGCGCGTCGTCTCCCAATACAGGGAGCTGCCGCGGCCGTTCCGTCGCTACCAGGTCTCACCGGTCTGGCGCGCCGACAAGCCCGGGCCGGGCCGCTTCCGCGAGTTCACCCAGTTCGACCTCGACTCGGTCGGCGTCGAGTCCGAGATCGCCGACACCGAGATCGTCGCCGGCATGTGCGACACCCTTGCCGCTCTCAAGGTGGGCGGCTACCGGGTGCGCTTCTCCAGCCGCGCCATCCTCAATCTGCTGCTCGCCTTCGCCGGTGTTTCCACCGAGCAGGGGGCGGACGTCTTCCGGGTTCTCGACAAGCTCGACAAGGTGGGCATGAAGAAGGTCCGCCTGGAGCTGACCGAGGGCTACGTGGACTCCTCGGGCGACCCCATCCGCGGCCTCGGCCTCCAGAACACGCAGGTGGACAAGATCGAGCAGTTCCTCGCCATCCGCCCCGACGACCGCCGCCAGGTGATGGGCCAGCTCCGCGAGATCTTCGCCGGGGTCGAGAACGCGACCGCGGAGCTCGACAAGGTGGAGCGGATCTCCAGCCACCTC
>DATANP010000011.1:0-3507 GCA_036266195.1 Thermoanaerobaculia bacterium | reverse complement strand
GGTACTGGTCGGCGTCGGCGTTCCTCTCGGCCTCGTACTTCTTGGCGTCCGCCTGCTCGCGGATCGTGGCGTTGAGCTCGAGCTTGCGCCGGTCGACCTCCTTGCCGGCGATCGTGATGTCCTGGACCTTCATCTCCATCTCGCCGGCCTTCTGGGCCTGGGCGCGGGCGACGTCGACCTCCTTCTGGATGGAGGCCTTCTTGAGCGACAGGCTCTTCTCGGCTTCGGCGATCTCGGTGTCCACCTGGAAGCGCTTCTGCTCCTTCTGCTGGCGAGCGGACTCCTCCTCGACCTTGGCCTGCCGGTCGGAGAGGGCGGTGGCGATGCGGGCGTCCTTGAGCGCCTCCTGGATCTTGGGCTGGCCGAGGGAGTTGAGGTAGCCCTCGGCGTCCTGGATCTCCTGGAACACGAACGACTTGAACTCGAAGCCCATGCCTTCGAGGTCGAGGTGGGCCTCCTCGCGGACGCGCTCCTGGAAGCGCTTCTGGTCCTTGTACAGCTCTTCGAGGGTCAGGGTGCCGATGATGCCGCGCAGGTGGCCCGCCACCGTCTCCTTGATGGTCGCGCGGACCTCCTCGACCGGCACGCCGAGGAAGCCCTCGGCGGCGTTCCGGATGTGATCGATGTCGCCGTGGATCTTCACCTGGGCCACGGCCTTGACGTTGATCGGGATGCCCTGGGAGGTGTAGACGTGCTGGAGGTCGATGTCGAGCGTCATCATGCGCAGCGACAGGACCTTGTGCTGCTCCCAGGCCGGAAAGACGAAGGTGCCGCCGCCGCGGACGATGCGGAAGCCCTCGGTCGCCCCCTTCTCGTCGCGGACCTTGCTGCCGAACATCTGCCGGCGGCCGTAGACGATGAGCGCTTCATCCGGCCCGGCCTTCTTGTAGAGGATGCGGGCCACGGTGTAGAAGAGGACGATCCCGGCCAGGACGGCGAAGATCGCACCGGCGGCGGAGAAGGATTCCAGGATTCCCATCAGCGACCTCTTTCTCGAATTCGGGGCCCATCCTACCACTGGTGCGCGGACCTTCCGTTGCATTTCGGCCCAGGCACGACTCTCGCAACACAGGGCCGCCGGATGAAGCGCTTCCTCCTCCGGCTCGCTCTGGGCCTTGCTCTGGCCGCGGTGGCCCTCTACCCGCTCTACCTGATCGCGGGCAACTGGTACCTGCGCTCCGGCGACCTGGAGCGGCGGCTCAACCGCCGGCCCGAGCGCCTGCTGATCCAGGTGCGCTCCGCCTGGACCTCCTGGCCCGGCGTGGTCCACGTGCGGGGCTTTCAGATCCGGAATCAGACCCACACCTCGCAGTGGTGGGCCGCCATGGACCGCGGCACGTTCACGATCCGGCTCCTGGACTTGTACGACCGGGAATTCATCGTGGACAGCCTCTCGGGCTCGGGCGTCTCGTTCCGGCTGGCCCGGCGGATCGACAACCCGCGCTGGGTGCGCAAGCCGCGGCCCGAATTCGAGCCGTCAATCCCCGGCCTCTCGAACCCGCCGGCCCGGCCGCCGGAAAAGATCTATCCCCGTCCGCCGAAGCAGCAGGAAAAGGCCCGCCGCGATCCCTGGCGCATCGCTCTCGGCCAGGTGGACCTGGACGACGTGCGGGAGCTCTGGATCGACGAGGTCCGGTTCGCCGGCAAGGCGCGGGTGGCCGGAGGGTTCGACATGCAGATCTGGCGGCGGCTGCGGATCGAGCCGACCCGGCTGCGGATCCTCTCCGGGTCGATTGCCCTCGGGGCCGGACCCCAGGCGCGGCCGATCCTGGCCGATGCCCGGGGCCAGATCGACGGCGAGATGTCTCCCTACTCGCCGGCCGAGCACCATGGCTGGCACTCGCTCCAGTTCCTGAGCGGCCGGGCGCAGGTCGAGGGGGTGGTGCCGAGCCTCGCCTTCCTGGACGAGTACCTGCAGCGGACCCGCTGGCTGGCGCTGGAGGCCCGGGACGCCCGGGTCGCCGCCGACCTGCGGGTGCGGCGGGGTGAGCTGCTCCCCGCCAGCCGGCTGGACGCGCGGCCGAAGCAGCTCGCGGCCCGGGTGCTCGACTACCGGGCGTATGGTCCGGGCCGGGTCGCCTGGGAGGTGCTGCCGAATGGAAGCGGCCGGCTGGGGCTCGACTTCGGCTCGTTCCAGGTGATCCGGTCGGGTTACCGGCAGCCGCACGTGCGCGGCCGGGACCTGCGGATCGAGGCGCTCACCGAGCAACCCCGGCTCCTGGGCCTGGCCCTGTTCTCGCCGCGCAGCTTCGATATCCGCATGCCGTTGGCCGAGGTGCCCAACCTGGCCTTCTACAACGCCTACCTGCCACCGGCCTCGGGGCTGAAGCTGACCGGCGGCTCGGGCCGCACCAGCGCCCGCTTCCAGGCGGCGGCGCCGGACTGGGTCGGCCACGGCAGCTTCCGGCTGGACGCCCGCGGGGTCTCGGCCGACGTGGAGGGCCGGCGGCTCCAGGGCGACATCGTCCTGCGGACCCAGCTCCAGGAGGCCGACTTCCAGGGCCGGCACTTCGACATCTCGGGCACCAAGCTCGACCTGACCCGGGTCCGCATGGCCGGAGTGTCCGGCGGGGGCAACTGGTGGGCGCGGGCGCACCTCGACCGCGCCGTGCTGGAGCCGGGCTCGCCGGTCCTCCTGAAGGCCCGGGTGGAGAGCACGCTCTCCGATCCGCGGCCGATCTTCGCCTTCGTGGCGCCCCCGGAGCGCCGCGGCCGGCTCCTCAACTGGGTGGACCGGCTCCTCGACGTGCCGGGGGTCGGCGCCGTGGCGGACGTGGCGGTGGGGACCGGCGGGGTCTCGATCGACCGGATGGCGATCGCCGGCGGCCCGGCGCTGATCCAGGGCAGGCTCCGGATCGGCGGAACCGGATCCCGGGGTATCCTCTATGCGAGCTACGGCCGCTGGGACGTGGGGCTGGCGATGGACGGGAACCAGCGCGACTGGAAGATCCTGAAGCCGAAGCAGTGGTTCGCAAACCAGATGGGCACCGAGAGCCGTACACCAAGCCGATGAGATACCTGCTCTTCCTCCCCATGATCCTCGCCCTCAGCATGGCCGGATCGGCCGAGCCCCAGAAGGGGCCGATCATCGTCGAGCTGTTCACCTCGCAGGGCTGCTCGTCCTGCCCGCCGGCGGACCGGCTGCTCTCGAAGCTCGGCAAGGACCCGCGGGTGATCCCGCTGGCCTTCCACGTGGACTACTGGAACTACATCGGCTGGACCGACCCGTTCTCCTCCAAGGCCTGGTCGCAGCGCCAGCAGGGCTACGCCCGCGCCTTCCACAGCAACCGGATCTACACCCCCCAGCTCGTGGTCGCCGGCCGGACGCAGGTGGTGGGCTCGAACGAGCCGGAGGTCCGGCAGTCGATTTCCCAGGCGCTCGGGGCCGAGCCCGCCGGCCAGGTGACGGTCTCGGCGGCTCCTTCGCCGGATGGCCGTCTGAAGATCAAGGCCGGCGCGAAACGGCTCCAGCCGGCCAACGGTCCGCTCGACCTGTGGGTGGCGGTC
>DATANP010000010.1:0-31437 GCA_036266195.1 Thermoanaerobaculia bacterium | reverse complement strand
GCCGCCGGCCGGACTCTCCATTGGACGCTCGGTCCTTATCAGAACGGCCGCTACTTCATCGTTCTGGGTGACGGCATCCATTCGGTCGAGGTGCCGGCGGTGGGAGGCTTCCAGCTCAAGCGGATAGGGATCATGATCCTGCGGCTCAAGTATCAGTCGCCGCAGGGTTGGATCACCTACTCGCCCGAGCTGGCCATGGACTTCACCCGCGCGCCGAGCTTCCGGTGGGCGCGGCCGGAGCGACCGCCGTAGCCTCGATCTCCACCAACGCCCGATCCTCCAACAGCGCCGCGACCACCACCAGCGCCATGGGAGGAAAATGGCGGCCGATCACGTCGCGGTACGCCTTCCCGATCTCTTTCCGGGCGGCGTTGTAAGCGGCCTTGTCGGTGATGTACCAGGTAAGCCGGACGAGGTGCTGGGGCTCGGCTCCGGCTTCGCGGAGGAGAGCTACGATGTTTTCCAGCGCCTGGCGGACCTGGGTCCCCAGGTCGTCGGTTTCGAACTGGCAGGTGGCGGGATTCCAGCCGATCTGGCCGGCCAGATAGATCTGACGGCCTTCGACGGCGACTCCGTTTGTATAGCCGACGGGCGCGGCCCAGCCTTCAGGCTGGAGGATCACGATTCCCTCTCTCTCAGGCGGAAGCGCTGGAGCTTGCCGGTCAGGGTTCTCGGCAGGGATTCCACGAAATCGATCTGCCTCGGGTATTTGTAGGGCGCGATCTGACTCTTCACGTAGTCCTGCAGCTCTTTGATGAGCTCGGGGCTGCCTTCGTTGCCGGGCCGGAGGACGATGAAGGCTTTGACTACATGACCGCGCTCGACGTCCGGCACTCCCACGACGCCGCACTCCAGGATTTTCGGGTGCTCCAGCAGGACGCTCTCCACCTCCAGGCCAGAGATGTTGATGCCCGAGGAGATGATCATGTCGTCCGTCCGCGCCTGGTACCAGAAGTAGCCGTCCTCGTCCATGGAGAACGAGTCGCCGGTCAGGTTCCAGCCGTTCTGCACGTAGCCCCGTTGCCTCTCCGGGTCGTCGAGGTAGCGGCAGCCCGTGGGCCCCTTGACCGCCAGCCGGCCGACCGTGCCCGGCGGCTGCTCGTTGCCGTCCTCGTCAACGATCCGCGCCTGGTAGCCAGGCACCGCTCGGCCTGTCGCCCCGGGACGGATGCCGTCTCCCGACTCGCTGATGAAGATGTGCAGTATCTCGGTCGAGCCGATGCCGTCGATGATCCTCAGTCCCGTGGCCTCGCGCCACGCTTCCCAGGTGGGGAGCGGTAGGGTCTCGCCAGCCGAAACGCAGGCCCGCAGGCTGGAGATGTCGTGCTGCGGCAGCATCGGCAGCATCGCCCGGTAGGCCGTGGGTGCGGTGAACACGACCGTGGCCTTGAAGTCCTGGATACCCTTGATCAAGTGCGGCGGCGCCGCCTGCTCCAGCAGCACCGCCGAGGCGCCGATCCGCATCGGAAACAGGATCAGCCCGCCCAGGCCGTAGGTGAAGGCGAAGGGAGGCGAGCCGGCGAAGACGTCGTCCGCGTGCGGCTTCAGCACGTAGGGCGGGAAGCAGTCGCAGACCGCGATCACGTCGCGATGAAAATGGATCGTTCCCTTGGCGTTGCCCGTGGTGCCGGAGGTGAAGGCGAGGAGGGCGATGTCGTCCGCCGCTGTGTCGCAGTTCTTGAAATCGGTCGGCTTGCCTTCCATCCGTTCTTCGAGCTCGCCGGTGTTGAAATCAACGGCTCGAACATTCCGGCCTTCAGCGGATTGATCGGCTTCGGCGCGGATGCGGGCGTCGGTCAGGACGAGGCCGATGCGGGCCTTGTCGATCATATAGACCAGCTCGCGCACGCGCAGCAGCGGCATGGTGGCGACCACGATGCCTCCCGCCTTGAGGACCGCGAACCAGCAGGCTGCCATCATCGGATTGTTGAAGCCGCGGAGGAGTACCCGGTTGCCGGGGACGAGACCGAAATCGTCCACCAGGACATGGGCGATCCGATTCGCTTTTTCCAGCAGCTCGCGGTAGGTCCAGGTGCCGCCGGCGAAATGAAAGGCGATGCGGTCGCCGTTGCCTTCGGCCACGCGGGCATCGAGGAGGTCGGCGGCGCAGTTCATCCGGTCCGGATAGGCCAGCTCGGCGAGGCCGCTGTAGTCCATCTCGGGCCACAGCTCGGGCGGCGGCAGGAGGTCACGGCAGAAGGTGTCGACGTGGGCGGTCGCCCCGGCGGGCGGCTTCGTGTCACGCATGCTCACCTCCTAGGAGTTGTCCGGCGATCACAAGCTTTTGCACTTCGCTCGTCCCTTCATAGATGCGCAGGGCGCGGACCTCTCGATATAGACGCTCGACCGGTGTGCCGGCCAGCACCCCCCGGCCTCCGAGGAGCTGCACGGCGTCGTCGATCACGCGCTGGGCCGATTCCGTTGCAAAAAGCTTCGCCATGGCCGCTTCGCGCGTGACCCTTGGCGCTCCGGAGTCCCGGGTCCAGGCCGCGCGATAGACCAGGAGCGCGCTGGCATCCACGGCCACGGCCATGTCCGCGAGCCGCGCCTGGGTGAGTTGCAAATCCGCGAGCGGCCGGCCGGAAATCTGACGCTTCTTCGCGTGGCTCGCGGCCTCGTCGAGCGCTCTGCGGGCCATACCCAGCGCCGCGGCGCCCACGGTCGAGCGGAAGACGTCGAGCGTGCCGAGCGCCACGCGCAGGCCCCGGCCCGGCTCTCCGATCAGCGCGGAGGCGGGCACGCGGCAGCTTTCGAATCGCAGGGTGCCGAGCGGATGCGGCGCGAGGAGATCCAGGCGCTCGGTCACGGTCAGGCCCGGGTTTCCGGCTTCGACCAGGAGGGCGGCAAAACCTTTCTCTCCGGCTTCGGGGAAACGGCAGAAGACGACGTAGAAATCCGCCAGTCCGGCGTTCGAGATCCAGGTCTTCTCGCCATCGATCACATATTCGTCGCCGTCGCGCCGGGCCGTGGTGCGCATGGCGCTCACGTCCGAGCCGGCCTCGGATTCGGAGAGGGCGAAGGCCGGGATCGCCTGGCCCGATGCCACTCTGGGCAACCAGGTGCGGCGCTGCTCGTCCGTTCCGAAAATTGAAATCGGGCCGCTGCCCAGACCCTGGAGCGCGAAGGCGAAGTCGGCCAGCGCGTTGGTCCGGGCCAGGGTCTCGCGGATCAGACAGAGGGAACGGACGTCCAGCCGGTCGCCAGTGGCGTACCGGAGCCAGCCTCCGGCGGCGAGGCGGCGGACCAACTCGCGGCAGGTGCCGTCCAGGGACCCCTCACCCCCCTGGCCCCCCTCTCCCATCGCACTCCCGCCCCCCGGGAGAGGGGGGAAGTGCAACTGGGCCACTTCGCGTTCAGCCCAGGCCGCAAGGTCGCGGGCGAGGGTGCGGTGAGGCTCCTCGAAGAACGGCCAGGAGAGGAAAGTGGTATCAGCCATCAGTCTCCCTGGAAGACAGGCTTTTCCTTGGCCACGAACCCGCGGTAGGCGCGGGCGAAGTCCTCGGTCTGCATGCAGATGGCCTGGGCCTGGGCCTCGGCTTCGATCGCCTCGTCCACGCCCATCGACCACTCCTGGTGAAGGGCTTTCTTGGTCATGGCGTGCGCGAAGGTCGGGCCGGTCGCGATGGCCGTGGCGAGCGTGCGGGCTTCATTCTGAAGGTCGTCCGGCTCGATCAGGCGGTTGTAGAAACCCCAGCGCTCGGCCTCGGCGGCTTCGAGGAATCGGCCGGTGTAGAGGAGCTCGCCCGCCCGGCCCTGGCCGATGAGGCGGGGGAGGATGGCGCAGGCTCCCATGTCCGCGCCGGAGAGGCCGACCTTCACGAACAGGAAGGCGACGCGGCTCCGCGGCGTGCCCAGGCGGATGTCCGAGGCCATGGCGAGGATCGCTCCGGCGCCCACGCACATGCCGTCGATCGCGGCCACGATCGGCTGCGGACAGGCGCGCATGGTGCGGACCAGCTCTCCGGTCAGGCGTGTGAAGGCGAGGAGCTTGTCCATTCTCTTTTCTTCACGCATTTGAACGAGCGGACCGATGATTTCGTGGACATCGCCACCCGAGCAGAAGTTGCCCCCGGCGCCGGTGAGGACCACGGCCCGCACCTCGTCGACTCGGCGCAGGCGATCGAAGGTGTCGGACAGCTCGCGGTAGGACTCGAAGGTGAGAGGGTTCTTGCGCTCGGGACGGCTGAGCGTGATGGTCGCGACCCGGCCCTCCACGTGCCAGTCGAAGCTGGTCGGTTTGATGTCCTCGACAGGGATGCGATCGTTCAAAGGATCCTCCTCATACCGTACTCGTCCCGAGCAGCTCCTGGGCCTGCTGTTTCGCCCGCGCCAGATTCCGTTCGAGCTGGCGGGCTCCGGAAAGATACTGGACGGGCCACGGATCGTCTCCGACCCCGAGCTCGGCGGCGGCGCGCAGGGTCCAGTTCGGATCGGCCAGGTGCGGCCGGGCCAGGGCGCAGAGGTCGGCGCGGCCCGCGGCCAGGATCGAGTTCACCTGGTCGGGCTCGGTGATGTTGCCGACCGCGATGGTCGGGATTCCGGTCTCGTTGCGGACGCGGTCCGAGAACGGGGTCTGGAACATGCGGCCGTAGACCGGCTTGGCCTTGATCGAGGTCTGGCCCGCGGAAATGTGGAGGATGTCCGCGCCGGACTGATGAAACGCGCGCGCGATCTCGACCGCTTCCGGACCATCGACACCGTCCTCCACCCAGTCGGTCGCGGAGATGCGCACGGAGATCGGCCGCTCCTCGGGCCAGGCCGCGCGCACGGCGTGGAAGACCTCCAGCGGGTAGCGCAGGCGATTTTCGAGCGGGCCGCCGTATTCGTCGGTGCGGCGATTGGTGAGCGGCGTGATGAAGCTCGACAGCAAGTAGCCGTGGGCGCAGTGCAGCTCGATCATGTCGAACCCGGCTTCGGCCGCCATGCGGGTGGCGCGCACGAACTGCCCGCGAATCTCGTCCATGTCGGCCCGGGTCATCTCGCGGGGCACCTGGTTGCGGGAGCTCCAGGGGATTGGCGACGGTGCGATCACCGGCCAGGCGTTCTCTTCGAGCGGCTCGTCCATGCCTTCCCACATCCGTTTCGTGGCGCCCTTGGGCCCGGAGTGGCCGATCTGGAGGGCGATCTTCGCGCGGCTCCAGTCGTGGACGAAGTCCACGATCCGCTTCCAGGCCGCCACATGGTCGGGCCGGTACATGCCGGTGCAGCCGAGGCTGATCCGGGCCTCGGGCGAGACACAGGTCATCTCGGTGAGGATCAGCCCGGCGCCGCCGAGCGCGCGGGCGCCCAGGTGAACGAGGTGGAATTCGTTGGGCGTGCCGTCCTCGGCGCTATACATGTCCATGGGCGCGACCACGACGCGGTTGCCGAGGGTCATGCCGCGCAGGGTGAACGGCGTGAACATGGGCGGAAGGGGCTTGGCGCCGGTCCTGGAATCCGTCTGGACGCGGCTCGCGAACCAGCGCTCGACCCCTTCGAGGTAGGCGCTGTCGCGCAGGCGGAGGTTTTCGTGGCTGACCCTCTGGCTGCGGGTGAGGAGGCTGTAGGCGAACTGGGGCGGATCGAGACGCGCGTAGCGCCGCACGTTTTCGAACCACTCCATGGAGTTGCGCGCCGCGTTCTGAAGACGGAGCGCGTCGGTCATGCGCTCGTCCTGAAACGCGCCGAGCGCCTTTTCAAGGCAGGGCTCCGCGTGCAGCCAGCGGGAGAGCGCGATCGAGTCCTCCATGGCGAGCTTGGTGCCCGAGCCGATGGAGAAGTGGGCGGTGTGAGCGGCATCTCCGATCAAGACCACATTGCCGTCGTACCACGTCTGGCACCGCACGCGGTTGAAGCTCACCCACGGGTGCTCGCGCTGGTGCGGAGGAATGTTCGCGAGGAGCGGGTGGCCGTCGAGCCATGGCGCGAACATCTCCTGGCAGGCGGCGACGGTCTGGTCGATGTCCATCCGGTCGAAGCCGGCGTTCTGCCAGGAGAGCGGATCGCACTCGACGATGAAGGTGGAGAGCCCTTCCTCGAACCGGTAGGCGTGGGCCTGGAAGACGCCGTGTTCGTTCTCTACGATGACGAACGTGAAGGCGTCGAACGGAAAGGTGGTGCCGAGCCAGATGAACCTGGCCGGCCGGACGTCGATGTCCGGCTGGAACACCTCGGCGTGGCGTCGGCGCACGGCGCTGTTGACGCCGTCGGCCCCGACGATCAGGTCCGCGTCACCCAGCCCGAGCCGCTCCAGGTCGCCGTCGTCCTGAAACTCGGTCTGGAACCGCAGCTCGACGCCGAGCTCGGCGGCCCGGTGCTGGAGGATGGAGAGCAGGGTGCGCCGGGCGATCCCGGCGAAGCCGTGGCCGCCGGAGGTGATGGTGGTGCCCTTGTAGTGGATGTCGATGTCGTCCCACCGCGCGAAGTGGGCGGTGATCTCGGCGTGGGTCTCGGGGTCGGCCGCCTGAAGGTTGCCGAGGGTCTGCTCGGAGAAGACGACGCCCCATCCGAAGGTGTCGTCGGGCCGGTTGCGCTCCAGGAGGGTGATCCGGTGCGACGGGTCGGCCTTTTTCATCAGGAGAGCGAGATAGAGGCCGGCCGGGCCTCCGCCGAGGATCGCGACGTTCACGGGGCGGGAGTCTAGCAAAAGGGACGGAGCGGGGTCTGCATCGCCGCCGGCCGCGACGCGCAGCTCGAGAAGGCGATCGAGATCGTCCTCGAGGAATTGAAGAAGAACCCGCCGGTCAAGCCGCAGCGTCCGCCGTATCCGGTCCGGGTCCGGGAGCGGCAGTAGACCGACGATCCGCGAGCGTTTGCCGAAGGCTGGCAGTCCGTCGCGGATGGTCGGCAGAGCGTTGCCGACCATCCGCAGACGTTGGCCAACGGTCCGCCAAGCATCGCGGATGACTGGCAGAGCGTTGCCGACGATCCGCAAACCTTTGCCGATCGTCGGCAGGTCGTTGCGGAGGACCGGCAGAGAGTCGCGGACGATCCGCCAAGGATTGCGGACGGTCGGCAACCAGCGACCGTACGTTTACTCCGGGCAGGTGTCGGCCTCGGGGAACCAGCGCTTCTCGTCGGCGGCCGCGCCCAGCTCGGTGTCGCCGCAGCAGCGGACCAGCGCCTTGTAGAAACGGTCGGCGGCCTTGGGATCGTCGTTCTGGATCCAGTTGCCGGCGGTGGCGAGGATGCCGGCCTTCTCGTCGCCCGAAGGCAGGAGCTGCGCGGCGTCCCAGGCGATGTCGGCGGCGCGGTATCGATAATGATAGCGCTTGTTCGGCTGGGCCTTGTGGCGCTCGGCGCGGGCGAGCTCGTCCTCGCTCGGCGCGAAGATCTTCTGCTCCTTGCGGAGATCGGCCAGGCTGCCGAGATCGTAATCGGCCCCATACTCGACCCAGTCGGGCTCTCCTTCGGTGCCGAGGAGCATCAGGCCGTCCTGGCGTGCGAGGCAGGCGGCGCGGAACCCGGCCCGGGCGCGGTCGGCTTTGGAGAGCTTCGCATCGCCGGCCTGCCTGAGCTCGGAGGCCAGGGTCTGGAGCAGAGGCTTCAATTCATCAGGGAGGTAGGGGAGCGCTTCGGCGAAGCGGCCTTCGCGGGTCAGGCGCCGGCCGAGGAGATGGCGCAGGGACGACGTCGAGTAGTCCCCCCAGCCGAGCTCCCCTTCTTCCGGCGGGTCCGGCGGCAGCTTGTCCACGTAGGCTTTGAGCTCGTCCGCGGTGAGCACCCGTTCGGCCACGTAGACGGCGTCGCTCCAGTAGCCGTTGGGCCTGAAGAGCTCCAGGGCCGCGACGTAGTCCTTCTGCGTGAGCCGCACCACGGCCTGCTCGGCCCGCACGCGCTCGCGCGTGGCGTATGGGCCCACGCCGAGCGGTCCGAACCCCATGTCTTCCGGGGTCGGCGGAACACCGGCGGCTTTCTCCAGGAAGGGGCGGGCCTCGGAGAGCTTGCCGTCGCGCAGGAGGAGCTGGGCGCGCACCCAGGCGGTCTGCGGGGTGTCCGGCGACTTGTCGAGCCACTGGCGGGCGGTCTCGAAGTCGCCGGCCAGGTAGGCGGCCCAGGCCAGGCGGTCGGCGGCCTCGACCTTCTTCACGCCCGCGGCCTTGACGGCGGCGAGCCAGGCGGCGGCATCGGCGTCGCTCTCTTCCAGCCCGTCGTAGGGGGTGGGCGGCGAGAGGACGAAGACGGTCAGGGCCTCGCGGGCATCGGGGTCTTTCGCGACCGCGGCCAGGGCCTCCGGACCGGCTTCAAGGGCGGCGCGGCCAGCCATGCGGATGGAGGCCGCGGCACTGGCGTCGCCGGCCCGGGCGCGCCCCATGTAGAGAGCCAGGGCCTTGTCGAAGCGTCCGCGGTCGCGCTCGGCGCGCGCCTCCCAGCCGTAGCTGTCCTCCGCGAGGCCGAGGCTGTCCACGAAGCCGTCCTGCGCCAGCTTGCGGGTGCGCTGGAACCATTCGACCGCCTTCGCGCGGTCGCCGCGGAGATGGATCTTGCCCAGCATGAAGGCCGCCCAGGTGCTGCGGAAGCGGCGGTCTTTTTCCGGACGCGCGAGCAGGCGCTCGAAGACTTCGGCGGCCTCGGGGTAGCGCTGCCGATGGTAGAGGAGGGCGCCGCGCAGGTAGTCCGCGAACTCGCCGGGCAGGCCCTCGGGCACGCCGAGGCTCTCGGGCATGGGCGGAGGCGGGTCCTCGTACTCGTCGACGAAGATCGGATTGCGGTGCGGGTCCATGGCGTCGCGCAGAGTGGAGAGGCGCTGGAGCGCGGCCTGGCGCTGCGCCGCCGGAGCGGCCTGCAACGCCTTTTCGAGGTCGGCGCGGTCGGCCGCCGCGGTCCGGTTCGCGGCGACGCCGTTGTCGCCGGGCTCACGGACCTCCGTGCCAGCCGGCGCGAGCTTCCGGACCTCCTCGTAGTAGAAGGCGATGGGACCCTGGAGGACGTTGCGGTCGCCGCCGAGGATCCATGGGGCGAGGTCGGGGCCGCAGGCGAAAAGGAGGGCGCCGACGAGAAGGACGGCGAGGGAGAGGACGGCGAGACGTCTCATTCTCTGTCTCCTTCCGCCGGACAGGCGTAGGCCTCCGGGAACCAGCGCAACTCGTCGGCCTCGCGGCCCAGGTCGGTCGAGCGGCAGCAGCGGACCAACTCCTTGTAGAAACGGTCGGCGGCCTCGGGATCGCGACGCTGGATCCAGTTTCCGGCGGTCGCGAGGATCTCCGCCTTCTCGTCTCCCCGCGGGAGGAGCTTCGCCGCTTCCCAGGCCAGGTCGGCGGCCCGGTAGCGGTAGTGAAAGCGTTTCCAGGGCACGGCCCGGTTCTTTTCGACCCGGGCGGTCTCCTCGGGCGTCTGCACGAAGATCCGGTTGACGCCGCGGGCGTCCCCGAAGTACCCGCCGAGATCGTACTCGCCGGCGACCAGGGTCCAGTCCGGAGCGGCCTCGGTGCCGGTGACCTCCATGCCCTGATGCCGCAGAAGGCAGGCGGCCTGGAACAGATCGCTGGAGCGTGCGGTCGCGGAACGGTGTTTGTCGCGGCCGGCGGCGAGATGGGCGGCGAGCGACTCCAGGGTGGGGCGGGCCTCGGCAGGCAGGTAAGCCGGGGCCTCGCGCAGCCGGCCTTCCCGCGCGAGCCGCCGGCCGAGGAGGTGGCGCAGGTCGCGGGCGAGGCGCTCCGGCGGCGGCGCGGTGTAGCCTCCAGCCAGCATCGTCTCCCAGTCGCCGGCCTGGGGCGGCTCGTACCTGGCGGCCAGGTCCGCCGGCCAGGTGGCGTCGACGTAGGTCTTGAGCTCATCCGCGCTCAGCACCTGCTCGGCCAGGTAGGCGGCGTCGGTCCAGTAGCCGGCGCGGAGGAGCTCGTCCAGGGCGCCGGTGAAATCCTTCTGCGTCACCCGGAGGGCCGCCTCCTCGCCGGCCGCCCGCTGCGGCGCCGCGAGGATCTCGCCGGACCCGCTGGCGAACCAGAAGGCTTCGTCGAGGGACATTCCGGTCTGGGGCAGGTCGCGGGCGACGCCGGCCAGAAGCTCCCGGGCCTCGTCGAGCCTGCCGTCGCGGAGCAGCAGGCGCGCCCGGATCCAGCGGGCGATGGGGGTGGACTCCTGCGCCCGGTCGAGCCAGGCGGCGGCCTGCTCGAAGTCGCCGGCCAGGTAGGCGGCCCAGGCGATACGGTCGGCGTTGGCCTCGTTCTTCACGCCCGCCGCTTCGAGGGCTTTCAGCCAGCTCTCCGCGTCTTCCGGGGCGCGGGAGACGACGTAAGCCGTGAGAAGAGCCCGCGCTTCCGGGTCGGCGGCGACGCGGGAGAGGGCCTCGGGTCCGGCCGCGAGCGCCTCGGCGGAGGCGATCAGGAGCGAGTTGAAAGCCGTCGGATCGCCCGTCTCTCTCTGGCGCTGATAGAGGAGGAGAGCCCTGTCGTGGCGGCCCTGACCGGCTTCGGCCATGGCTTCCCACCCCAGGCTGGACGCGGCGAGCCCGAGGCTGTCCGCGAAGCCCTCGGCGACCAGGTCGCGGGTGAGCCGGAACGAGGCCGCGGCGCGGGCCGGATCCCGGTAGAGAAGCGCCTTGCCGATCATGAACGCGGCCCAGGTGGACCGGAAGTGGCGCTGGTCGGGCGGGAGCCGGAGGAGCTGATTCCAGGCCAGAGCCGCCGCGTCCAGGCGGCCGTCGTGGTAGGCGGACGCTCCGTCGAGATACAGAGCGAATTCCCTGGGCAGGCCTGGCGGCAGGGGTTGTCCGGCCGCGGCGGCCGCCGCGGGTTGCTCCTTGGCGCGGCTGAACCAGAACAGATCCTTGATCGTCGCCCGGCGGGTCTCCAGCTCTTCACGAAACCGGGTCTGCGCTTCAAGGATCGTCCGGCGCTCTGCGGGCGGTGTACCGAGCCGGGAAAAGGCCTCTTGCAACTCGGCGGCATCGGCACTGACGGTCTGCGCGGCAGGGTCGTCGCCCGGCGGCGGCAGGGCTTGGAACGGCGGCGCGTCCCCAGTGCCCAGGCGGGAGAGCTCGGCGGTGAAGATCCCATGAGGGCCGTCGAGGATCGATTCGTCCGAGCCGAGGATGAAGTTCGGAAGGAACGGGCCGCAGGCCCAGAGGACGGCGCCGGCGAGCAGGACGGCGAGGGAGAGGACGGCGCGGCGTTTCACGGGGCCTCCTTGGGGTGAGGGCAGGCAGATTCTACTCCGAGATGCGACACCGCTGCGGACGAATGCACGATTCCCGGCAGCCGTTCGGGCCGGCCTGACCCACGGCGAATCCCGCGTGCTAGACTCCGCAGCGTTTTCGGTAAGACTTTCTGGTTGCAACTTAGAGAAGTCTTCAAGGAGGACGGATTGAGGGATCCCCATCGCTTTTCCCTTTCCGAATGGGCGGGTGCGCTCAACCTGAGCGAGAGAGCTGCCGACCTGAGATCCTCGGGTGTAGCCCTGCAGCCGCCGGCGGATCCGGAGCGCGCCGCGCGTCGTCTGGGCCGCTGGCGAACCCAGAATCCGTTCGCCCTGGACGGCTTCTTCCGGCGCCGCCTGGCGCTGGAGGGCCTTGTCGAAGACGATCTCGACCTGCTTCTCGGCGAGCCGTGGGAGGCGGTCGCGGCGCGTACGGGGGGCCGGCCGGACTGGCTCGCCCGATTGGAGCACGCCTGGACTTCGGTCCCCTCGGCCCGGTTCCCCTGGTCGACGGATCTGCTGGACGGCAGCGCCCAGGCCGGGTTCCTCGAGGCCATCCGGCCGCTCGTCGATTCATCCTTCTCCGAGCTGGAGGCGGGCATCCGGGATCTCTCGGCCCGCTTTCCGTCCGCCCCCTTCGATCCAACGACCGTGGGGGAGCTTCTCGCTCCCGGCCTGCCGCTGTCGCTCGTTCTGCTGCTGAATCGCGTCATGGTCCTGGAGCTGCATCTGGCCAGCCAGGAAGGCCGCCTCCTGGGCGAGACGCCGGAGGAGCGGTTCGGCAGCTTCATCGAGGCGCTTCGCGATCCGGAATTCAGCCTGGAGCTGCTGCGGCGGTATCCGGTGCTCGCCCGCCAGCTGGCCGAGACCGCCACGCTGTGGGTGGAGGCGAGCCTGGAGATCCTTCGTCACCTCGCGGAGGACGCGGACCGGCTGGCCCGGGAGCTCGCCCCCGGCTGCGGCCTCGGCCGGCTGACCGAGATCTCCGCCGGCCAGGGGGACGCACACCGCAGGCGGCGGTCGGTGGCGTTCCTGAGCTTCGACTCCGGCCTCGGCCTCGTCTACAAGCCGCGGCCCATGAAGATGGATGTCGCCTTCCAGGATCTGCTGGAGTGGATGGCGACGCGCGGGTTCGTTCCGGCCTTTCGTCGGCTCCGGGTCGTGGATGCCGGCGATCACGGCTGGTCGGAGCGGTTGACCCCGGCTCCCTGCGCCAACGCCGGGGAGGTGGAGCGCTTCTACCTGCGCCAGGGGGGCTATCTCGCGCTGCTGTTCGCCCTGTCGGCGATCGACATGCACCACGAGAACCTGATCGCGGTGGGCGAACACCCGGTGCTCGTCGATCTCGAAGCGCTTTTCCACCCCCTGGACGAGACCCTGGGGCGGCAGCAGGAGGACGTTCTCTTCCCCGACACCGTACTGCGCATCGGGTTTCTGCCGACCGCCGATTGGGGGGGCGCCGCTCCGGGACAGGCTGGCGCCGACCTCTCCGGACTGGCGGCGATGGACGGCCAGATCCTGCCCCGTCCAATGCTCAAGGCGGAGGAATCAGGCACGGACCGGATGCACTTCTCCCGCAAGCCCATCCCGGTGCCGGTCGGAGACCACCGCCCGATGCTCGACGGTGCGGCGGTCGACGTGTCGGCCTATTCGGGAGCCGTGGTCGAGGGTTTCTACAGAATGGCCCGGCTGCTCGCCGCGAACCGCGGGGAGCTGCTCGCCGAAGCCGGCCCCTTGACGGCCTTCGCGACGGCGCCGGCTCGGTTTCTGGTGCGGCGGACGCTCGCCTACTCGAACCTGGCGTTCGAAGGGCAGCACCCCTATCTCCTGGTCGACGCACTGGACCGCGACCGCCATCTCGACCGTCTCTGGTCCGCGGTCCCCGAGACGCCGGACCTGGAGCGGCTGATCGCGGCCGAGCATCGCGACCTGGAGCGCGGCGACGTGCCGGTCTTCTCGACGCTTCCATCGTCCAGGGACGTGTGGACGAGCGGCGGGGAGAGGATCCCGGCTTTTCTCGCGCAGGCTCCGTTCGAGTGTGTCCGCGACCGCCTGAGCGGCCTCGACGAGGCCGGCATCGAGCGCCAGGCCTGGATCGTGGCAAATTCTCTCCAGGCGGTGCATGCCGGCCGCAATCCGGACCTCCGTCACGAGGTCCGGGAGACGGCGGCGGCGGCGGCGCGCGACGAGCTGCTGGATGCGGCGGTCGCGGTAGGATTGCGGCTCGAAGCGCTCTCCTTCTCCCGCGGGCGGGGCGTGTTCTGGATGGCCCAGAAGTTCCAGGACGGCCCGTACCCCTGCGTCCTGGGTCCCGCCGGCCCCGACCTCTACCTGGGCCTGCCGGGCATCGTCCTGTTCCTGGCCTGGCTGGGCGAGGTCACGGAAGAGCCGCGATTCGCAAGCCTCGCCCGCGGCGGAGCGCTGGCCTTGCGCGCCCAGGTTACCCACGGCGCCCGGCTGGTGTCGTCGGTCGGCGGCTTCGCGGGTTGGGGGGGCGTCGTCTACACACTCACGCAGCTCGGCGTCCTGTGGCAGGACGAGGCGCTTCTCGACCTGGCGGAGCAGGTCGCCTCGGGCCTGGGCCCACAGATCGACGCGGACGAATATTCGGACGTGGTCGGCGGGGCGGCGGGTTGCCTCGCCGCCCTGCTCGGCCTTCATTCCGTGCGCCCGTCCGGGCCGGCGCTGCCGCTTGCCGTACGTTGCGGCGAGCGCCTGCTGGCTCGTGCCCGCCCCATGGACGAGGGGCGCGGCTGGATCCTGGACCTGGCCGGACACACCCCGCTGGCCGGGTTCTCGCACGGGGCGGCGGGGATCTCCTGGGCGCTCCTCAAGCTCGCCGGCGCGGTGGGCGACCGGCGATTCCACGAGGCGGCCCTCGGGGGGATGGAGTATGAACGCTCCCTCTTCCGCGCCACTGGCGGCTGGCCCGACCTGCGCCAGGGCGTTTCCCAGGAGCAGCACTCGATGTGCGCCTGGTGCCACGGCGCGCCCGGTGTTGCCCTGGGCCGCCTGGACAGTCTCCAACGGCTCGACGACGGCGCCATGCGCCAGGACATCGCCGCGGCGGTGGCCGCGACTCTTGCCGGAGGCTTCGGCAAGGGGCACTCGCTGTGCCATGGCGACCTCGGGAACCTGGAGATCCTCGCCTATGCGGCGGAGGTGATGCACGACTCCGCGCTGGCGGGCCGCGTGGGGCGCCTCGCCGGAGGGGTGCTCGCCAGCATCCGGGAGCATGGCTGGCGCAGCGGCGTGCTCGGGAGAGGGGAGATTCCGGGGATGATGCTCGGCCTGGCGGGGATCGGCTACGGGCTGCTGCGGCTGGCGGCTCCCGGGCGGGTCCCGTCGGTGATCCGCCTGGCCGCTCCGGTTCCACAAGGCTGATGGCGGCGCGGGATGGTCCCGCGCCGAGCGGACGTGAGAAGGAGAGACGATGAAGAAGACGAGGCAGATCGATCTGGGACGCGCCTTCCGGGATGAGGACTATTATCTGGGCCTCACCGAGTCCGAGCGCGCGAGTCTTCCGGCTCATCCGGCGGAGCTCATCGAGGTCAGCGAGGACGACCTCCGCGTTGTGACCGGCGGTATTTCGACCGAGGCCTGCACCACCAGCGGGTATTGCAGCCCCTGTCCGAGGCACCAGTGCCTGTAACCCTCCGCTAGTCGGTGGGAATCGCGGGGTGGGCGCCGCTGCGCCCACTCCCGTCATCTCGGGGCGTCAGCGCCGGACGTTCTCTCGTCCGCCGGGCAGGCGTCCGCCTCCGGAATCCATTTCAACTCTCCCGCCTTGCGGGCCAGTTCGGTCCTGCCGCGGACCAGCTCCTTATAGAAAGGATAGGCGGCCTTGGGGTCGCGGCCCTTGATCCAGTTGCCGGCGGTGGCGAGCATGCCGGCCTTCTGGTCTCCATCCGGAAGGAGCGCCGCGGCCTCCCAGGCGAGGTCGGCGGCGCGGTAACGGTAATGAAAACGTTTCGAAGGCGGCGGGTTGTGCTCCAGGCGCGCCCGCTCGCCGGCCGTGGGGCGGAAAACCTTGTTGCCGGCCCGGGCTGCGGGGTGGTGGGCGTACCACTCGTCGCCCAGGTCGTACTCGGCGTCGACCACGGCGTAGTCCGGCCCGGCCTCGGTGGCGGTCAGTTTCAACCCCTGGTGACGAAGGAGGCAGGCGGTCTGGAAGAGATCGTCGGCGCGGTCGGCGGCGGGGCGTTTCCGATCGCGGCCGGCGGCAAGACGGGTGGACAGCTCTTCCATCCGCGGACGGATCTCTTCCGGCATGTAGGCCGCGGCGAGGTCCGGATGTCCCTCCCGGGCGAGGCGGCGGCCGAGCAGCTCACGGAGGTCATGGGCCACCCGCTTCGGATCGGGTTCGACATAACCGCCGACGAGGAGGGGCTCCCATTCGTCCGGTCCGGTGGGGGGCTTGTACTGGGCGGCGAGGTCCCCCGGCCACTGGGCGTCCACATAGGCCCTGAGCTCATCCGTGCCGAGCACGCGCTCGGCCAGCCAGGCGGCGTCGAGCCAGTAGCCGGCCCGGAGGAACCGGTCGAGGGCTCCGGTGAAGTCGCCCTGCGCCAACTGGATGGCGGCCTCCTCTCCCGACGCCCGCGGCGGAGCGAGCATGATCTCGCCGGTCTCCCAGTTGATGCTGGCCGCGTCCTCCATGGTCATATCCAGCTTCGGCAGTCCGGCCGCGGCCTCGTCGAGGAGCTTGCGGGCCTCCGCGAGCTTGCCGTCGCGGAGGAGCAGGCGGGCGCGGACCCATTTCGAGACCGACGAGCTCTCGGCTTGGTCGAGCCACGCTGCGGCGCCGTCAAAGTCTCCGGCCAGATAGGCGGCCCAGGCGAGGCGGTCGGCGCCCTCGGTCTGGCCGACCCCGGCGTCCCGGAGAGCCTTC
This sequence comes from Thermoanaerobaculia bacterium, assembly GCA_036266195.1. Taxonomy (GTDB): domain Bacteria; phylum Acidobacteriota; class Thermoanaerobaculia; order Multivoradales; family UBA5704; genus DATMER01. The sequence continues at coordinate 15,431 of DATANP010000010.1, read as the reverse complement.
TGCCAGGCCATGGCCGCGTCTTCGGTGTTGTGCGAGACCATCCAGGCGGTGAGGATCGCCCTCGCCTTGGGGTTGCCCGCGACGGTCCCCAGCGCTTCGGGGCCCGCGGCCAGGATGCGGCTGCAGGTGAGCCTGAGGGACGCGAACGCCGTGGGGTCTCCCGTGCGCATCTGTTCGTCATAGAGGACGAGCGCGCGGTCCCAATGGCCCTGTGCGGTCTCGGCCCAGGCCTCCCAGCCGAGGCTGGAGGCGGCGAGGCCGAGGCGGTCGGCAAAGCCCTGGCCGGCGAGCAGCCGGGCGCGGCGGAACCAGGTCACGGCCTCGGCCGGCTTGTCGCGCAGGCGGACCTTGCCGATCATGAACGCGGCCCAGGTGGAGCGGTGGCGCCGCTCCTCGTCCGGCCGCCTCAGGAGGCGCTCCCAGGCCTGGACCGCGGCGTCGAAGCGCATGTCGTGGTAGGCGAGGGCTCCCTCGTAGTAGTCGTAGAGCTCGTCCGGCACGCCCTTGGGGGGGACGCCCGGCTCGCGGCGTCCCGGTCCCGGATTCTTGGTCCGGACGCCGTGGAGCAGCCGCTCGACGTCGAGGCGCCCGGCCGACATCAGGTCGGCGATGTAGACGTCGTGGTTGTGAAGGATCGCGTTCCTCTGCATGGCGAGGAGCCCGGGAGTCCTGGCCAGGATCTCCTCGAGCTCGGCGCGGTCCTCGACGATCGTCTGCCCCCCGGGTGCGACGTTCTCGCCGGGGTCGACGTACTTGAAGGTGTTCGCCTCCTTGCCGGCCTGGAGGCGCTCGACCTCATCGCCGAAGTTGCCCAGGGGGCCGTCGAAGACGAGGCTGTCCTTGCCGATCAGCCAGTTCGGGATCCAGGGTGCGCAGGCCCAGGCCACGGGCACGGCGAGGACAACAAGGCTAGCGAGGAGAATCCGCCTGGCCGGGCGGGAGCGATGGGATTTCAACGTGGACCTCCGCGGGGCGCGTGAACCGCAGCCAGGCGACGGTCCTCCGCTCCCCGGGCCGAAGGAGGCGGACGGTGGCTGGCGCTTCCAGGCGGGCCTCACGTGGGCTGCTCCGGAAGAGCCGGGTTCCGGCGATGGCATCGGCTGCCATCAGAGTATCTGAATCCCAGCGGATGTACAGAGGGGAAGGGATCGGAATCTCGGACTCGCCGGTATTGATCACGTCGATCTCGTGAAGGAGCGGCTTGGGCTCGCGGATCTCGGCGCGCACGCCGGCCCGCGGCACGCGCCCGGCCATGACCGCGCGCAGGGTCTCCCACGGCCAGTTGCGCGCATCGTCGACAGTCGGAAGGCGGTACCAGATGAGGCCTTGCATCTCCTCCGGACGGCTTCGGGTCCACGTCCGCACCAGAGAAGCGATCTCTTGAGGATCGGCAGAGACCTCGGCCCTTGCGGTCCGCCGGCTCCCTTCGGCGGCCAGACCCAGGAGCGCGCCGCGCTCGTCGAACACCGCGCCATAAGCATAGGTGGGGAGCGCGACCCGGAACGGCTGGCCCGCCTTTGCCGCCTGGTCCACGGCGCGGATCGCCTCCTGGGGATCGACCAACTCGACGGTCTGATCCGGCCGGGTCGGCGTGCGCAGGAAGTGGACCTGGAGGACGAAGCCGTCCGCGCTCCGGGCGAGATCGCGGAAGGCCCGCTCGTTGCGCAGCCAGCTCGGCAGGGCGGTGAGGGTGACGGGGACCGGGTTTACCGCCTTCTTCACGGCCCGGACGAGCACCGGGTAGTCGGCGAGCTTGGACTCGGGGCAATCGTAGTCGAGCTGGATCTCCCACAGGTCGAGCCCATGGGACTTCGCTTCGCGGGCGAGATCGGCAGCAAGTCGGGCCAGGAGGCGGACGGTCTCCGGGTCGCCGGCGAACCAGCCTGTATCTCCGGCATTGCCACTCCAACCATGGAACCGGCCGATGCGGAGCGCCAATCCCACGGGCCGGCCTTTCAAGACATCCCAGGCGATCGCGGGCCGGGAGATCCGGGGCGGCCGCGACGAGAGGTCCACCTCGGCGCCGAGCACGACGAGCGACCGGAAGTCCCGGGCTTTGCCGACAGCCTCGCGCACGGCCGGGGTCCAGGCGTGCTGCCAGACATAGGCCTCCTGGGCAAGAGGACCTGAGGCCCGCCCGCGCGAGCAGGCGGCGAGGAGAGCGGCGAGGATCAGGACCGGGAGCTTGCGCACGCACTCTAGGATATCTGTTGGACGCATTCTGGACGGGGACATTCGGGTTCTGGTATAAGACTCGGCTTCCAGGAAGCAACTCCATGCAGCCATCCCGCCCACTTGTCGTCACCGGAATGCACCGGTCGGGCACGTCCCTGCTCGCCAGTGTCGTTCGGCAGGCCGGGGTCGACATGGGCGCGTCCCTGATGAAGGGGGAGCGCGGCAATCCTCGCGGCCATTTCGAAGACCTGGACTTCCACGGCTTCCACGAGCGGTTCCTGGAACGCCGGGAGGTGAGCCCGTTCGCGGTGCCGGACGGCTGGTTGCCGGACCCGGCCCCGGCCGAGCTCCAGGAGGCGCGGGAGCTGGCGGCGCGGCGCTCGAACAAGCCGGCGTGGGGCTTCAAGGATCCGAGGACCTCTCTCTTCCTGAACCTCTGGGAGAATGTCCTGACCGAGCCGGTCTACCTCTTCGTCTATCGCCATCCCGTGGAGGTGGCCCTGTCCCTCCTGCGCCGCGGGCTGGAGCTGGAGGTCCAGGAGGACCCGCGCGTCGCCCTGCGAGCCTGGACGGCCTACAACGAGCGCCTGCTGGCCTTCCGGAACGAGCACCCCGACCGCTGCCTTCTCTGGCATGTGACCGGCGCGACCCGCTCCGTGGAGGCGTCGGTGGGCAGGCTGGCGGAGCGGCTCGGCGTCGCGCTGAACCGGGCGGGCGTGGACACGCTCTATCATCCGGACGAGTTGCTCCGGCTCCATGCCGAAGAGATCGATTGGCCGTCGCTCCTGCCGGAAGTCTTCGACCTGTACCGGCGGCTGGAGGAGACCGCCGACCTTCCGGACGCGGACCCGGACGGCTTGAAGCGGGCCGATGGCCGGTCTCCTGAGGAGCGGGACCTGCTGGACGCGAGCGAGCACCTGCTCGCGGCTCTGCTGCGGACGCCGGGGACGCCGTCCTCCGAAGCCGTCGCTTCGACCCTGGCGCAACGCCGCGACTACACCTACCTGCGCATGCTCACGGCTCAGTTGGACGAGACCAACCGCGGGTTTGAGGAGCGGATCCGCGAGATCGAGCTGGAGAGGACCGTCGTCGAGTCCTACCTGAGTCTGCTCAATGCCCAGCAGGCCGAGGAGAACCGCAAGCTCCAGGAGAGGATCCACAAGATCGAAAGGGAGCGGTCGGAGATCGAATCCTCCATCTCGATGCGGGTAGTGCGCCTCTACTGGAACGCCGTCGAATTGGCGAGAGCCGCGAAACGACGGCTGTTCCCGGGCCGGCGGGTCAGTCGAGACTCCGCGCCAGCCGCTCCAGCAGATTCATCCGCTCCGCAGGATCGCGAGGCAACTCTCCCGGGCTGACGCAGCGGCCGTCCTTCACGGTGATGGCGCGGTCCGCCCGCGCCGCGAAGGGGGCGATGTCGTGGGAGACCACGACGACCGAGGCGCCGTGATCGAGGCGGCTGTCGATCCAGGCGAGGATGTCCTCGCGGGCTCCGCGGTCCATGGCCTCCAGGGGCTCGTCGAGGAGGAGGTGGCTCGGCGCGCCGATGCGCGCCGCGGCGAGCACGGCCCGGCGGCGCTGGCCCATCGAAAGCTCACGCACCGAGCGGTGGGCCAGATTGTCGAGGCCGACCAGCGTCAACGCCGTATCCGCGGCGGAGCCGGGCTCAACCCGCAGCCGGCAGACGAGGCCAAGGATCTCGCGGACCGTGGCGTAGGGGGTCAGATCGGGCTGCTCCGGCACATAGGCCAGCGTGCGGCGCGCCTCCTCCTCGTCCACCCACAGATCGCGGCCGTCCACCTCGACCCGGCCGTGGTCCGGACGCTCGACGCCCGCGGCCATCTTGAGCAGCGTGCTCTTGCCGCAGCCGTTGCGGCCGAGCAGGAGGGTGAGCCCCGGAGGGATCTCCAGATGCACACCGGACAGCACCGGCTCGGTCTCGCGATAGGAGAAAGAAACGTTTTCAAAACGGATCATCCGCTGCTCCACGATTGCGGATCGCCGGCCGCGAGGTGGTGGATCTCCTGCCAACCGCTGACCTTCTGGCGCCTCTCGCGCTCGGCCGCCGCGCGTACGGCCAGAGGCAATCCGAGCAGCGCGAACAGCGAGACCCAGGGCAGCAGGGCCACGGCGGCGGCCAGCATGAGACCTTCCAGAAGGATTTCGCCCGAGGCGCCGGTCCGGCGCTCCGGAGCCCGGCGCACGGCTCCGGACGAGCGCACCGCGAGAAGCGGGATCTCCGCAAGGACCGCCAGCGCCGCGACCGGCTCGATCCAGGCGGTCAGAAAAACCAGGGGAAGCGCGTGCGCGCCGAGAAAAAGAGCATCGAACAGCACCCGGCGCGAAGCCGGCCAGGGGAGCGAGCGCGACCACGGCCAGGCCGGACGACGGACGGCGAGGCTCTCGGCCAGGCCGGCCAGCAGGAAGACCACCGCGCAACCGCCGCCGAGGAGCGCGCCCAGCCTTATATAGATATCAGGCAGCTCGTTGTTGCGGACGAACAGCGCCGCCGCGCCAAGCGGAAGCAGAGCGCTCAGATACGCACCCGCGAGGCTGCCGCCGAGCGCCCGCCAGGCGATCCGGGCCTCCAGCCATCGTCCGGTGCCTTTCCGGGCCGAGCGCGGCAACTCGACCGCCGCCCGCGTCCTGCGGAGCGGACCCGCGATGCGGTCGGCCACGATCAGTAGCGCGGCCCCTCCGGCGACCGGCAGCCAGCCGCCGGAGAAGGGGAGAAACGCTGCGGCCAGTGCGATCGGCCGGGCCACGAAGCGCTGCACCGGCATCGCCGCCAGGGCCGCGGCCGGAGCGGCGACGAGAAGGCCCGTGAAGCTCGGCCAGGGATCGCCGCCGTTGCGGGCCGCTGCAATCACGAGAAATACGAGCAAAGCGAGGATCGAGCCCTGCGCCGCCGCGATCGCAAGCTGAGCCGAGCGACGATGCGCGAGGCCGGTCGCGGGCAGGTGCCGCAGCCAGCCGTCGATTCCGCGGCACACCCGCGGCGCCGCCACCCAGGCCACGCCGAGGCAGATGAAAGCGATCGGCAGCCCCGAGCCGGCCTTGCCGCGCGCGCCGAAGAGCGTCACCGAGAGCGAATTGATGAAGTCGATTCCGAGCAACATCAACCCACCGGTCGCCGACGCGAACACCGGCACCATCACCCGCAGAGCCAGGCGTGCGCCGACCCGCAGGTGGAAGCGGAGGAGCGGAGAAAAGGCTGCGCTCATGCGGACAGCCGGTCGATCCGCCCCTTGTCGATCGCCTGCACCGCCGTGCGGCCGAGAAGATGGACGGCTGGAAGCATGGCCGCGAAACGGGGGTCCTGGGTGAGACCCTGCTTGAAGCGGTAATAGATCTGCTGCGCGATCACCGCGATCTTGAACAGGCCGAAAACATAGTGAAAGACCACATCCGAGACGTCGCGGCCCGTCGCCTTTGCATAGCGTTCCACGACCTCGACCCGCCGGAGATTGCCGGGCAGAGTCGTCGGCCCGGCCGGAAGCATGCGGAGCCCCGGATCGTCGTCCGGATCGATCCAATATCCGAGCGAAGTGCCCAGGTCGAGAATCGGGTCGCCGAGCGTTGATATCTCCCAGTCGAGCACCGCCACGATCTCCGACAGATCCGGCGCGAAGACCACGTTGTCGTATTTGTAATCGTTGTGAACCAGCGCCGACTCCGACAGCGGCCGGCCGGGAGGCAGATGAGTGCTCAACCACGACGCGGCCCTCTCCACGTCCGGAACCTCGTCGGTGCGCGAGCCCTCCCAGCGTTGGCGCCAGCCGGCGACCTGCCGCTCCAGGTAACCCTCGGGACGTCCGAAGTCACCGAGCCCGGCCGCCCGGTAATCCACCGAGTGCAGCTCCGCGAGACCATCCACGACCGCTTCGCTCAAGGCACGCATCCGTTCCGGTGAAAGGTCGAGACCTGCCGGCGGACGCTGGTCCCGAAAAATCACGCCGCGCACCCGCTCCATCAGATAAAAGGGCGCGCCGATCACGGAGCTGTCGTCGCACCCGGCCAGCGTCCGCGGCGCCTTCGAATAGTGGCCTTGCAGATGCGAGAGCACCTTCAGCTCCCGGCCCATGTCGTGGGCCGTCTTGACCTTGGAGCCGAACGGCGGCCGGCGCAGGACGATCTCCCGATCGCCGAAACGCAGGAGATACGTGAGATTCGAATGGCCGCCGGGGAACTGCTCGATTTTCATGTCGGGCGGCAGGTTCGCAAGCCGCTCGCGAATCCAGGCCTCCAGGGGCGCCGCGTCGAGCTCCTCGCCGGGACGGACGGGACGCGTGTCCGACATCAGGTTTTTCCTCTCCCCATGCCGTAGCGGGCAAGGATGCGGCGGGCGACCGACGTCTTGTGGACCTCGTCGGGGCCGTCGTAGATCCGGGAAGCCCGCTCATGACGCCACCAGAAGGCGAGCGGCAATTCGTCCAGCAATCCATAGCCGCCATGGACCTGGATGGCGCGGTCGAGCACCTCCTGGAGCACGCCGGCCACCTGGAACTTGATGAGCGAAACGTCGTCCCGGGCGGCGCGGGCGCCTTCGTGATCGATTCGCCAGGCCGTGCGCAGCACCATGAGACGGGCGGCGTCGATGGCTGCGCGGCACTCGGCGATCCAGGCGTGAACGATCTGGCGCGTGCCCAGCGGCTCGCCGGGCGACAGCTCGCGGTCCGCGGCGCGCTGGCACATCAGATCGAAGGCGCGCTCGCAGATCCCGATCCAGCGCATGCAGTGGTGGATGCGGCCTGGCCCGAGGCGCTCCTGGGCCAGGGCGAAGCCTTCACCCTCCTCTCCGATGCGGTTGGAGACCCGGACGCGGACGCTGTCGAGCCGCACCTCGGCGTGGCTCATCCATCCATCGCCTGCTTCGCCCATGACGGGCAGGTTGCGCACGAGACTGAAGCCATAGGCATCGGTGGGCACCACGATCATGCTTGCCCGAGCGTGAGCGGCGGCGGCGGGGTCGGTCACTGCCATCACCACGCAGAACGCCGAGCCCTCGGCCGAGGACGTGAACCACTTGCGGCCGTCGAGGATGTAGTCGTCCCCCTCGCGGCGCGCGGTGGTGCCGAGCCAGACCGGGTTGGACCCCGCGAAATCGGGCTCCGTCATGCCGAAGCAACTCCGGATCTCGCCGCGGGCAAGAGGCCGGAGCCAGCGCTCCTGCTGCTCGGGGCTGCCGTGCTGGAGGAGCAGCTCCATGTTGCCGGCGTCGGGAGCCTGGCAGTTGAACACATAGTGGCCAAGCGGGCTGCGGCCGAGCACCTCGCCGACATGGGCGAACTCGAGGAGCGACAAGCCCCCGCCGCCCCACTCTTCGGGCAGATGGGGAGTGAACAGGCCCATCTCCCGCACTTGGCCCCGAAGCCGCTCGAGATTCTCCTGCACGGCCCCGAAGCCCTGAGCGAAGACCTCGCGCTCCAGGGGAACGACCTCGCGGTCCAGGAAACCCCGGACAGAACTGGTGATCTCGCGCACGCGCTCAGGGATGGAGAAGTCCATGGCGCGGAGTCTATCGCGTGGTGGAGCTATTTGGCAGCCAGCAGGTTTTCGAGGTCCCGACGAGCGGCTTCGGTCCGAGGGTGGTGAGGGCCGAGCACCTGCTCGAAGATTTTCAGGGATTGATCCACCAAGAGTTCCGCCTCATCCTTACGGCCCAAGTTCTTGAGGATATCCGCAAGAATTTGCATGCGCCGAGCGATCTTGGGGTGAGAATTACCATGGATTTCCCGGCCAATCTCCAAGGCTTGGCGACTCAGCGTCTCGGCCTCTGCAGCCCTGCCTGTTGCATTGAGCAGGAGGGCGAGATTATGGAGGTCTCTGGCCTCGCCGGAGCGATTTTTTCCGTCAATATCTATGGCTAAAGCTTCCCGGATCAGCGCCTCGGCCTCATCCCATTTACCGTGCTCCATAAGCAACAGAGCAAGGCCATTGAGTGGACGAGCTACAAGGGGGTGCCTCTCCCCCAGGGCTGTGCGAAAGATATCCAGAGCTTGACGCATCCGGGCCTCAGCTTCTTCTGGGCGGCCGGTGTCCTTGAGCAACATGGCAAGATTCAGCAGGTCTATGGCAATCTCGTGGTGTTTGCTGTCGAACAGTCTCTGATCGATTTCCAGTGCCTTCCGCATTAGAGGCTCGGCCTCCAAGTAAACGCCTTTGGAATAGAGGAGAGCACCGAGGCCAGAAAGAAGGCGAGTCAACTCGAGGCTCTCTCGTGCCTGCTGCTGGATGGCATGCGCGAGAAGCTGGCTTACATGGGGACGCAAGGTTTCCCACACAGGCCAGTTTTCCGGCTCCGCTGCCTGAGCAGGTGCGTACTCTACGGTGAAGCGAACTACCAACTCGATCCAGTGTGCGCGGTTCTCTTCTGGGATACGCTGACGAATGACTTCTTGCACCACTCGATGCACAATGACGACCGAGCCTTGTCGTGAAATCAGGGAAAGCGCTGCAAGCTCTGCTAGATCCTCCCGAACGGATCGAGGCTGAACTCTTTCGCCCGATTCATTGCCGAGCTGTGCCGCCTCATCCATCATTCTTGCGCCGGTTTCAACCATTTCCAGCGGAATCGGGTCTGGCGCCAGGTGCGCCACCAAGCGGAGGAGGGCCTGAGCGGTTGGTGCGAGCTGGTGGAAAGAACTCTGCCAAGTCACTGCCAGGGAGGCCGGGTACTGCATTACTCCTTCGTCGTACCAACTCAGCGCGCTGTCGCACTCCTCTTCCCAAATTTCCAGGTACTCGGAGATTGAAATCTGGGTGTGGCTGATATAGGCGGCCGCTTGCTCCAAGGCCAGGGGAAGACCGTCCAGCAACTCGGCCAAACGAAGAGCCTGCGGAACGTCATCCGGTTCACGCCGCCGATCCTTGACGGTTCGTTTGAGGAGGAAGTCCGTAGCCGCCGGCAAAGGGATCACGTCGATCGGTTGCCGTTGAACCCCGGGCGGCCAGTCCCGGCGCCGCGAGGTGATCAAAACCCGGCCTTCCGTCAGAGCAGGCAGGAAGCGCGTAACAGCGAGCAGCGCCTCCTTCGTATCGACGTTGTCCAGGATCAACAACCATCCTGAGTTGTACCGCAGCCATCGCAGCACGGCCGCTACAACCTCGCTTTCGGAAGGGTCATCCCTCTCCGGCAAGTTCAGGAGGTCCGCGCGCGCCAAGCCCGCCAGACCGCTGTTCAAGCCATCCGGAGAGTCAGCGAGCACGAACAGCACGGCGCGATAATGCCGGCCGTGGCGCCATGCGTATTCCATGGCAAGCTGGGTCTTACCGATTCCTCCGAGTCCGTGCAGCACATGGCTCCGAGCACCCGTCTCGTCGAGAGCATCCTTCAGAGCCGCTAGATCATCATTGCGCCCCTTGAGCAGATCACCCAGCGGCAGAAACGGCAAGTTGTGGAGTAAAGGAATCCCCTTCTGCCGGACGAAGGGCTCTGTCGGAATCGTTGACGCGTGCAGGTCGCAGGTTAGATCCGTCACGCTTGCCATCGCGGCCAGGAGATCAGCCTGCATTTCTTCGGCGCTTTGATATCTCTCCCGCGGCGAGCGCGCCATCGCCCTCTCCACGATTCTGCGAAGCTCCGGGCCCACGCCTTCTAGCGGCGGCGGCGTCTTTTTGAGGAGTGAGACGACCATCTCTGGCAAGGTTTTTGCCCGGAAGGGAAGTCTTCCGGCAAGGCACTCGTAGAGCACCACGCCCAAGGACCAGAGATCGGATTCGGGCCCGGGCTCACCGCCGAAGAGATGCTCTGGCGCCGTGTAGTTGAGCGTGCCTATCGCCACGCCCTCTTTCGTAATCGTCGTATGATCGCTGAGGCGCGCCACCCCGAAGTCGATGATCTTGACCAGACCGTCGCAGAGAAGGAGGTTGGCTGGCTTGATGTCGCGATGCACGATCCCGCGGGCGTGCGCGGCAGCCAGTCCGTCCGCGATCTGCAGCGCGATCTGGACGGCCTCCCGCGGCGGCAACGGACCGCGGCGGAGGCGGTCTCTCAGCGTCTCGCCAGGGCAGAACGCCATCGCCAGAAAGATCCGGCCATCCTCCTCCTCGCCGATCTCGTAAAGGGTACAGACGTTGGGGTGGTCGAGCGCGGCGACCGCCTGGGCTTCGCGCAGGAAACGGATGCGTGCCTCCTGGCTGTCCTGGCGGGTGGGGGCCATGAACTTCAGCGCCACGAGCCTGCCGAGCTTCAGGTCCCGGGCCTTGTAGACCACGCCCATCCCACCACCGCCCAGGCGTTCGAGAATCTCAAAGTGGCCGACGCTGGTACCTGTCTCGAACCCCATGACCTGCTGTCCGCTCCTGTTCCCTCCCGATCGCCTATACATAACTTCAGATCATCCGAATAGACTACCAGAATCGGCTGCGGACGTAAACCGGGGAAAAGATCGGACGCGTTGGCACGCTCGTCGCAGCCTCTCCTCTATATTGTCCAGGGGAGGAGAAGCATGCGAGTCGGCATTCTCGGTTCAGGTCTGATGGGTGGCAAGCTCGGGACGCTCTTCGCGCGTGCCGGGCATGAGGTGGTGTTCAGCTACGCGCACCACCGCGACAAGTTGGAAGAGCTGGCGCGCAAGGCCGAGGGGAACGCGCGAGCGGGTACACCGCGCGAGGCCGCGCAGGAGGCGGATGCTCTCCTGCTGGCCGTGCACTGGTCCCGCATGGACGACGTGCTGAATCAGGCCGGCGACCTGTCGGGCAAGACGATCGTAAGCTGCTCGCTGCCGATGAACGACGACGATACCGCGCTCGTCGTCGCCCACACCTCCTCCGGCGCGGAGGAGCTGGCAAAAAGGATTCCGAAAGCCCGGTTCGTCTCCGCTTTCAACACCGTGCCCAGCGAAGTGCTGTTCGGCGTCTTCGAGGCCCGACACAAAGACACCAGACCGAGCCTCGTGTATTGCGGAGACGATGCGAGCGGCAAGGAGATCGCCGCCGAGCTGATCCGCGACGTGGGGTTCGAGCCCGTGGACGCCGGACCCCTGCGGATCGCCCGTTACACCGAACCCTTCGCGCTGCTCGTCGCCCAACTCGCCTACGAGGGAGAGGAGGGACCGGAGCTGGCGTACCGGTTCGAGCGATTCTGAATTCAGCTCACCCGGCCCACACCGACGCTTTCTTCGCCCAGGTGCTCTCCTGGAAACGTTGCTTGAAGCGTTCTGCGGTCTCCGCCAGCGCGGCGGGGTCATTGGACGCTTTGTACTTCGAGACGCCCGCCCAGTACTGCGCCTCGGGGGCTACCTCGCCGGCAGAGGAATCGTCCGCGAGCTCCCGGTACCAGCGCTCCGCCTCGGCATAGTCGCCGCGGATCCTGGCGGCATGGGCCAGGCCGAGCCGCAATTGCGCCAGGAAATCCGGCACGGGCAGAAAGCCCTCGAAGCGATGCCGCTCGACGCCGCTTGGATCGAGGATGAGGATGGTCGGAGTCCATTGCGCATTGAAGCGCTCGAAGACCTCCGGCTGCTCCTTCACATGGGCGCGGTCAGGAACGAAGTTGTCCTTGATGAACGAAGCAACCTTGGGATCGGGGTACACCTCGGCCTCCAGCCGAGCGCATCCCCCTCACATCGGGGCGGCCGTGAAATCGAGGAGCACCGGCCGGTTGGACTGGCTCGCTTCGCGAAGGGCTGCGTCGATGTCCCGCTGCCATGGGATGTCCATATTCGCCTCCTTTCTCTCCAGAGGCCAGAAAAGCAGCAATTCGCGTGCCGACCTCCGTTGGCACAGGGACTGCTTCCATGGAGATTCGATGCGGAGAGCCTCCTTCCTTCTGCTGGCCTTGTGGATCGCATCCTCCCTGGCCCAGGCGCAGGTCCCGACGTCGAACGTGATCTATCGGGTCCTGCGGATCAGGACGCCGACAGACACCGGCTCCGCCTTCACCATCGAGGTCGACGGCAAGCAGTATCTGATCACTGCCCGTCATCTCCTCGAGGGCTTCGGGAGCGAGGGAGACGTCGATCTGTGGATGGACCAGCGCTGGACCCGGCTCCATGTCAGGGCCATCTATCCCGCGAAGGAGACCGTGGACATCGCTGCGCTCGATGCGGGCAGACCGGTCACGGTCACCTTTCCCCTGGAGCCCACGGCCGGCGGGCTGACGCTCGGCCAGCAGGTCTACTTTCTCGGTTACCCCTACGGCCTGGGTACGCCGGGCTCGCTCGGACCGGCCCCGCCCGGCTTCGGCGAGATCCCCTTCCTCAAGAGCGGCATCCTCTCGGCCCTGGACGACCGGGACCCGGAAGCGGGCATCCTGTACCTCGACGGCCAGAACAACCCGGGCTTCTCCGGAGGGCCCATCGTCTTCTGGCACTCCGGGAGCGGCCGGTTCCGCGTCGCCGGAGTCGTGAGGGGCTACCGCAACGAGGCACTGCCGGTGCTCAAGAGGAAGAATCTGGACGATCCCCGGGCTCCGGCCTACAACGACCTCTACACGAGGGCCAACTCGGGCATTGTCATCGGTTACGACATTCGACACATCGTCGAAGCGATCCGCCGGGCAGGCCAGGGTGGCCCGCCGCCCGCACCGTAGCCCACAGGGGGGAGAAGCTTCCATGGCAAGACGGCCTGTTTGGAGGACGGTTTTGATGGTCGTGGCCCTGGCCGCCACGGTGACCGCGCTCTACCTCCAGGTTTTCGAGCGGAGAGCGCGGCAGGAAGAGGCGAAACTGGCCGCCGCCCGCCTGGACGACGCGCTCGCCGCGTCCCGCGCCCGGCTGCGCGCCGAGATCCTCGCGGAGCTGCGCCAGGAGCTGCGCAAGGAGAGCAACGCGGCCCGTCCGAACACGCAGCCCCTTCCCGACACGGTGCTGCGCCGGCTCGAAGCCAGCGAGGGCGCTCTCGAAGCCTTTCGTCCGCAGGAGGCCCTCGTCATCTCCAATCTCGGCGAGGCCCTCAACGCCCTGGCGCGGCAGACCGAGGACTCGGACCGGGCTCTCCGGCGGGACCTGGAAGAGCTTCGCGCTGCAACCCTGCGCGAGTCCGACATCGCCGTCAAGACCACGTACCTCATGCTCGTCGCGCTGGCCGCCCTGGTCGGCCAGTTCCTTCTGGGCTACGGGCACCCACAGTAGATTATGCTTCGCGGCATGCGGGCCCTTGCGATCCTTGCCACCTACAACGAGGAGCGGTTCATCGGCGGCTGCCTGGAGCATCTCTTCGCCCAGGGCGTCGAGGCCTACCTCTGTGACAACCAGTCGACCGACGGCACCGTCGCCATCGCCAAGCGCTATCTCGGGGCCGGGCTGCGCGGTATCGAGGAGATCCCTCGCGACGGCATCTATCGCTGGCGCCACATCCTACGCCGCAAGGAGGAGCTCGCGTCCGAGCTGGAGGCTGACTGGTTCCTGCATCTCGATGCCGATGAAAGACCGCTGGCGCCACGGTCGGACCAGACGCTCGCCGAGGGTCTGGCCGAGGCCGACGCGAGCGGCTACAACGTCGTGGAGCTCTCGGAATTCACCTTCGTGCCGACGCGCGAGGCGCCCCACCACGATCATCCGGACTTCCGCCGCACCATGCGCTGGTACTACCCGTTCGCCCCGAAACCCCTGCACCTCGTGCGTGCCTGGAAGCGGCAGGCCCATCCCGTCGATCTCGCCACCTCGGGTGGACATGTGGTCCGCTTCCCAGGCTGGAACCTCTACCCTCATCGCTTTCGGCTATGCCATTACCTCTTCCTCAGCCCTGAGCATGCGGCCCGCAAGTACGTAGCGAAAACCTACGATCCCGAAGAGCTTCGGGACCACTGGCACGGCTGGCGCGCCACTCTGACTGCCGATGCCATACGGCTGCCATCCCAGGCCGAGCTGCGGACCACTCACACCGACGACGATCTCGATCCCTCGGCGCCGCGCACGACGCACTGCCTGGTCTGGAGCGATCGCTGAGCCTTCCTCGGCGTCCGGTCGTCCTCTGTGTGGTCGATCGCCCGCACTGGGCGCACGACCGCAAGACCGACGCGCTGGCGAGGGCGCTCGGCGGCTCGTACGAGATCACGAAGCGCTACCAGGCCGAGGTCTCCGCCGACGACCTCGAGCGCGCCGACTGCGTGCTCCTCTACTACTGGCTTCAGATCGAGCGGCTGCCCCACCTGAGGGAGGTCCTGGGTCGTCTCGGCGACCGTCTGGTCATCGGCGTCTGCAGTCACAATGAGCTTGCCGGCGCCTGGCGTGCGCCGGGGCTCGCCACGCTCGCGGAGCTGGCGCGTGCCGTGTTCGTGAACAGCCGGCTGCTGCTCGACGAGGTCAGACCGTTGCTCACCCGGCCGGTGTACTACACGCCCAATGGCGTCGACACCGGATTTTTCCGGCCGGCCGCGGCATCAAAGGAGCCTGTGCGCCCCTTGCGGGTCGGCTGGGCCGGGAGCCTCGCCAACCATACGGCGGAGCACCGGGGAGTCCATGAATTCATCGCTCCCGCTGTCGAGGCGGTGGGAGGCGTGGAGCTGCGCCTGGCCGTCCGCGAGGAGAAGTGGCGCAGCCACGAGGAGATGCTCGATTTCTATCACTCGCTCGACGTCTACGTCTGCGCGAGCCGTAGCGAGGGGACGCCCAACCCCTGTCTCGAGGCAGCCGCTTGCGGCCTGCCCGTGATCACGACGCGGGTCGGCAACATGCCCGAGCTCATCCAGGACGGTCAGAACGGCTTCTTCATCGAACGGGATGTCGCCGACATTGCCGAAAAGCTCAGGCTGCTACGCGACGAGCCCGGGTTGCGAGACCGCCTCGGACAGGCCGCCCGCGCAGCCGTCGTCGAATCCTGGGACTGGCGATGCCAGGCGGCCCGCTACGATGCGATGTTGCGGACGGTGATCTCGAAGAAAGAGGCCGGCGAGCCTGAGGATCGCACGTCAAGCGTGACAAGGCGCCTTGATTCGACGCGTTTCTCCCTGGGGTGAATCGTTCCTTCTTCGACGCGAACCGTGGGCGCGATCAGGGCTGGGCTGCAGAGACTCGTTTGACCCTGCCGGAGACATAGGGCTTCAGATCGTCTTTGGCATAGAACGTTACATTACCGCACAGAAGGTTCCAGCGGCTCCCAGAAGGTTCCGTTGGCTCACGGAAGGTTCCAGCGGCCCACGGAAATTTACGGCGGCCCACAGAAGGTTCCAGCGGCTCACGGAAAGGTTCCAGCGACTCACAGAAAAGTTCCTGCGGCTTACGGAAGTTTCCAGCGGCTCCCAGAAAAGTTCCTGCGGCTCACAGAAGATTCCTGTGGCTCGCAGAAGTTTCCTGCGGTTCACGGGAAGTTTC
>DATANP010000009.1:0-3612 GCA_036266195.1 Thermoanaerobaculia bacterium | reverse complement strand
GCGGGCGCTTAACATCCTCAAAAATACCGAACGCTCGTTCAGTCTCGCGCCAGCGGGATGAACCGTGAACGAGAGGAGGACCGGCATGGCGAGACGACGCACCCAGGCTTCCAAGTCCGAGGCATCCACGCAGAAGGTGCTCAAGGCAGCGCTGTCCCTGTTCTCCCGGCAGGGTTTCCGCGCCACCTCCATGCGCCAGCTCGCCCGGCGGGCCGGGCTCTCGGTGGGCAACCTCTACCACCACTTCGGGAACAAGGAGCGCATCTTCCAGCGGCTCATCGACCGGTACTGGGACGTGCTCCTCGACCCCGACCTGCCGCTCAACCGGATCTTCGCCGCCGCCCGGTTCCCCGAAGACCTGGAGGAGATGGCCGCCGCGATCGAGCAGGTGGTGACCGAGAACGCCCAGAGCATCCTGCTCATCTACATCGACGTCATCGAGTTCAAGGGCAAGCACATCCGGGCGTTCTACCAGCAGATGGCCGACCGCTTCCGGTCCGCCTACTCCGACCGCATCGCCGAGATGAAGCGCCGCGGCGAGGTCGCCGAGGGCGTGGACCCGCTCGTCGGAGTCATGCTCGCCACCCGCTGGTTCTTCTATTACTTCACCGTGGAGAAGTGCTTCGGCGTGCCCATGCACATGGGTCTGGAGCCGAAGCAGGCGGTGAACGAGTTCGCGAAGGTTCTTCGCTTCGGCCTGCTCCCGCGGATGGACGCCGAGGCTGCTGATCTTGAAACGGACCCGCGTCTTTCGACGCGAGGAGGGAATGAACATGTCGATGCAACACGACGTCCGGACGCGTAGCCTGCGACGTTTCGCGGCCGCCTTCGCGCTCCTGCTTCTGCTCGCGGTTCCTGGGATGGCCCAGGTGAGCACCGCGAGCGTCGAAGCCCATGTCTCGGATACCGACGGCGGCGCTCTGCCCGGCGTCACGGTCACGCTGGAAAATGTGGACACCGGCCTCAAGCGGGTGTCCGTCACGGGCGAAGCCGGCGATGCCAGCCTCGCCGCCCTGCCGCCCGGCACCTACACGGCCACCTTCGAGCTCGAAGGCTTTTCGCCGGCCAGCCAGGAGGGCGTCGTCCTGCGCGTCGGCCAGACCGTCCAGGTCCGCGCCGAGCTGAGCGCGGCCGTGGCCGAATCGATCACCGTCAGCTCCACCGTTCCGCTCGTGGACGTCTACAAGACGGACAGCTCGACCAACATCGTGCCGGAGCAGATCGAATCGCTGCCCGTGCCCGACCGCGATTTCCAGCGCCTCGCCTTCATCGCCCCGGGCGTGGAGCGCGAGCGCGGCGGCTTCCGCTTCATCGGTGGCGGACCGGTGATCGGCGCCGGTGGCAACGCCAGCCAGTCTACCATCCTGGTCAACGGCGTGGACTTCACCGATCCGGCGCTCGGCCTTTCGAAGATCCGTTTCAGCCAGGATGCCATCGGCGAGTTCCGCGTGATCAACAGCCGCTACGACACCGAGGTGGGCGGCACTGCGGGCGGCGCGCTTTCGATCGTGACCCGCGGCGGCACGAACCGCGTCGCCGGCTCGGTTTTCGGCTTCTACCGCGCTGACGACCTGCGCGAGGCGAGCAAGCTGGAGCGCGAAGGGGTCGACTACAAGCGCGATCAGTACGGTTTTACCTTCGGCGGCCCCATCGCCCAGGATCGCACCCATTATTTCGTTTCGTTCGAGGAGGTCAACGAGGACAACATTGCGTTCTTCCGGCCCGGCGGCACCTTTGCCGGCCAGGCCAAGGACGTCGAGCACCCGTTCGACCAGACGCTCGGCTTCGCCAAGCTCGATCACAATTTGAGCGACAATCACACGGTCTCGGCCAACTTGGCCTATGAGAAGTACCGCGAGGACAACTTCCGCGTCGGCGGCGTGGTTTCGATCGATGCGGGCCAGGAGTTGCAGCGGGACAACTGGAACCTGACGCTCGAGGATCTGAACGTCCTCGGCAGCGCGGGCCTGAACGAGCTGCGCCTCCAGGCCGGCACGCGCAAGTATTTCGAGCCTACCAACTCCGACACCGTCTCCGAGTGGTTCTCCTCGGGCAACACGCTCCAGACCGGCTCGAACATCCTCGGCGACCTGCTCGGCGAGGGCGACATGTACGAGCTGCGCGATACCTATCACCACACCATTCAGGGCAAGGGCGGCAGCCACGACCTCAAGCTCGGCGCCTCCTTCCTCTACGCCGATGACCGCTCGCGCATCACCACCTATCAGGAAGGTCTGTTCCTCTACCTGACCGACACCCGCGCCGTCCCGCTGGCCTATGCCTACGGCGAAGGCTCGGCCGACGTTTCGCTCACCTCGAAGCGCTATTCCGTGTTCGTCCAGGACGAGTGGCGCCCGCGTTCGGACCTTTCGATCATCGCCGGTCTGCGCTACGACCTCGACGACGGCGGCAACAATCCCGGCTTCACCCATCCGCTCGTGCCCAAGGCGCGGGAGAAGGACACGAACGACTTCCAGCCCCGACTGTCGTTCTCGTGGGATCCCTCGAAGAACGGCACCGACGTGATCCGCGGCGGCATCGGCCTGTTCAACGGCCGGTTCCTGCTCGTCCCGGCGTTCACCGAGTTGCAGCAGAACGGCGTCAACGGCGGCCGCATCCTGCGGACGCGCCTCAACGGCGCCCTGTTCGGCCTGAACACCCCGCCGTTCGTCCTCGACCCGAAAAACCCCAGGGCGACCGGCATCCTCCTCAACCCCGACATCACGCTGCTCTCTCCCGACCTGGAGACGCCCGAATCGACGCAGGCCAGCCTCGGCTGGACCCACTCGTTCACCCCGCGTCTCTTCCTCGACGCCGAGGGCGTCTGGGCCGAGGGCGACAACGAGATCGTCATCCGCGACGTGAACTTCGGCGGCAACTCGAACCCGGTGCGCCCGAACAAGGCGTACAACCAGGTCAACATGTACACCAACGACGGCCGGTCGGAGTACAAGGCCCTGATCCTCCGTCTGAACGGCACGCTGCGGCAGAACGATCTGGTCACCCTCTCGGTCACGTCGGCTGACAAGAAAAACATTTCGGACGACTTCAGCCCCGAGTTCCCGTTCGGCTATCCGAACGATCCGGCGAACATCGACGCGGAGTACGGCCGCAGCCGAGCCTCCGAGGACTACCACATCGTGGCGACCGGCATCTTCCATCTGCCGTGGGAAGTGACCGTGGCTCCGATCTACGAGTACGGCTCGGGCCAGCCGTGGAACCACCGCCTGGGCTACGACTTCAATGGCGACGGCAAGAACTCGGACCGCCCGACCGGCGTGGAGCGCAACTCCGAGGACGGCCCGGTCTTCCGCCAGCTCAACCTGCGTCTCACCAAGGGTTTCACCATCCTGGGCGACCAGCGGCTCGACCTGATCGTGGAGGGCTTCAACGTCCTCAACAACACCAACTACGACGTCAACTCCATCGACGCGGCGGAGTTCCTCTCCGGTCCGACGCTGGCCAACAAGGCGCTGCCGTTCGTTCGCAACTCGAACTTCGGCCACTACCGGGCGACGCTGCCCGGCCGCGAGATTCAGCTCGGCCTGAGGTGGGTCTTCTGATGACTGGTCCCGGCTCCCTCTCCCCCGGAACGGGGGAGAGGGCTGGGGA
>DATANP010000008.1:0-14147 GCA_036266195.1 Thermoanaerobaculia bacterium | reverse complement strand
TTCCTGGGAGGTTCTCCATGGCGGCTCCAATTCTTTCGTTCTTCGCCCTGCCGGTGTTTCAGACCGCGCTGACCGAGACAACCGAGCACGGCTACCCGCGCACCGGCCTTGTAGTCCTGGTGTGCCTGGCGACACTGCTCTCGATCTACCGCCGGCGGATGTCGCTGGCCACCTTCTGGATCGCCCTTGTCGGCAGTGTGCTCGCGGCCTCCAGTATCTACTCTCGGATGGAGCGGGGCGAGCGGATCGGTGTCCTCTTCGTCCTCGCCCTGCTCGTCGGCCTGGGGCTCTACCAGCAGCGGCGACCCATCCTCCAGTATCTCTTCTTCTGTCGCTTCTCCCTGGTCATCGGGCTCCTGCTCCTCGCTCTGCCGTTCGCCGGCCTGGGGCCGCTGAAAGCGCTCTTCGGCAACCTTTTCGTGACCAGCGCCGGAGGCGTCTTCCTCATTACGCTGCTCGCCTTCCTGGCCTCCTGGGTGGTTCTGCTCACCGCGCGCATCACGGCCGGGGGAGCACCGGCGCGCTTCCGCGTGCCCTGGAACCCCGACGGCGTCCATCGACAGCCCAGCCCACGGGGTTCTTTCCTCCAACTCGCCCTTGCCGCACTGCTGGCACTGCCCACGGTGTATGCGGTGGTGATGCATTCCCCCGAGTCCGCAAACCCGGACGACGGCGCTCCGGCTGGTATCGGGTTGCCCTTGCTGATGGCGTTCCTGGGGTTGGCCGCCGCCCTGATCCTGTTCTATGCCGCCTATCTGCTCGGCCGCTATCTCGCTCCTCCCGATTCGGCCGCGGCGGAGTGGGACCTGCTGCCCCTGCCTTTTCCCCGGGCGTTGATCAACAAGGTGAGCGACACCCGGATCTCCTGGGCCTCGGAGCGGCGTGAGAGAATCGAGCAGAGGCTTGCAGCTCAAAGCAAGGACGTACACGCAGGCTACCTCGATTCCAACGCCAACCTCCGGCCGGGCCTCGCCCTCGTGGCGAGCTTCGCCGCCATCACGTTCCTCGTCTATGCCACCTGCTACTTTCTGCTTCATCCGAACGGCGGCCTCCGCGTCGAGCCGCCCGCCCTCGCCAACGTGCTGTTCATGCTCATCCTTCTCGGATGGATCCTGCCTTGCCTGGCGTTCTTCTTCGACCGCTTCCGGGTGCCGCTCCTGGCCTTCCTCGCGGGCTTCACGTTTCTTCTGTACTTCATCAGTGACATCGATCACTACTACATCCTCAACGAGGCGTCCCCTGAGGAAACCGCCCCCCAGGAGAGCACGAAGGCTCCGCAGCCGGTGATTTCCGAGAATCAGGCTAATAAGTATGCCGGCAAAGACGTGATGAATTTTTTTTCCGCGCGCCGGAAGCTCTGGAATGCTCGCCACCCGGATCGCGAGCCGGTCCTGGTCGCAGTGGCATCGAGCGGAGGCGGCATCACGGCGTCACTATGGACGGCCAAGGTCCTCGCCGAGCTCCAGCGCGAATTCGGATCTGAATTTTCCGAGTCGATTTACGGCCTGAGCACGGTCTCCGGGGGAAGCGTCGGGGCCATGTACTACATCGATGCCTTCAGAGATGGCCGGCCTCCGGATGGGAAGTCCCTCGATCAGGTCATCGACAATGCCGGGACCTCGTCGCTCGCGGCTACGGCCTGGGGCCTCGCCTATCCGGACTTCTGGCGCGGGTTTTCTTTGCAGAATCCCTGTCGTCCATTTTTCGATCGCGCTTGGGCGATGGAGCAGGTCTGGAGGCGTACCTTGGGGCCCGACGAGACGGGCGGCGTGCCGACCCTCAGGACCTGGAGAGCCGGAGTGCGCGCCGGCTGGCGCCCGGCCGCGCTCTTCAATGCCACCATTGCCGAGACTGGCGAGCGTCTCGTGCTCTCTCCTCTAAAGCTCAACCCCTTGCCCGGCCGCTGCATCTCGGACGAATCGGGCTTGGAAGACTGTGTTGACGCCCGCACATTCACCCAGCTTTACAAGGAGAAAGACCTCCCTGTGACGACGGCTGCGCGCTTGTCGGCCACATTTCCCTTCGTCAGCCCCATCACCCGCCCTCGTTTCAAGGACAGCGACGACGTGCCGAATCCCTATCACGTCGCTGACGGGGGCTACTACGACAACTACGGCGTCGTTACGCTCATCGATGGGTTGCAGTGGGTCCTCAAGCTCTATGGAAAGAAAACGGAACCGGAGGCGGACCAGCAGCCGCCGGCACCCGGGCCTGCGGAGCCCGGCGCGTTATCGCCGCCACGAAAAATCCTCATTGTCGAGATCCGGGCCTCCGACTCCAGGGAGGCCAAGGAGGCCAAGCGCCGGGCAGGATGGGCCTTTGGCACCGCCGGTCCTGTCCTGACGCTCCTGAACGTCTGGAATTCGGGCCAGACGCCGCGCAACGATCTGGATCTGCAGTTGCTGAAGGAGGTGGCCAGGAATCGAGGCTTCGAAGTCGAGACGGTGCTCTTTCCCCTGGTCTACGACGCGCCCCTCTCCTGGCACTTGACGGAGTATCAGAAGCGGGACATCAAACGTGGCTGGGACTGGTGCGCGGCCATGCCCATGCGCGACGGACAGAAATCCGAAGTCGAGATCGGCCTCGAGAAGGCGAGAGCTTTCCTCAGGACGACCCGCGGTTGGGAAAACCTGTCGCCGAGCCGCTTCAGCGCTCCGCCCTCGGACGTGGATCCCAAGGATCTGCAGGATTTCTGCCTCGGTAAGAAGCTGCCTGAGCCCCAGCCGTCTCCGGCGGCCGCCCAGCGAGCTCGACCCGACTGAAACCCTCGGCCCTGGCCGCTGCCTCGCACAGCGCGAGAATCAAACGGCCCACCCCAAGCCGCTGTACCGGGCCTGCGGTTACGCACCGATCGAACGACTGGAAGACGACCGCGGCGGGGTGGCTGTGCCTCTCGTTCGAATGCAGAAGACGCTGTGATTCCGTTTCGCCGGTGGATAGGGCGGAATGCTTACATGGATATGGCTTTCTTTGACAGCCGCTCATCGCAGGCCTAGCATGGTGACACTCTGTGGTCAGCCGCATTTTCACTGAACTGGAAATGGAGGAACCCGCCATGCGCAAGCGATGTCTGGTGACAGGAGCCATCTTCCTCGCCCTCGCCGCCGCTCTTGCCATGCCCGCCGCCGCCGACGAGATCTGGATCGCCCCGAGTGAGAAGGGCGATGTAGCGGTGGGGGACTGGGGGCTCACTCCGGCCGGCGAGGCCCACTTCAGCTTCGCCGTGCCCGACTCCCTGGACCGCTTCGTGGGCGCGCAGGTGATGGTGATCGGCAAGCAGGACCGGCACATCACCTACGACTTGCACCTGTCGGTCTCCAAGGACGGTGAATCCGCGGATGCCTTCAGCGCCGACGCCACCGGCCTGCCCGCCACCCTGGAGGCGGACGAGCTTACGGCTCTCGACGCCTCGTCTCTCTTCCCGGCGCTGGCGGCGGGGGACGATGTCGTGTCGCTCAACTTCCAGGCTTCGCCCAAGGGCGACCTGCGGGTGGTGGGCCTGCGCTTCCGGTTCGAGCGCCTCCCGGACCAGGCGGGTCTCGCCTGTCCTCCCGGCCGCTTCCTGGTCGGCTTCGACGCCACCGGCGACCCCGTCTGCAAGACGCTCAGCGAGGTCACCGGGGGAGGTGGTTCTGGCGGCGGGGGGCCGCTTATCGGGATCTCCAACGTGGAGCAGCCGGAAGGAAACTCGGGCAGCACGCCGTTCGTCTTCGAAGTTTCCCTGTCGGCGCCGAGCACTGGAACTGTGACGGTGAGCTTCAGCACCCGCAACGGCACCGCACAGGCAGGGAGCGACTACGTGGCCGCCTCCGGAAGCCTCACTTTCGCACCAGGGGAGGTGACGAAGCCGGTCACCGTCCAGGTGACCGGCGACACCACGGTGGAAGACATCGAGGTGTTCTTCGTGGATCTCTCGAATGCCGCCGGGGCAACTATCGGGGATACTGAGGGCCTGGGGCGCATCTTCAACGACGACATCTCGGAAGATCCGGGCGGCGGCGGCCGCGACGACTGAGACCGAGCTCTCCAAGCCGGCGGGCCGGGTGAGCGCACCCGGTCCGCACCGGCGCTGTGGTATCACTGTCCTCGTGATGATCCCTGGACAAGTCTGCGCCGCAGCCTGTAACAACGGACTTTCGGCGGGGCCACACTATCGTGACTGAAGACCTCCTCCTGCCGACCACTGAGCCGAGAATCAGGTTCAGCTTCTGGCATCCGGAGCACGGGCGCATCGACTCTTCGGCGTTTGCCGCCGATCCCATGCTCTGGCTCCGCTTCTGTTTTCTCGATCCCTATGGCGCGTGGGAGTCCGGTCTTTCCATCGATTCGGATGGAAAACCCTGGAACTCTGCGGCCACAGCGGAAAACCTCTGGCCCTGGTTCGAGTCCGCGCCCGATCTTCTCGCGGGCAAGGAAAGGATATTCGTCTGGGCGTGGGAAGAGTGCAACACGATACTCTCTCTGCTTTCCGGCAATCGAATCCTGCTGGAGGACGCTCCCTTCCTGCCAGCCGTCCGATTCCCTTTGCGCCGGTTCTTCGAAGAGCTCGCCTTCGCGGGCCAGCAGATCGAGTCCTTCGACGCGGCAATCAGCCAATGCATCGAGCAACTGGTTCATGACGGCGGTCTTGAGTCGCCCACGGTCCGCCGCTGGCTGGAATCCATCCCTGACGACCTGTTGCAGGAGCATCACGCTCCCGCGGGGCTTCTGGTCGAGATCCGGGGACGCACAGCCGCAGCACGATGGCAGGATGTCCTCGACGGCAACGATGCGCGGCACGAAATCCAGAGCATTCGAGATGGACTGAAGCGGATCCGCGCCTGGCTAGCCGAGTCCTGAATCTTCCGCGCCGCTCCTCCGAGGGAACAGCCGGAAGCCAGCGTCTTCTCCTTCGTAAGAAGGTGGCCCGCGCCTGAGTCTGTAACAAAGGACTCTCGGCGGCGCCACACTATCGTTGCGTAAGGAGAATCGGCGATGAACAGGAAGTTGGACC
Source organism: Thermoanaerobaculia bacterium (assembly GCA_036266195.1). Classification (GTDB taxonomy): domain Bacteria; phylum Acidobacteriota; class Thermoanaerobaculia; order Multivoradales; family UBA5704; genus DATMER01. Next base: position 9,154 of record DATANP010000008.1, on the reverse strand, counting down.
CGTCCGAGGGAACGCAGTACCTGTTGCAGTGGGACACCACGGCGAGGATCGGCACGACGGCCGGCGAGCAGGAGAGCCGCGTGCGCGGCGAGGCCATTCTGGAAATCTTTGGCGACCACGAGACCCGCAAAGGGGTGAGCCTGAAGCGGTTCGGCATCGCGGCGGCCTCGGTCCGCGCGAGATCCGGAAAGACCGGGGTCATCACGGTCGTCGGCACCCGTGGAACGGGTATCTTCAAGCCGGCGGATTCGTCGTTGCGCATCGAGCTCGACGGCACGATCAACTACGAGAGCCTCGACGCGGCGCACCAGAAGAACACCGCCGCCACCTGCTATTACATTCCGGCGACCGAGCCCTGCGGCGCCGTGATCGAAGGGAAGCTGGTCGTGCGCGGCAGGACCGCGGTGCTGGCCGAGGCGCGCATCCAGGTTGCCTGCGCGGCCGGCGACCTTGGAGAGATCCAGTCCATCGTGATCGATCTCGGGAAGGCGACGTTGCTGCCGATTCCCGCATCGCGGGCGAATTACCGGGATCGCAAGCCCGGCACGAACGAGGATTCGAACGCCGACGACAACATCTGCATTCAGGTGAACAAGAGGCGGTTGACCGTGCAACCGGTCGGCTTCCGCACCAATGCCGCGGACCCCAGCCCCAGCGGCTCGACGGCGGCGGCGCAACTGGGCATGGCTCAGACGGTCTGGGGAAAGGGCTGCATCGAAATCCAGATCAATCCGATGACGATCCTCACGGATGCGACCTTGAAGACCTCATCGGATTTGAACCTGATCCGTGCTTCTTTCACGGATCCCGATCCGAACATCATCGAGGTGTTCTTCGTTCAGAATTCTCTTCCGGCACAGGGCGGCGGCCAGGCCGGCGGCATCGGCCTCGCCTCGTGCAAGCCGGTGATCGCCGAGCCGAACGCGGGCAATCCGGTGCTGGTGTCCCATGAGCTGGGGCATGTGCTCGGACTGCTCCACCCGGGAGTGGGCTCCAATTCGGACGCCAACACCGTCATGACTCCGACGGGCGGAGCGAACAATCCCGGCGTCGCCTTTGTCACGCACTTCATGTGTACGAACATCGCCAACCCGGTGCTACAGACCTTGGCGGACCTCTGCTGCCTGTCCCACGACATCGGGGATCATTTCATCCGCGATTTCCCGACCGACACCGGGTTGGAGCCTTCCGGCACGCCGCCGGCGGGCATTCATTCCTACTCGAATTCCTTCGTCTGGAACCGGCAGACGAACACGCCCGGCACGTTCGATCCGGTCTTCGGGCCCGAGCACCAGAACCCGGCGCGGTTCAACGCGGATATGACAGCCCACACCAATTTCCTGTTCGCCCGCGTGGAGCAGCGCAACAACCTGCTGGTGCGCAACGCCGTCGTGAAGTTCTTCCTCAAGACGCCGGGCTCGGGCGGCGGGGCCGCCAACCTCACGGCGCTCGGCCAGGTCGCCGTACCGGCAACGCTGGGCGTAGGGCTACCCGTGGACGTCGCGCTTCCATGGATGGTGCCGGCGGGAACGCCCAACCATTCCTGCGTCTTCGCCGTGGTCCGCAGCGACGCCGAGCAGGAAGGGGATCAGAGCGGCCTCGACTGGTGGGGCTTCGAGAATCTGGCGCATGTGGACAACGACTGGGCTCAGCGGAATCTCGACATCGAGGACGTCAGCTCGAGCAACACCGGCGACGGCAATATCTATGAGAGCGCGCCGTTCTTTCTGCTGTTGCCGCCAATCGACGACAAGGCCTTGCGCCTGACGCTCGAGATCGATGCAACGCGGGCCAAGGGGCTCACCAATCTCGTGGTGGACGTGGTCGGCGGCAAGCCGGCCGGCGCGAAGCCGGGCGCGGTCACCAAGCTCGATCTCGACCTGGCCAACCGGCGCGAGCCCTACGTGGTCGTGCTGCGCGGTACTTTGCCGCCCAAGCTCGCGCCAGGCAAGGCGTTCACCGTCACCGTCAACCCCAGCGTGGGGGAGCGCCCGATCGTGGGGTTCGGCGCCACGTTCCGCGTCGCAGCCTGGAACGAGGTGCTGGCCCAGTCGCTCGACGTGGCGGCCGCCGCCTTCGGCGACATCTCCACGTTCGCGGAGCTGCCCTCGGCCCGGCGGCTGTTCTGCTCGATTCGCGGCGGCTGCGGAGCCCCATACTCGTTGAGGGACCTGGCCTCCTGGCTGGTGGAGCAGCGCGGAGTCTTCGAGGCGCTTGCCGGAGAGCTCAAGGGTCTGCCGGCGGCGACTGCGACGGGTGCCTTCGACGCGCTTCAGCTCCTGCTCCGGACGATCAAGGCCTTCACCGATGGCAAGTCGAACGAGCACGACCTGAACGGTGCGTTCCGTGCGGCGGCGAATCGCGTGATGGCAAGCGCCTGCATCCTGGCGGGCCGTTAACGCAGGACGGAGGGCCGGGCCCATCGGCACGGCCCTCCGGGGTTTGATCTATTGGGTGTTGTTCCGGAGCCCGGCCACCCAGGCCTTGACGCTCGCCTCCAGCAGGTCGAGCGGCAACTGGCCGTGGCCGAGCAGGTGATCGTGGAAGGCCCGGATGTCGAACTTCGATCCCAGCTCTTTCTCGGCGTAGGTGCGAAGCTCGCGGATCTTCAATTCTCCGAGCTTGTAGACCGGCACCGAGCCGGGCTGGGCGATGATGCGGTCCACCTCGACTTCGATCTCGTGTTCGCTCTTGGCGGTGTTGGCCTTGTAATAATCGATCGCCTGCTGGCGAGTCCACCCTTTGGAATGGATTCCGGTGTCCACGACGAGGCGGTTCGCGCGCCAGATCTCGTTGATGAGCCGGCCGAATTTCGAGTAGGGGTCCTGGTAGAGACCGAGCTCGGTACCGAGACCCTCGGCATAGAGCGCCCAGCCCTCGGCGAAGGCGGGGTAGACGTCCCACTTGCGCCACTCGGGCAGGTCTTCCTGCTCCTGGGCGATGGCGTACTGGAGGTGATGGCCCGGCACGGCTTCGTGGAGGGTGAGCGCTTCCATGGCCCACTTCGGGCGCGACTTGAGATCGTAGGTGTTGACCAGGAACCAGCCCGGCAGGCCGGCCGCGATCACCCCGCTGTTGTAATAACCCGAGGGCGCCGACTTCGCGCCGTCCCCCTCCAGGGCCTTGACGCCATAGGGGAGGCGCGGCAGGTGGCCGAAGAGGCGGATCAGCTCGGGATCGATGCGCTTGGCGATGTCGCGATAGCCCGTGACCAGGTCTTCGGGCCGGTTGTAGAAGAAGCGCGGATCGGTGCGCAGGAACCGGGTGAAGTCCTCGAAGCTGCCCTGGAAGCCACGCTGGGAGTCAATACTGGTGATGACCTTGTCCATCTCCCCGCGGATGCGGCGGACTTCGGAGAGGCCGAGGTCGTGGATCTGCTCGGGTGTGAGGAGGGTGGTGGTGTGGGTCCGCAGAAGATAGGCGTACCGGGCCTTGCCGTCCGGCAGATCGCTCACGGCGATGGTCTCGCGGGCGCCGGGGATGTAGGTTTCGGCGAGGTAGTCGTGGAGCCTGCGGACGGCCGGAATCACCTGCTCCGTGAACACCCGGGCGGCTTCGGTCCGGAGCCGTTCCCGATCCGCGGCGGGAAGCGAATCCGGAAGCTTTTTGAACGGTTCCAGGACGGGGCTCTGCCAAGGGTCGTCCACGATCAGGCTCGCCACCCGGTCGGGCACGGCGCGCAGGGTCACCCGCGGCGGCGTGACCCCCGCGGCGAGTCCGCGGCCGAGCTGGGCGATCGTCTGGTCCACCGCCTTCGGAAAGCCGCGCAGGCGGGTAAGGATCACCTCGAAGTCGTGGACGGTGCGGGCTGGCATGTACGGCACCAGCTCCAGGAGATCGAGGTCGATGCCGCTCATGGGGCCGAGCGACGTACCCAGGTCGCCGAACCGTTCGCCTTCGATCTGGAGCTCCAGGCTGCGGCGGAGCAGGTCGTAGTCGACCTGCTCGGAGGGCGTCAGCCGCGAGCGGTTGATGGAGGAGAGGGCGTCCAGCTCCGAGCGGGCGATCTGGCGGCCGCGAGCGAAGCCCTCGGGCGAAAGGTCGGCCCACCGGCCGTCGAGGTCCGGAGAGCCCACCACGATCGCGAAATCGGGGCTCTCGCGCAGAAGGGTGGTCCAGTGGAGGTCGAAGAGCTGCTTGAGGCGCGTGCTTTCGGGAGAGGTGGTCAGCAGGAGAGCGGCAAGGGCAAGGGCTTTCATGCCCTAATCGTAAATCCCATCCGCGAACCACTCCCCGCTGGCGCGGTCGCGGTAGATCCGGTAGATGCCGCCTGTGGCCAGCTCCACGTCCCAGTACTCGCGGCCGACGGGGTCTTCGGTCCACCAGCCTTCCTCCAGGCCCCAGGGGCCGGAGGCGACCTTCACGTGGCCTTCGATGCGCGGGCGCTTCTCGGATTCGTCGCTCACGAGGGTGCGGACCTCCTGCGGCTGCCCGTCCGAGATCACCGCGATCACCTCCAGGTTGAGCGGCGGACGGAGGACTCTCACGGCCAGGAGGCCGCGGCCGGTGCGGGGCTCGCGGCGGACCTCCGGCGGCGGCGGAGGGGTGTACTCGACCAGGGCGAAGCGCTCGGGGCGGTGGCCGTCCACGGCGCGCGGCGAGCCCACGCGGTCCGGTCCCAGCAGGGCGAAGAGGCGGGCCAGGGTGGTGGCGAGCTTGTCCGGCGAGAGCGCGGTCGGGCCGTACATGGAGAGCTGGGCCTCGCGCGGACGGTCGGGCCAGGCCAGGAGCGTGAACCCGGCCACGGGCGCTCCCGGCTGCTGCTCCTCCAGGTTCAGCCGGAGCAGGGTCAGGAGGGTCTTCACGTCGCGCGTGGGCGCCGGCAGGTCGAGGGTGCGCGTCTGGTGGCCGTCCGGCTCCAGGCGCAGCTCCAGGCCCAGGCGCTGGCAGGCGAGGCCGGCCGACTCCAGTCTCTCGCAGAGGCGCTCCAGCGCGGCCCGGCCCACGAAGAGGAAGGGCTCCAGGGAGACCAGCGGCCACTCCAGGTTCATGCCCTCGTGAAAGACCGGCGGCGGCTCTCTCGGGATCAGGGGACGTGGGTCGAGGCCTCGCGCCGTGGCGTGCAGCTCGCGGCCGACGCGGCCAAGACGGCTCGACACCTTTTCCTTGGGCAGGCGCGCGAAGTCGCCGACCGAGCGCACGCCCCAGCTCTCCAGGGTGGCCGCGATGTGCACCTCGGGCGAGAGGCGGGAGAGGGGGAGCGGCGCGAGGAAGTCCGCCTCCTCGCCTTCGGGGACGATGACCGGCGAGCCCGGCAGACCCGCGGCCACCCGGGCGGCGAGCTTGCTCGACGCAACTCCCACCCGCGCCGGAAAGCCCGCCTTGTCGGCGGCGGCGAGGAGCGAGCGGCCGAGGTCCAGCTCCGGCGCCTCCCCCTTGAAGTGGCGGTCCAGGCCCTCGACGTCCAGGTAGGCGACACCCTCGCCCGCGTCCTCGACCCGCGGGGAGAAGGATTCGGCCACCTCCAGGAGGGCTTCCTGGGCGGTGCGCTCGCAATCCTCATCGCGGGGCCGGGCCACGAGCTTCGGGCAGAGGGCGCGCGCCTGCGGCAGGGTCTGGCCGGGCTTGATCCCGGCCTCGCGGGCGAGCTTCGTGCCGGCCACCACCCGCGCGGCGTTGCCGTTGCCCTCCGTGACCACCAGGGCCTCGCGCAGCAGCTCGGGCTCGCTGCGAAGCCGGGCCGCGAGGGGGAAGAGAGGGAGGTAGAGGCAGGCGATTCGCGGGCCCGGCATGGATCACCCGTGCTCAGCCACCCGCCACAGCCGCGAGCCGCTCCCGCTGTACCCGAACCGGCCGGGTCTTCTCCCCCTCTCCCGGCACGGGAGAGGGGGCCGGGGGGTGAGGGAATGAGGTCAAACTGTGAGGGAACAGGGACAAACTGTGAGGGAACGGGATCAAACCCAGCTTGAGCTCCTCGGACTGGCCGGGGAGCTTGCCGCGGCACTTCTCGATCTGGAGGCGCGAAGCGGCGCCGCTCAGCAGGCGGATGGAGTATCCTTCGCCCTTCCAGGAGGCGCGGGCGCGTTCGGCCTTGAGGACAATGCCGGCCGCGGTGCCGCTCACCCGGTAGGGGCTCGACACCAGGAGAGCCGCGTTGTGGGCCTTGGCCGCGCGGGCGATCCGCAGCCAGGCGGCCTCAAGACCCCGGCCGCCGCGGACCGGCGGCGCGCCGAGGTCCAGGACCACGAGCGGGAAGCCGCTCGCCAGCACCATCTCCGCCGCGGCCAGGGCCTGCTTCAGGTTCGTGGGGCGCATCCAGAGGAGGCGCTGGAGGTCGACTCCCAGGTCCTGGGCCAGGGCGGGATCGAGTGCGTCTCCGAGATCGACCAGGGCCGCGGCCTCGCCCACCCCGGTGGCCGCGGCCAGGGTGGCGAGCACGGTCGAGAAGCGGCCGCTGGTCCGGGAGCCCACCAGCTCCACGAACTGGCCGCGCGGGAGGCCGCCGTCGAGGAGACGGTCGAGGGCTGGCACGGCCGTGGGCAGCAGGGCTTCGCTGTCGGCGTGGCGGGCCTCGCGCAGGTCGCGGTCGAGCTCGCGGGCGCTGCGGATGTGCCGCTGGAGATCCTGGGGGAGGACCGAGCGCAGCCGCCGCAGGACCGGACCGCTGCCTGCGGTAACCGCAGACTGGAAATCCACCTCGTGTTCCAGTTCTTCCGGTGTTCTGTAGAGCGGCTCGGCGACCATTCGTCTCCTCCCCTTCGAGGGATAATCTAAAGCGTAACGAAGGCGTAAGTCAAGGGCATGGGCATGTTTAACATTCGGCGTAAGTTGCGTCTTCAAGCCAACTTACAGGGGAATTGATCGATTGAGAGGATCGGACTTTTCGGAGAGTAGTCGCGGATCGACACTTGTGCCGCAAAGCTCCAACTTCCCGCAGCGCAAACCGGACACGAAGTTTTTTCGCCAGGGACGGGAAGAATCCACGGATACAATGGGGCGCGCGGAAAGGAGAGCTCCGGAATGAACGTAGCGGACGTGCGGCGGGAGTATGCCCGCGAGGGGCTGCGGCGGCGGGACCTGGCCGCCGATCCCGTCGAGCAGTTCCTGAAGTGGCTGGGCGAGGCCAGGGCGGCCTATCCGAACGATTTCACGTCGATGGTCCTGGCGACCGCGGACCGGTCCGGCCGGCCTTCGGCGCGCGTGGTCCTGCTCAAGGCGTGTGACGAACGGGGGTTCGTGTTCTACTCCAACTACGGCAGCCGCAAGGGGCGGGAGCTGGAGGAGAACCCCCGCGCTTCGCTGGTGTTCTACTGGAAGGACTTCGACCGGCAGGTGCGGGTCGAGGGCCCGATCGAGAAGATCGCGCGCGAGGAGTCGGAGGCCTACTTCCGTTCCCGGCCGCTGGGCGCGCGGATCGGCGCCTGGGTATCGCACCAGAGCGAGGTGATCGCCGGCCGCGAGGAGCTGGAGCGGGCGGTGCACGAAGCCGAGGAGCGGTTCGGCGAGTCCGTGCCGTGCCCCGAGGACTGGGGCGGCTACCGCGTGGTGCCGGACGAGATCGAATTCTGGCAGGGGCGCGAGAACCGGCTCCACGACCGCTTCCGGTATCGAATCCAGGATGGAGCCTGGACCATCGACCGGCTTTCCCCCTGAACGAGGAGAGACGAGAGAGCATGGACATCCGGTGTGACGTCGCCGTGGTCGGCGGCGGCCTGGTCGGCCTCGGAACGGCCATGGCCCTGGCGGAGCAGGGTCTCCAGGTGGCGGTGCTGGAGGCGGAGGAGCGCTTGGCCACTCATCAGAGCGGGCACAACAGCGGGGTGATCCACTCCGGCCTCTACTACAAGCCCGGCTCGCTCAAGGCCCGGCTGTGCGTGGAGGGCTCGCGATCGCTGGTCCGTTTCTGCGAGGAGGAAGGGGTGGCCTGGCAGCGCTGCGGCAAGCTGGTGCTCGCCACGCGGGAGGACGAGCTGCCGCGGCTCGACGAGCTGGAGCGGCGGGGGAGGGCCAACGGCATCGCCGGGCTGCGCCGGCTGCGCGCCGAGGAGATCCAGGAGATCGAGCCGCACGCCAGGGGCATCGCGGGCCTCCACGTGCCGGAGACCGGGATCGTCGACTACAAGGGGGTAGCCCGGGGCTACGGCCGGCGCGTCGAGGCCCGGGGCGGGCAGGTGGTCACGGGCGCCCGGGTCACGGGGGTGCGCCGGGACGGTATCGGCGGGGGTGGTCTCGTGGTGGAGACGGCGAAGGGGGCGGTCTCCTGCTCGCGACTGGTGAACTGCGCCGGGCTGCAGTCGGACCGGGTGGCGCGGCTCTGCGGCGCGGAGCCGGACGTGCGGATCGTGCCGTTCCGCGGCGAGTACTACGAGGCCGTGCCGGAGAAGAGGGACCTGGTCCGGGCGCTGATCTACCCGGTGCCGGACCCGCGCTTCCCGTTCCTCGGGGTCCATCTGACGAGGATGATCGGCGGCGGCCTGGAGGCGGGGCCGAACGCGGTGCTGGCCCTGAAGCGCGAGGGCTACCGCTGGCGGGACGTGTCGGTGCGGGACTCTCTCGACACCGCCGCATGGCCCGGCTTCTGGAAGCTCGCGGGCCGGTTCTGGAGGATCGGCGCCTATGAGGTCTGGCGCTCGCTGGCGAAGCCGGCCTTCGTGCGGGACCTTCAGCGGTTGGTGCCGGACATCCGCCCGGAGGATCTCCACCGCGCGGGCGCCGGCGTCCGGGCCCAGGCCCTGGACCGCGACGGCGCGCCGCTGGATGACTTCCGGATCGTGGAGACCGAGAGGGCGGTCCACATCCTCAACGCCCCTTCACCCGGTGCCACCGCCTCGATGGCGATCGGCCGGGAGGTGGCGGGGATGGTGCTGAACCAGCGCTGATCCGGGAGGATCAGCGGACCGGCGGCGGGGGAGTCGGGGTCGGCTGCGGCGTGTCGGTGGCCGGAGGCGCCTGCTGTCCCTGCGCGCCCTGGGCCGCCGGCTTCGGGCTGGCGGAGTAGCCGATGACCTTCCAGGTATCGTCCTCTCGAATGAACGTCACCGTCTCCAGAAGGCCCGGCTTGCGCTCGAAGTCCGTGGCATAGCCCACGAGGATGTACTGGCCCGGAGGCGCGCCCTGGATGTTCTCCCTGGACTCGCGGCCGGTCATCTGGCGGTTGGCGGCCTTGCCGAGCTGCTGCTGCGCCGCGGTGAGCGTCTGCACCCACTTCTCCTGG
>DATANP010000007.1:0-6269 GCA_036266195.1 Thermoanaerobaculia bacterium | reverse complement strand
GCCGCTGCGTTCAGGAGCCTCCGGGTCCGGTTCAGGAAGCCCATCGATCCGATCAGGAGCCTCAAAGATCGCGGCAGGAGGCGCACAGATCCGGACAGGAGCCTCGCGGACCGGAGCAGGCGACGCAGAGACTCGGACAGGCGACGCAGAGATCCATTCAGGGGCCTCACCGACTCGCACAGGCGGCGCCGGGAACGCTTCAGGAAGACCGCCTGCTCCGACAGGAAGCGCGCAGGTCTGTTCAGGGACTTCGGCGACTCTTTCAGGAAGGGCAGGGGTTCGTTCAGGAAGAAGGGAGAGCCGCCAGCGCCCAGGCACCCTGGCCGTCCGCCTACTGGCGCGAAAGGGGGTTCCCCGCGAGGATCGCCGGACTTCTCTGCGGGGCGGGCATCGGTTCAGGCGGGCCTCACGCGTTCATTGACAACTTCTCCTGGGTGGCTGGGGACTCGCGCCTCCGGGGAGGGGGCCCCGGTGAGGAATCCGGGGCTCCCTTCCGTCCTATACTTGGAGAGGAGGCCCCAAGCCATGCCAGGAGAGCAGCTCAACAAGGTGCTGGGCGAGAATACCGCCCAGTTCCATCTCGACGGCACCATGCCGAACCCGGGCGCCGCGGACCTCGACAACACGGGCGGCACCCCGAACCAGAAAACCGAACGCTGGGCGAACCGGATCGCGCTCTACCACTTCGTCGACCCGAACGCGGGCAAGGCGAAGAAGGCGCTCGAAGGCACGATCGAGCACTTCGAGGGCCAGGTCGCGAACGGCCATCAGTGCGTGGGCAAGGAGGATGAGGCGCTGACGCTGAGCCACGCCCCGATCTGGTGGCGGGCGATCATGAGCCTGAGGATCACGACCAACCGTCTCGCCGGCCGGGGGAGCGACTATGCGCACCTCGAGCAGCTCGTGCTGGACTGGCTGGAGTTTCACACCACCCTGAACTCGCTCGGACAGATCAAGTCGGGCCCGAAGGCGGGAGAGATCTGGGTCCCGGGAGCCCGCACGAAGCTGAAGGACGGCAGTGGCGAGAAGAAGACGGAGACGGTCACCAACGTGATCCACCAGCTCATGACCACGGACGAGAAGCCGGACGTGAGCAAGAAGTTCTTCGCCCTCTCGCAGGACGCCCCGGACCGCGCGGGCGCGGCGCTGGCGAAGCAGATCAAGGACACCATCGGCTTCGGCGACGTGACCGGAGGCCGCATGCCGAAGCTGCGCAACCGCCTGGTCTTCGAGAGCTTCGACGACGGCCATGTGGGCCGCTATCCGGACGGCATCGCCAAGGACAACGGCCACGTCCGGCAAGCCTGGGCCCAATACTCGACCGGCCGCATCGACTGCACCCGGGAAATCGAGCCGCTCCCGGACGACGTGATCTTCCAGGGCAATCCGCGCACGCGGGAGATCGAGGCGGCTTGAGACCTCACCCCCTGGCCCCCTCTCCCATCTCCCATCCCCCCGCACCCCGGGAGAGGGGGAACGCTCCGAACCTGTTTGCCGAGATCCGGGTATACCGCCCCAGTCACGTTCCCCCTCTCCCGGCGGGGGTGTGGGCGGGGCGATGGGAGAGGGGGCCAGGGGGTGAGGTCTCATTCCCAGTGCGCCCGGAAGCGCAGCACCTGCTCCAGCGTCTCCCTGAAATCCCCCCGGAAGCAGACCGCCCGGTCGTCCACGAAGACGTGGGCGGCCGGTTTCCGGTCGGTGACCTCCGAGACCCATTGCAGCAGCCCATGCTCCTCCAGCCAGGCGCGGGCGTCGTCCTGCCAGCGGGTGGTGAAGACCACGACGCGGTAGCCGTGCTCGACCAGCGATCGCAGGAACCCCTCGGCTCCCGGCACCGGCGGATCCCAGTGATCGGGATTCTTCCAGCCGGTGTAGGCGTCCAGCACGCCGTTCAGGTCCACGCAGACGACCGGTGAATCCTGCATAATCCCTCTTTTTCAGGCAAGTTTCGTGCCTGAATGGCATGTCGGTTGCATTCCTTCTGATGTTTCGGGAGGGTTGCCATGAGCCAGACGGGGGTACACATCCAGGAGCCGAAAGGCAAGCTCGGTGTCTTGCTGGTGGGTCTGGGAGCGGTGAGCACGACGGTGATCGCCGGGGTCGAGGCGGTGCGGCGGGGTCTGGGCAAGCCCATCGGGTCGCTCACCCAGATGGGCACGGTCCGCCTGGGCAAACGGAACGAGAACCGGGTGCCCTACATCAAGGACTTCGTGCCCCTGGCCGACCTGGACGATCTGGTCTTCGGCGCCTGGGACATCTTTCCGGACAATGCCTACGAGGCCGCGCTGGAGGCCGGGGTCCTGGAGAAGGATCTGCTGGAGAGGCTCCGGCCCGAGCTGGAGGCCGTCCAGCCCATGAAGGGCGTGTTCGATCCCCGCTTCGTGAAGCGCCTGCACGGCACCCACATCAAGGAAGCACGCACCAAGTGGGACCTGGCCCAGGAGCTGATCGAGGAGATCCAGGGCTTCCAGGAAGACCACGGGGTCGACCGGTGCGTGATGGTCTGGTGCGGCAGCACCGAGACCCACATGAAGATCGAGGAGCCCCACCAATCGCTGCCGAAGCTGGAGCACGCCATGAAGAACGACGGGGTGGAGATCCCGTCGAGCATGGTTTATGCCTATGCGGCCCTCTCGCTCGGCATCCCGTTCGCGAACGGCGCCCCGAACCTGACGCTCGACGTGCCGGCCCTGATGGAGCTGGCGGAGCGCAACCGGGTGCCCGTCTGCGGTAAGGATTTCAAGACCGGGCAGACCCTGATGAAGACGATCCTCGCGCCGGGCCTGAAGGCGCGAATGATCGGCCTGTCGGGCTGGTTCTCGACGAACATCCTCGGCAACCGGGACGGCGAGGTGCTGGACGATCCGGGCTCCTTCAAGACCAAGGAACAGAGCAAGCTCTCGGTGCTGGAGCACATCCTCCAGCCCCACCTGTACCCGGACCTCTACAAGGATTTCCACCACCAGGTGAGGATCAACTACTACCCGCCCCGCGGCGACAACAAGGAGGGGTGGGACAACCTCGACATCTTCGGCTGGCTCGGCTATCCGATGCAGATCAAGATCGACTTCCTCTGCCGCGACAGCATCCTGGCCGCGCCGCTGGTGCTCGACCTGGCCCTGTTCCTGGATCTGGCGAGGCGAGCGGGCATGCACGGCATCCAGGAGTGGCTCTCGTTCTACTTCAAGAGCCCGATGCACCGGCCGGACCTCTACCCGGAGCACGACCTGTTCATCCAGCAGATGAAGCTCAAGAACACCCTGCGCTACCTGCGCGGAGAGGAGCAGATCACCCACCTGGGGCTGGACTACTACCAGGAGGACTAGGTATACCGCCGGGTCATCCGGGCGCAGAACTCCGCGAACTCCTCCACGCATGTCGGCGGGCTGGTGTGGTGGGGCCGCACGCCGCAGTGCTCGGGAGTGAAGCAGTAGGTGAGGGTCACGTCGAAGTCTTCGAGGGCCTTCATCTGGCGGTCGAACCAAGCGTCGGCGCCGGGGCGGAAGCTGTCGGCCCAGGAGAGGCCGGTGCGGACGTGCCGCACGCCGATGTCCTTCATGCGGCGGACGGCGTCGTCCAGCCGGTGGTCCTCGAAGTGGAACCATTGGCAGAGGCCCATCTCCGGCGCGTAGTCCGCGAAGTGCCGGAAGGCCAGCTTGGGGGTGCCGTCCTCCTTGATCAGCCCCATGTAGAAATGCCGGTAATAGGACGAGCCTTCGGCCTCGCGGTGGCGGGTGGTGGCGGGCCAGGCCTTGGGCAGATCGTAGAGGCTGTACCAGTGGATGCGCGGCGCCCTGCCGACCAGCAGCTCGGCGGTGCGCTTCAAGCCGAACTCCTGGACCTCTTCCGCTCCGAAGGTGGAGACGCCGACCTCGGTAATCCAGACGGGGAGGTGGGTGAGCGCCTGGATCTCGGCCAGCCGATCGGGCCACTCGTGGATCTGCCAGTGGTTCCAGTCCAGGGGGAAGCCGTGGACGGCCACCACGTCCACGTGGTCCAGGACCCCCTGGTCCTTCATGTTCCGCATGAACCCGGCGTCGATGGGCGAGATCCCGCCCAGGACCCGGGTCAGGCCGGGACGCTCGGCCGCAATGGCCTCGCCGGCGAGCTTCGCCATCCGGGCGAAGGTGGTCCACCCCGGATCGATCTCGAAGTCCCAATGGGACATGTTGTTCGGCTCGTTCCAGATCTTCAGCGCTTCGATCAAGATCACCTCTCGGTCAGGACGGGTCGGGCCTCCAGGAGCTGGATGGCCTCCCGATAACCATGGAGCGTCCCCACGTCCACATAGGATTCACCGGCGCGTACTCCCTGGGCCTCGCCGCCGCGGGCGAGCCACTCGTTGACCAGCGTACCGATATAGACGTCGCTTCCGTCGCGCTCGCGCCACAGGGCGTGGAGATCCTGGAAGATCCGGGCGGGCATGCGGAAGGCGCCCCAGACCCAGTGGCTGTCGGCGCGCTCGCGCTTGACCTGGATCTCCAGCACCCGGCCGTCCCTGTCGGTCACCACGGCGTCGAACAGCTCGGGCCGCTCGACGGGGAAGAGGAGGAAGGAGAGGCGGTCGCGATCGAGCCGCGCGAGGCCGTCCTCCGGGAACCAGACGGTGTCCGGCAGGCCGATGAGCACCTCGTCGCCCTCATCGCCAAAGCTGAGCAGCGGCAGGGCCCGGAACAGGGCGTCGCACAGGCCGCGGGCCTGCGGCTGCACCACGTAGCACAGAGAGGTTCCCCGGATCTCGCCGCCGTAGTACTCGATGATGTCGGACTTGCCCGGCGAGATCACCATGCAGATTCTCCCGGCGCCGGCCAGGATCATGCGGTCGATCAGGTACTCGGACACGGCCCGCGGACGCTCGACCCCGCCGTCCACCCGGCTGCCGACCGGCAGCAGCTCCTTGGAGAAGGCCAGCGGCTGGATGCGGCTGCCCAGGCCCGCGGCCGGAACGATGCCCCAGATGCTCACGCCGCCCCCTCTCCAAGCAGATCGAGAAGCTCCCGTGCCCGGTGGTCGGCCGTGTGCTCGGCGAGCGCCCGCTCCCTCGCGGCGCGGCCGATGCGGGCGATCTCCTCGGAGGGGAGGGTGAGAGCGGCGACGGCGTCCTCGGGGGTTTCGGCGAGGAGGATCTCGCGGCCGGGCTCGAAGAACTGGTCGAGCCCCTCCCACGTGTCGGACAGGCAGGCCGTGCCGCAGGCCGCCGCTTCGAACAGCCGGCCGGAAGGGCACCAGCCCATCCGCGCCATGGCCGCCCGGGTGACGTTCAGGGTGAGCGGCGACGAGCCGTAGAAGGCCGGGTGGTCGGCGGGCGGCAGGTGGCGGACGAAGAAGAGGTTCGGCGTCCATGGGAAGTCCTGCGGGTACTGGGCGCCGGCGATCACGAAGCGCCTGTCCGGCAGGCGCCGGGCCGGCTCCAGGAACAGCCGGTCGAGCCCCTCCTGGCGGTCGGCCGCATAGGTGCCGATGTAGGAAAGATCGGCCCGCATCTCCGGGAGAGACGCCGAGGGGCGGTGGGCCTCGGGGTCCACGCTGCCGTAGAGCGGCGCCACGCGCACGGCGCCGAGCCGGTCGCGGAGGGCGTCGAGGGCCGCGCCTCCCGTGTAGCTGAGGACGAGGTCGAACCCGCCCAGGCCGTACGGTGGCAGGTACGGGACCTCCTCGCCGGCGTCGAGCCTCTCCAGGGTGACCGGGGTGTCCAGGTCGTAGAACACGGTGAGCGCGCGATGCTGGTCGAGGATCAGGTCGCACGCGGCCACGCCGTCCGGACAGTAGGAGGTGGCCATGACCACGTCCGCGTCCTCCACCTCGCGCCCGGCCCGGGAGAGGGTGCCCCGCCAGTCCGGGTAGAGCACCAGGTCCGTGCCCGGTAGCGCGCGCAGGTCCCGGTGGCCGGCGTAGTAGGGGACGTCGCGCTCGAAGAACACCACCCGGTGCCCCTGGCGGGCCAGGGCGCGGCAGAGACCCCGCCACAGGGTGGCGTGGCCGTTGCCCCAGGAGGAGCTGAGCGTGAGCCCGAAGACGACCAGCTTCATCGGATCATCTCCGCCACGTCCGGCCGCAGGCGGACGGTCGCGAGACGCTCCCGCGCCTCGGGCCGGAGCCGCGCCAGGGTCCAGGCGACCTTTCTTCGCGCCGCCTCGGGACCGAACCAGTCGGCGTAGCCCGGGCTGTTCAGGGAGAAGAACGACAGGGCGTCCGCGTCGCTCAAGAGAGAGAGGTCGCGCTCATGTCCCGCGATGAGCCGGGCCGCCTGATCGCGGGTCCGGGCATCC
>DATANP010000006.1:0-3448 GCA_036266195.1 Thermoanaerobaculia bacterium | reverse complement strand
GGCCGCGAGATCGACCGGCAGAGCCTCGCCGCCGCAGAGCACCTTGAGATCCCTCTTCCCCTCCCAGCCGGACGCGAGCAGCAGGCGCCAGGTGGCCGGGGTCGCCTGCATCACCGTGGCGCGGCTGTCCTTTAGAAGCGCCGCGAGGCGTGGGCCGTCGCCAGCCGTCTCGCGGCTCGCCAGCACCACGCGGGCGCCGACCATGAGAGGCAAGTAAAGCTCCAGGCCCGCGATGTCGAACGAGATCGTGGTCACGGCCACCAGGGTGTCGTCCACCGCCAAGCCCGGCGCCTTCGCCATCGAGGCCAGGAAGTTGGCCACGCCGCCGTGGCGCACCTCGACCCCCTTCGGCCGCCCGGTCGATCCCGAGGTATAGATCACGTATGCCACATCGTCAGGGCCCGCCAGCGGTTCCAATCGCGTAGCAGGCTCCTCTTCGAACAGCTCGACGACGATCGCCTCCTGGTCCTCCAGCGGCAGGTCGTAGAGCAACTCGGGCTGGGTGAGGACCACGCGCGCGCAGCTGTCCCGCAGCACGTAGGCGATGCGGTCGGCCGGATAGGTGGGATCGAGCGGCACATAGGCGCCGCCGGCCTTGAGCACGGCGAGGAGCGCGACCACCATCTCCGGCGAGCGCTCCAGGCAGACGCCGACCAGCGATCCCGGTCCGACGTCCGAGGCGCGCAGGCGGTGCGCCAGCCGGTTGGCGCGGGCGTCGAGATCGCCGTAGGTCAGGCTCTCCGACTCGAAGACCAGAGCGATCGCCTCGGGGTCGTGATCCACCTGGGCCTCGAAAAGCTGGTGGACGCAGAAGGCCGGATACTCAGCCTCCGTCTCGTTCCACTCCACCAGGATCTGGCGGCGCTCGTCCTCGCCGAGGATCGGCAGCGCGCCGATCGCGGTATCCGGATCGGCCAGCACGGCCTGCATCAGGTGGATGAAATGGACCGCGAACCTCTCCATGGTCGCGGCATCGAACAGGTCGGTGTTGTACTCGACGAGACCGGACAAGCCGTCCTTCGACTCGGAGAGCGAGACGAGCAGATCGCCGCGCGCGGTCTTGTTGTCGATCGAGGGCACGCTGACCTCGACGCCGGGCAGGGCGGGCGCGCCGCCGCCGGCCTGGTGGAGCACGAAGAAGACCTGGAAGATCGGGTTGTGGCTCAGGTGGCGCTCAGGCCGCAGCTCCTCGACGAGCTGCTCGAACGGCAGCTCCTGGTGGCTGTACGCGCCGAGGGCGGCCTCGCGGACCCGCGCCAGAAGCCTGCGGAAACCCGGCTCACCGCGCAGGTCGGTGCGCAGCACGAGGATGTTTGCCAGGAAGCCGATCAGCCCCTCCAGCTCCGCTCGGTTGCGGCCGGCGATCGGCCAGCCGACGAGCACGTCGTCCTGGTTCGAATAACGGCCGAGCAGCGCGTTGAGCACGCCTTGTAGGGCCATGAAGAGCGTGCACTGCTCGCGCCGGCCGAGCGCGACGAGATCGCGCACCAGGGCCGGGGGGACCTGGAAGTAGTGACGCGCGCCGTGCGAGGTCTGCACCGCCGGCCGCGGCCGGTCCGTGGGCAGCTCGATGACAGCCGGAGCGCCGGCGAGCTGGCGGCTCCAGTAGGCGACCTGACTGGCGAGCACGTCGCCCTGCAGCCAGGCGCGCTGCCAGGCGGCGTAGTCCGCGAACTGCACCGGCAGCTCACCGAGCGGCGAGGTCTTCCCCTGAGAGAAGGCGCCGTAAAGCGTGATCAGCTCGCGCAGAAAGACCGAGATGGACACGCCGTCCGAGACGATGTGGTGGATCGCGAAGTAGAGCACCAGGTCGTCCGGCGCGAGGCGGAAGAGCGTGAAGCGCAGCAGAGGTCCATGGGCGAGGTCGAAGGGCCGCAGCGACTCCTCCACCAGGCGGTCCAGGGCCTCGGCCTCGCGGCGTTCCGCGGGCAGCGCTTCGAGGCTCACCATGGGCAGCGCCGGAGGCGGTTCTTGGGGGGGTGGAGCGGGCGCCACGACCTGCACCGGCTGACCGCCGGAGGCGGCGGCGAACGTGGTGCGCAACGACTCGTGGCGGCGCACGATTTCGCGCAGCGCGAGCCCCAGGGTCCCCTGATCCACGGGGCCGCGGAAGCGGACCGCGACCGGCAGGTTGTAGCCCGGATCGCCGGGCAGGAGCTGGTCGAGGAACCAGAGGCGCTGCTGTGAGAACGAGCAGACGAGAGAAAGATCGCGCGGCACGCGCAGGATCGGCGGTGCCACCATGCCGTCCTCGGCCCGCCGGGCGTGCTCGACCGCGGCGGCGAAGCCGGCGACCGTGGGCTCCTCGAACAGCGTGCGCAGCGGGATCTCGACGCCGAGCGCCTCGCGCAGCCGCGAGATGGCCTGCACGGCGAGCAGCGAATGCCCGCCCAGCTCGAAGAAGCTCTCGTGGAGCCCCACCCGGTCGCGGCGCAGCAGCTCGGCCCACACCGCGGCCACCACCTCCTCGAACGGGTTGCGCGGCGTCTCCTGGGTCTCGACCGTCTCCACGGCCGGCGCGAGGCGGGCCAGCGCACGCCGGTCCACCTTGCCGTTGACGTTGAGCGGCAGCGCGTCGAGCACCACACAGGCCGAGGGCACCATGTGGTCCGGCAGCGACTCGCGCAGGAAGAGCCTGAGGTCATCCGGAGTTGCCGGCCGGTCGAGGGCGGCATACGCCACGAGCCGCCGGCTGCCCGGCGCATCCTCATGGACGAGCACCACGCACTCCCTCACCGCCGGATGGCGGGCGAGTGCGGCTTCGATCTCGCCGGGCTCGATGCGGAAGCCGCGGATCTTGACCTGGAAGTCCGACCGGCCGAGGCACTCGACCGTGCCGTCCGGCAGGTAGCGCCCGCGGTCGCCCTGGCGGTAGAGGCGCTGGCCCGGGCCGTAGCCCATCTCCTCCGCGAACGGGTCGGGCAGGAAGCTCGCCGCGGTGCGGTCGGGCCACCCGAGATAGCCGCGCGACACGTTCGGCCCGCCGATGTAGACATCGCCGTGGACGCCGACCGGCACCGGCTCCATGGCCGCGTCGAGCACGTACACGCGGCAGTTCGCGATCGGCTTGCCCACCGGCACGCGTTGCGCCGAGCGGAGGCGGCCGGTGTCCGCGGGCCCCGGCTCGTAGGTCAGGGCCGTGACCGTGGCCTCGGTCGAGGCATAGCCGTTGATCCAGGCCACGTCCGGCGCCACTTCCAGCCACTCCGCCACCCGCTCGGGCAGGGCCTGCTCGGTGCCGACGATCACCGTGCGCAGGGGCTTCGGCGGCCGTCCGCCGGTGCGGAGCAGCTCGGTGACCCACTCGTGCCAGTAGGCCGTGGGCAGGTTTGCGACGGTGATGCCGTGGCGCTCGATCATGGCGTGCAGCTCGTCGAAGGACGGGAACAGGCCGGGCGCACGGGGCACCACGGCGCCGCCCGCGATCCAGGTCGGAAAGATCTCCTCG
>DATANP010000005.1:0-2320 GCA_036266195.1 Thermoanaerobaculia bacterium | reverse complement strand
CTTCTCAGCGAGGCTCCGGCCAACCAGCCGGCGGAGTGGCTGGGCACCGCCATGGGGCTGCTCCGGCGCTTTTCCCTGGGTTTCTCGCGGTGTCCCGAGGAGCTCCTGGCCCTTGTAGCAGTCCCGTCAGTAGCCAACGCGGACGTGACCGCACGAATTACAGACAAGGCCGACCGGATCTTCGAGCAAGGCCGCGATTCCTTCCTGAGCTCGGCCCGTCGGGAGTTGGAGCAGCTTTGCTCTACAGGGCAACGCTGCGACGACTTCGAAATGGCGGCCCGCCTGAGCCGGGAATTGTGCGGCGCCGCGGAATCGATCCGACATCGGATTCTACGAAGCCACCTCCACATGACCGCGAACCGCCTGGGTCTCCGGAACAGTGACGAGATCTACCTGATGCGAATCCTCGAGCGCAGCTTCGCAGAGCTGGCGGCATCCGATTCCGAGTGCTTGTCTCGAATCAGGACTCCGCGATGCTGAGGGCCGCCTGTTGCGGCACCTCGCTCTCCTGACCTCCGACGGGCCGCAGCAACCCCAGGCGCACCAGGCGCCGGGCCAGAATGATACGGCCGCCGGCATCGAGCCCGGGAAGCTCGGCGACGCGGAAGCGCGGATGATCACGGACAAACTCGAAAGTTTGCCGAAGGCGGGCCGGACCTTGCACATATCCCCCGCCGAACCGGATCCTGCACGTGCCCTCCTGGGCGCAATCCACCATGCACAGGAGGCCGGAGCGGCGCTCCAGGAGAGATTCCTGCGTCAGCTCTCCGAGGCTGAGCAGTTGGGGCAGGTGGCCGTCCTGGGGATAGCCTTGCACGCGGATTCTCCGCCGCATCACCGCAGCCAGAGTGGCCTCGAAGGAAGCTTCTGCCTGGAAGGAGCCGAGCAGGGCATCGAACTCGCTTCGCATGGTTTCGTGGATGCCCGGGTCGGATACAAAGCGCGGCGGCACCGCCCGGCGTAGAGCATGGACGGCGAAGCTGGCCTGCTCGACCGCGGCCTTGAAAAAGTCCAGCCAGTACAGAGCGCTGAGGCTCACGGTCAGGTGGAGAGAGGGAGCGTCCCTGGCGACAGCGCAATGCGGCATTCCGCGGGGAATGTAGAGGATGTCGCCCGCGCGAAGGCTCAACTCCGTCAGCTTTCGAGATTTCCCGAGGTTGTCCCAGAGCGGCGGAATGTCCAGATCCTCCTTGTACTCGAGACTTTGAGAGGGTACGGGGAGATGCTGGAGCTCGTACAACTGCCATACCTTCTCTCCATAAACCTGGAGGATGAAGCCATCCTGGTTGTCGACGTGCACCGGAAATGCCTTGGACCCGACAGGCGTCAGATAGGCGTTGACGCCGATTCGCGCGCAGAAGACCTCGCCCAGCATCGTCACGAGGGGAGCGAGGGGTGGCCAGGTCTTCTCGAGCTGGTTGAGGATCAGCGAGTACCCGTCGCTGACGGCTTCGTACGCCTTGTCGATGGCAAGCTCTCCTGAGCGGTAACGCTGCAGCGAAACTTCCGACCCGGCAGGCGGCACCACCAGGATCCCATCCGGGTCGCCGGTTCGGGTCGTCTGGATCCAGCGTTCGACGTCCCTCAAGCCGAAGAGCTCGTCGTAGAGCCCCGGTCTCTTCCGATCGATGTGGAGGTATTGCTTTTCCCAGTACCGGGCCAGGAACTCCTCAGGAGTCACAGGGGAAATCAGACTGGCGAACGACTCAAAGATGAAACCCATGGATCGCCTCCTGCCGCAGCATCGGTCCGCTGCCCAAATAATTATAAACTATGGAGACATCCCCGTCACCCTCGACGCCGGCACGCGGAAAACGGACAGGCGGGAGCGCTCGGAAGTGGGGAGAGCACCGCCGCGGTTGTGGACACCAACGGAGACCTGACCCCGGACACGAGACTTCCCGGCACCTCGAGCTTCCTGGCCGGTATGCCGCCCAGCCCTGTCCCGCCCATGGCGGGTCCGGCACCTTTCTGGGTAGAGCTGTGCGTGACTCGACTCAGAAAGGAGACCTGGAATGAAGCTCAGACCTGCACTGCTGGCCGTCGCTTTCCTGCTGCTTACGGGACCCCTCGCAAACGCCGCTTCGACCGCTTCGGCCAACACGCCGCCTTCCTCTGCCGAAGAGGGGGCTATCGGCATCATGACCCCTGTTGACGGATCGTCGGATTGCTCTACACAGGAGCTCGCTTTCCTCAACCCGGCTCCCAGTGAAAGGGCGTTCGGCCCCTGTGGCACCTGCAGTGGAGTTTGCGCGGGACAAAAAATAGGTACGCTCTGTGGGTACGGTGGTGGCCACTATTATTCCTGTCAGCTTCCCTA
>DATANP010000004.1:0-10234 GCA_036266195.1 Thermoanaerobaculia bacterium | reverse complement strand
GCGTCCTCTCCCCGGGTCTCGTGCAGGATCAGGTGGGTGCCCTTCGGGCTCCAGGAGGCGACGTAGAGGCCCAGGCGGCCTTTGAGGACGAGCCGGTCCTCGCCCGAGCCCAGGTCGAGGAGGTGGATGTCGAACGTGGGGCTCCCCTCGGGTGTGGCCGCGTAGGCGATCTTCGTGCCGTCCGGCGAGAAGCCGCCGAACTGCCGGAAGCTTTCGGACGGCGGCAGCAGCTCGCGCTCCCGGGTGCCGTCCGGCGAGATGAGATAGAAGGCCTCGCGCTCGTTGCCGCCGCGGTCGGCCGAGTAGAAGATCCAGTCCCCGGCGGGCGACCAGGCATGGCCCCGCACCCCCTCCGAGCCGAAGGTGATCTGGCGCGGCCAGCCGCCGGCCGCGTCGACGACCCAGATCTGGCGCTGGCCCGTGATGTCGGAGAGGAAGGCGAGGCGCCTGCCGTCCGGCGACAGCGAGGGGTTCACCGCCGTCTGGATGTAGAGGTAGCGCAGGATGTCCGGCTTCGGCTCTCCGGCCAGGCCGAGCGTGACCGGCTCGACCTTCGGGATGTCTTCGGGACGGGGGGTCGATCCGGTGGCGGCGGAGAGCGGGCCGGCGGAGAGCGCCAGGAGGAGAAGGAAGGGGATCGGTCTCATGGGGGTCATTCTATCCACGGGCACTTGATTTGCTAACAATCTCCCTCAATGACAGACGAGATCGCCGCCCTGGCCCCCTGGTTCCACAATCTGCATCTCCCCGATGGCACCCAGACCGCTCCCGATCACTTCCTCGGCGACTTCCCGAGGTTCAAGTGGGAGCAGATCCGCGCCTGGATTCCCGAGGACCTGAGCGGCTGGACCGCGCTCGACATCGGCTGCAACGCCGGTTTCTACACCTTCGAGCTCGCCCGCCGCGGCGCGCGGGTGACCGGCATCGACTACGACGAGCGCTACCTGGACCAGGCGCGGTGGGCGGCGCGGCAGTTCGGCGTCGAGGACCAGGTCAAGCTCCGGCGCATGCAGGTCTACGACCTCGCCCGGTCGGAGGAACGCTGGGACCTCGTCCTCTTCATGGGGGTCCTCTACCACCTGCGCTACCCGCTGCTCGGCCTCGACATCGTCGCCCGCCGGGTGCGGCGCCGTCTCGTTTTCCAGACGCTCACCATGCCTGGCGAGGAGGTCTACGATCCGCCCGCGGACCTCGACATCGACGAGCGCGAGATCCTGCTCGACCCGGGCTGGCCCAAGATGGCCTTCATCGAGCACCGCCTGGCCGCCGACCCGACCAACTGGTGGGCGCCCAACCATGCCGCGGTCGAGGCCATGCTCCGCTCCGCCGGCCTGCGGGTCACGGCGCGGCCCGGACACGAGATCTATCTCTGCGAGCCCGGCGCTCCCGGCGAACATCGCGAGGAGCTGGACTGGATCCAGGACGAGATGCTCGCGGCCACCGGCATCCGGCCGCTGGCCCGTTGAGACACGGAGTGCCGATCTGGCCTGCCTTCTCAGCACCGCCGACTTCCCTCCCCCCGGAAAGCCTCCGGCACGGATCTTGCGAATTCGCTCGTCACTCCGGCATCGCGCCCGGATGAAAGGAGGTGATGCAGGACCGCAAGACCGTTCTCCAGCGTAACTCTACGAGCAGTTCCCATCCAACCGCGCTGCGAGAGGCAAGAGGCCCAACCACAAATCAAGGAGGAGACATTGAAGCTCGAATCTCTTGAAAGATCTTTATCGCGAGCAACTGAACGATCTCTGCCGCGTTGGGACGCAGTGGCTCGATGTCAGCGAGAAGGCGCTCTCCCGCTGGACCGGGAGGGGGTTCTCATCCGTATAGTAAGAGAGGCAGGTGCTGCATCCGAAGGGGTGGTCAACGGCTGAGCAGTGCGCAACAGAGGAGAGACACCGATGGCCGACAACAAGTCGACAACAGACCACGACGAGATCCGTCGCTGGGTGGAAGAGCGGGGAGGGCGGCCGGCTCTCGCCATGGAGTATCAGGACCAGCCTCTGGGGCTCCGTATCGAGTTTCCGGAGGACCGGGGCCAGCAGGATGGCCTTCTCTTGATCAGTTGGGAAGAGTTCTTCCGGAAGTTCGACGAGGACAACCTCGTCTTCCTCTACCGCGACGAGCCCTGGGTCTGCTGAACCAGAGCGCGTAGCGGGTGGATCCCGCCGTTGTGCCACGTCACGTCGGGCGACTGCAGCTCGCCGGGCGCGGCGCAGCGGGAGATCCCCAACCCGGCCAGGGCGGGAGCGAGGCGCCATGCGTCCTCCCCCGCCAGGGCCGCGCCTTGCAGCCTTCCTTTCCAAGGAGACAGGACGTCCGGCAGGCGGCCGAGGTCTGTCAGAGGATGGATTCGCACGGTCCGCAGTCCCGGCGACGGCCGGAAGACGGGCTCCGGCTCGATGAGCACGGTCCCCAGCCCGACCGGCAGACGCGGGCGCCGCAGGCCGCGCATCTCGGCTTCGAGCCGCATCTGCTGGACCATCGAGAGAGTCATGGGGTCGGCCGGCCCTGGAGGCCAGAGCTTTTCGAGCGCGTCTTCGAGCCGGACCGCCAGGGCCTCGGGATCGCCGGTCGTATAGACCGCGGCGATGGAGAGGCAGCCGCGCTGGTCGAACAGGGCCACGTCTCGCGCCAGGCCTTCGGCCGAGTCCAGCTCAGTGATCACGGCAAGGCTGGTCTTCGGCCCGTACTCCACCAGCTTGCCCGGAGCCCGGCGGCGGAGGTCGGCCAGGGCCGGCTCGTCGCCGTAGGCGATCACTGTGTCCGCGCCGGCCAGCGCGGGAGCTTCGAGCCGGACATCGCCGCCGGGCCAGGACGCCGCGGCCACGGCGGGCTCCAGCCGAGGCTCGCGCCGGACGAGCGCCGCAAGGAACGCCGGCACGAAAAGGGGTTCCGCGGACGGGGATTTGAGGAGGATCGGCCGCCGCAGCGCCAGGGCCGGCCAGAGCGGCTGGACCGCCAGCGCCGGCAGGTTCGAGGCCAGGATGGCGAGCACCGGTCCGCCGCCCAGGGGCAGGGTTTCAGTCTCGGCCAGAAGCGCGGAGGCCGGGCCGGTGCGCACCCCGCCGAGCACGGCTTCCAGAGCGGCGGCGAGCCCTTCGGGAGAGAGCCGGGTCGTCCGCGCCAGGTCCGGGTCGAGAGCGCGGCGCTCGGGCGAGCCGGGATCGAGGAAGGCCTCGATCGTCGCGCCCCAGGCGGCGAGCAGGTCGGCCGAAGGGATCGCCCGTAGCCCCGCTTCGGAAGCGCGGAGCCGATCCATCAGGCGAGCGAGATCGTCAGGCACTCTACCCCCGCAGCTCCTCCACCACCAGCGAGCACCCGCGCAGCTCGGCGCCCTCGGCGCGGCCGAGCAGCCGGAAGCCTTCTCCCGCAGCTACCCCGACATCCTCGGTGAGCACGTGCACCGCCGAGCCCAGGTTCGCGAGGTCGAAAACTGAAATCAGCCCCGGGGTACCGGCCGGCGCCTCCTCCAGGGTGGCGGGGTCTAGGATACGCACCCGCACCCAGGGCGACGCCACGAAGAGACCGGGGTCTCCCTCGTCCAGTGCCCGGGTGTAGCACTGGCTGGTGAGCTCGGTCATGCCGTACTCCCGCACCACCGAGCCCGGCGGCACGCCGAGCCAGGTGCCGAGCTTCTCCACCAGCTCCTCTCGGGTCAGCTCCTGCGTCCGCCCCTTGAAGCCGCCGGTCTCGAACACGGCGCTGCCGGGGGGCAGCCGGAAGCGGAGGTCCATCCTCTCCAGGCCCTCCAGCCACTGCGCCAGCGCGAAGGCCGTGGCCAGCACCAGGACCGGCTTGTGCTCGCGCTGCCGGGCGCCCGCCCAGGAGCGCGCCTTCGCCATCTCCACCCCGCGCGGGCCGAACGCCGTGACGCTCCCCGGCCCGCCCCAGCGCGCGAGCACGTGGTCCACCATGAACGACAGGCTGGAGTCCGGGAGCTGCTCGCGGGTCGGGATCAGCGACAGCATGGGAACGCTGCCCAGGGGAAGGCAGAAACGCGGGAACGACTCGTCGATCGTCAGCCGGTAGAGGTCCGGGAACGGGTGGTGGTGGACGCTCCGCGACTCCTCTCCACCGGTCGTGCCGCTGCTGCGGAAGACCTCCTTGGCGGGCTCGGCGGCCAGGACGAGGCTCTTGAAGGCGGCCGTGGGCACCGGCGGTATCTCGGACCAGCTCGCGAGCCTGCCGGGAGCGATCCCCCTCCCCTCGCACAGCCGGCGGAAGGGCTCCACGCGCTCGAAATCGAACGCGAACGCCTCCAGGGCCAGATCCTCAAAAACGGCGCTCGCCGGGTCGTGCACGAAGCGGGCGATGCGGTCGACGAAGTTGATTCCCATTGGGCCGGGATTCTGTCACAGGGCGGCTTCTGGTAAAGTACGCGGACCGGACCAGGAGACCACCATGCCCGAATTCCCGTACGCCAAAAAAATCGAAGTCGACAAGCCGCCCCGTCCCAAGCCGCCGAAGCAGGTGGCGGTGATCGACCAGACCGGCTGCACGGGCTGCGAGGCCTGCATCACCTTCTGCCCGGTGGACTGCATCGAGATCGTCCCCGGCCCCGAGCACCGCGACTTCATGAAGCTCGTCGAGGTGGACCTGGAGCGCTGCATCGGCTGCCAGCTCTGCGCGCGCTACTGCCCCTGGGAGACCATCAATATGTGGGGCTACGAAGAGGGCATCTCGATCGCCCCGGGCCACACCGTCCGGTCACTGATCTACGACTTCGACCCGGAGACGATGCACGAAGCGGCCGAGATCCGCCGTGCTCCCTCCGCCGCGCCTTCCGACTCCGCGACCGCCTAGGCCGTGGATCCCGGTTGGGACGCGCTGGCGCGGGTAGCCGCCGGAGATCCGGATGCCTTCGCGTCCGTGGTCGAGTCCCACCAGGAGCGCCTCCTCCGCCTCTGCGAACGCCTGCTCGGCGATGCCGAGGAGGCCCGCGACGCCGCGCAGGAGGTCTTCCTCAAGGCCTTTCGCAAGGCGGGCGAGCTCAAGCCCCAGGGCCAGGTCTACACCTGGCTCTACCGTGTCGCCATCAATCACTGTTTCAACAAGCTGCGGCGCCGGAGGCTGGTCCGCTTCCTGCGCTTCGAGTCCGCGCCGGAGGAGGACGCCCCGTCCTTCGATCCGCCGGACGCCGGCGCCGACCCGGCCGCGTCGCTGGAGGCGCGGCAGCGCTGGCAGGCCACCCGGAAGGCCATCGCCAGCCTTCCGGACAACCAGAGAGCCGTCCTGATCCTCGCCCGCTTCGAGGGATTATCCTACCGGCAGATCGCCGAAGTCCTTGGCATCACGGAGGGTGCGGTCGAGAGCCGCCTTGTCCGGGCGATGCGCAGGATCGAGGCAATCCAGCCTCGGGAAGGTGCGCAGGAAAAGGGCGGCCCGCGGGTTCCTAGACGTGAGGGCAAGAGATGAACGGGACTGAGTCCGATCTGATGCGGCTTCTCCATGGCGAGCTGCCCGAGGCACAAGCCCGCGAGCTGCGCACCCGCCTGGAGAGCGACCCCACCCTGGCCGAGGAGTATCGCCGGCTCCGCAACACCTGGGAGGGGCTCGCCCTGCCTCCGCCCTCGCCGGTGCCGCCAGGCTTCAGCCGCCGAGTGATGGCGCGGGCCCGAGCGGAGCGTCCTGCCGAGGGTCTGTCCCTGCGCGGAGCCCCGGTCTGGGTCCGCGCCGTGGCCGCCGCCGCCCTCGTGGCCGGCACCGCTATCGGGATCGGAGTCGGAGGGAGACTGCCGATTGCCGAGGAGATCCCCGCCGTCACGCAGACGGTCCAGTCGGAGACCGCGGCGCAGGACGATCTGAGCCTCGAGGACAGTCTCGCCGGCAGCTACTGGGAGACGGTGGAGGGCCTGCAGTGAGGCGCTGGTGGATTGTGATCGCGCTTCTGCTCTCCGTGGGGGTGAACGTCGGCATCCTGGCGACCCTGGCGACCCGCCGCGCGACCCGTCCAGAACGCCAGCCGCCGCCCCCGGTGCGCGAGGAGGCCGGTCCCATGGAGGGCCAGGAGCCGGACGGACACCCACGCGCGAGCCGCCTCGCCGACCGCCTCGGCCTCGAAGGCGAGCCCCGGCGCCGATTCCTGGAGCAGCAGCAGCAGTTCTTCGAAAAGACCGTCCGCATCCGGCTCCACATGGTCGAGACCCAGCGCGAGGTACGCCGGGAGCTGATGTCCGAGGAGCCCGACCGGCAGAAGATCGACGCGCTCCTCCAGGACTCGGCCCGCGACTTCCTGAGCCTGGAGCAGGCCCTGGCGACCAACATCGTCGAGAGCCGCAAGCTCCTCGATCCCGAGCAGGAAGAGGAGTTCCTCCGCGTCGTGGCCCGCCTGCGCCCGCAGGCCGGAGGCTTCGGACCCCGCCCCGGACAGCGTCCCGAGCCTCCCCCCTGGAGAGGACAGGGCCGCCGGCCGCTGCGCGACCGCCTCCCTCCGGAGGACCGGCGTTTCGAGGACGAGGGTCCGCCGCCGGAAGACGGCCCGCCGTGAGCTCCCTCTCCCCCGGCACGGGGGAGAGGGCCGGGGAGAGGGGGAACGGGATCAAAAAAAAGACCCCGCTGGTTGGGCGGGGCTTCGGAGGAGGGAGGTTGGAGAGGAGATTGTCTGTCGTTCGTCTCTGCCGTCTCCAACCTTATATACGGGCCACCCCTCCCGAGTGTTTGGGGTCCGGCCGACTTTTTTTCGGATAGGCTTCCGGGCCATGTTCATCGCCACCTGGAACGTCAACTCCGTCCGCTCCCGGCTCGACCGGGTGCTCGGCTGGACCTCTCGCATCCTGCCCGACGTCCTCTGCATGCAGGAGATCAAGACCACCGACGACCTCTTCCCCGTCTCCGCCTTCGAGGACCTCGGCTACCACGTCGAGCTGTTCGGCCAGAAGACCTACAACGGCGTGGCGATCCTCTCGAAGAAACCGCTCAAGGACGTGGTCCGCGGCCTCCCCGACGACGAGCCCGACGCCCAGCGGAGACTCATCGCCGGCACCGTGGGCGGCATCCGGATCGTCAACGTCTACGTGCCCAACGGCCAGTCGCCCGAGAGCGACAAATTCATCTACAAGCTCAACTGGCTCGTCCGCCTGCGGCAGTTCCTCGAAGCCACGGCCTCCCCCAAGGACCCCCTCCTCCTGCTCGGCGACTTCAACATCGCCCCCGACGACCGCGACGTCCACGACCCCGCGCGCTGGCGCGGCAAGATCCACTTCCACCCCCGCGAGCACGAGGCCCTGGCCTACGTCATGGAGTGGGGGTTCTTCGACCTCCTGCGCAAGCACCACGAGGAAGGCGGCCTCTTCACCTGGTGGGACTACCGCATGCTCGCCTTCCCGAAGAACCACGGCCTGCGGATCGACCTGATCCTCGGCACCAAGCCGATGCTTCAGCGCTGCGCAGGCGTGTCCCTCTACCGCGACGAGCGCAAGGGGGAGCACCCCTCGGACCACATCCCGGTGGTCGCCGAGATCAAAGCCGCGAGGAGCTAGTGGCGCGGTCTGCCCGAAACGTGGCACTCTTGGTAGATACATGAGGAAGCGTGTCCCCGGGCTGATCCTCGGCCTCGCGCTGCTCGTCTGGATGGCGGTGCCCATCGCGCTCGAGCTGCGTCCGCCGATCGACTGGGAGATCCCCCTGGGCACCGTGATGAATGCGGACCCGGAGCCTCCCTGGCCGATGGTGCTCCATGCCGGTGAATCCGAAGCCGTGGCCGGAGCCACGAAGTCCGGCAGCGCCGTCCTCCTGCCGTCTCCCTCGGCCCAACACGCCCTTGCGACCGTCCGTGACGAGCCCGGCTCCGCTCTCCCCGACGCCACCCTCCCTGTCGTCGACCTCCTGGCCCTGCACCAGCGCAGGAACGAATGAGCCGCGCGAGGTAGATCCCGCGCCTTCGTCGTGCTGGCGGCCCCCTTCCTTGAGGGGCTGGCCGTGCATCGTTTCGACAACTGCTCATTCTGCTCTGTCAGGAGAACCGCGTCATGACCTGTCGTTCCTTCTTCCTGAGGGCTCTCGCCCTCGGCCTGGCCACCTTTCCAACCGTGGCCTCGGCCCAGGCTCCCGCCACCGACCCGGATGCGACTCCGGCGGTCGAGGAG
The DNA here is from genome assembly GCA_036266195.1 of Thermoanaerobaculia bacterium. Classification (GTDB taxonomy): domain Bacteria; phylum Acidobacteriota; class Thermoanaerobaculia; order Multivoradales; family UBA5704; genus DATMER01. The sequence goes on along the minus strand of DATANP010000004.1, from coordinate 2,150 downwards.
ACCATCCAGGTAACCGCCACCCGCGTCCCCGAGGACGTGGAGTCCGTCCCTGTCTCGATCACCGTGATCTCGGGCGACGAGCTGCGCGCCCGCGGCGCCACCGACCTGGCGAGCGCCCTGTCCAACATCGCCGGCGTGACCGTCGCCCCCGGCGGCGACGTCGGTCCGGCCGGCTCCGTGCCGGAGATGTGGGGCCTGCGCGAGTTCGACGCCTTCCTCCTCGTGGTGGACGGGGTACCCTGGGGAGGCGCCTTCAACCCGGCCCTCACCACCCTCGACCTGACCGACGTGGAGCGCATCGAGGTCCTGCGCGGCTCCGCACCCGTGATGTACGGCGCCACCTCCTTCGTGGGCGTGATCCACGTGCTGCACCGCCAGGCCGGCGCCGAGGGCACCAACGTCCGGGTCTCGGGCGGCAACTACAGCAGCGGCAGCGCCTCGGTGTCGCTCGCCCTGCCCTCGTCCGGCAGCTTCCGCCAGTCGCTCCTGGCCAGCGGCGAGCGCCAGGGCTTCAAGGACGACCGTACCGGCTACGACCGCGGCCACGTCCTCTACCGCGCCGCGACCGGCGGCTTCCACCTCGACCTCGACGGCTCGATCGTCAAGCAGGACCCGGCCAGCCCGCATCCGCGCCAGGGCCGTGTGCTCTCGTCCCTCGTCCCGCTCGACGCCAACTACAACCCGCGGGACGCCCACATCGACGAGGACCGTTTCCAACTGGCCCTGGGCTACGACAAGACCCTGGCCCGCGGCGCCTGGTCCACCACCCTGGCCCTGACCCACTCCAAGCGCGACACCCTGCGCGGCTTCCTCTCCGACCTCTCGAACAGCGACCCGAACGCCATCGGCTTCGAGCAGGAGCTCGAGACCAACGACGCCTACTTCGACACCCACGTGACGATGCCCCTGAGCTCGAACGCGCGGGTGATCGCGGGCCTCGACCACCTCTTCGGCCGCGCCGAGGCGGAGAGCGAAAGCTTCGAGTATTTCGCGCCCCTGAACGGCAGGACGGTCCCGTCTGACTCCACCATCGACCCGGAGACCCACTTCGACATGGAGGACGAGCGCAACTTCTCCGGCGTCTACCTGCAGACCGAGTGGGACCCGCACCCGCGGTGGCACTTCATGGCCGGCGCGCGCCTGAACTACACCTCCGAGGACCGCGAGGCCGGCGAAGAGCCGCTCAACGGCGAGGAGCCCGAGGGGGAGGAGGAAGAAGAGGGCTCGGACAAGCGCACCGTCACCCGCGGCAGCGGCATGGTGGGCGTGAGCTGGCTCGCCTGGCAGCAGGACGCGAACGGCGTCTGGATCTTCGCCGACTACCGCAACACCTACAAGCCGGCGGCCCTCGACTTCGGTCCCGAGGCCGAGCCCGAGATCCTGGAGCCCGAGACTGCCAACAGCTACGAGATCGGCCTGAAGGGCAGGCACGGCCGCTTCAACTGGGAGCTGACCGGCTTCCAGATGGACTTCGAGAACCTCGTGGTGGCGCAGGAAATCGGCGGCCTCCCGGCCCTGGTCAACGCCGGCAACGAGCGCTTCCGCGGCACTGAGCTGGAGCTGGACTATCGCATCCTGGACGACCTGACCGCCCGCGGCTCCTACTCCCGGCACGACGCCATCTTCAAGGATTACGTGCAGGACTTCGACGGCGTCCCGACTCAGCTCGACGGCAACCGCCTGGAGCTGTCGCCCAAGGAACTGGCCGGCGCCGAGCTGGTCTGGTCTCCGGACCACGGCCTGGTTGGCTTCGCGTCGTGGAACCACACCGGCGAGCGCTTCCTCAACAAGCGCAACACGGCCCTGGCGCCGGCCTACGACCTCTGGTCGGCCGGCCTCGGCTACCGGTTCGGAACCTGGGAGCTGCGGGTCGACGGCTTCAACCTGACCGACGAGCGCGACCCGGTGGCCGAGAGCGAGCTCGGCGACGCGCAGTACTACCGCCAGCCCGCCCGCAGCTACCGCCTCACCTGGGCCGCAAGGTTCTAGGCTCGTCCTGCGCAGCGGCGCGCACCCCAGAATTGAGATGGGTGCGCGCCGCACCCTCCTTTTCCATCAAGGAGACCTCTCGATGCGCAGAACCTTTTTCGCCTTCGCCCTCCTCCTGCTCCTGACCTGTAGCGTGTCCTGGGGTGCTTCGGCTGCCGATG
>DATANP010000003.1:0-4359 GCA_036266195.1 Thermoanaerobaculia bacterium | reverse complement strand
GGCGCGGTCCGGGCCGCCACCTTCCACGCCCTCCGGGAGATGAGGCCGGCGTTCGGCCCCCTCTGCCCCTATCTGTTCGAGAGGCTCGTCCGCTGGACGGACGAGCGGTGTCCGCAATCGGAGCGGTTCTACGGGATGAGAGAGGAGCGAGTCGCGTAATGGCTTTCACGAAACATTTCGAGCACGGGGAGCGCGAACCCGAGATCTACAAGCGCTGGGAGGAGAGCGGAGCCTTCGGTGCCGACCCGCGTTCCGAAAAGAAACCGTTCACGATCTCCATGCCGCCGCCGAACGCGACCGGCACGCTGCACCTCGGCCACGCCATCATGCTGGTCCTGGAGGACCTGATGACCCGCTGGCACCGCATGGCCGGCGACGAGGCGCTCTGGGTGCCGGGCACGGACCACGCCGCCATCGCCACGGAGAGCGTGGTGATCCGCCTCCTGCAGAAGGAGGGGATCGCCGATCCGCGCGGCACCCTGGGACGCGACGAGCTGGTGCGGCGCATCGCCGAGTACGTGGAGAAGTCGCGGGACACCATCCGCTCGCAGGTCCGCGGCATGGGCTCGAGCTGCGACTGGACGCGCGAGCGCTACACCATGGACGCACAGCTCAGCCGCTGCGTGGCCGAGGTGTTCGGCAAGATGTTCCGCGACGGCCTGATCTATCGCGGCGCCCGCATCGTGAACTGGGACCCGGGGCTCCAGACCACGATCTCGGACGACGAGATCGAGCACGTGGAGCAGCCCAACGCGAAGTTCTACACGCTGCGCTACGGTCCGTTCCTGGTCGGCACCAGCCGGCCCGAGACGAAGCTGGGCGACACGGCGGTGGCCGTGCACCCGGACGACGAGCGCTGGAAGAAATACATTGGAGAGGTCATCGACGTCCCCTGGCCGAAGGGGCCCACGATCCGCATCCGGGTGGTGGCCGACGAGCGGGTCGACCCCGAGTTTGGCACCGGCGCGCTCGGCGTGACGCCGGCCCACAGCCAGCTCGACTTCGAGATCGCCGAGGACCACGGCCTGCCGCTGATCCCGGTGATCGGCGAGGACGGGCGCATGCTGCCCTCCGCCGGACCCTACGCCGGCATGACAGTGCTGGAGTGCCGCGAGGCATTCGTCGCGGACCTCGACGCCGCGGGCCTCCTGGCCGAGGTGAAGACCTACCCGCAGCGGCTGTCGATCTGCTACCGCTCGAAGCAGGCGATCGAGCCGCTGATCAAGGCGCAGTGGTTCATCGACGTGAACAAGCCGGCCGTGCGCTGGAAGGACAAGCTGATGAGCCTCCGGCAGGTGCTGCGCGACGTGGTCGAGTCGGGCGACATCCAGCTCGTGCCGAAGCACCAGGAGGCGACCTACTTCAACTGGATCGACAACCTGCACGACTGGTGCGTCTCGCGGCAGATCTGGTGGGGCCACCGCATTCCGGTGTGGTACCGGGGCGAGCAGGAGATCTACGTCGGGCACCGGGGGCCGGGTGGTGAGGGTTGGGTGCAGGACACGGACACGCTCGACACCTGGTTCTCCTCGGCGTTGTGGACCTGGAGCACCCTGGTGGACCCAGAGCTGGCGAAGAACCAGGATATCGGCCTGTCGCAGCTCCTGGCGGGCAGCCCGGACTTCAACAAGTTCCATCCGACGAGCGTGATGGAGACGGGCTACGACATCCTCTTCTTCTGGGTGGCGCGGATGATGCTGATGACCACCTACGCCACCGGCCAGGTGCCGTTCCGGACCGTGTATCTCCACGGCCTGATCCTGGACCGCGACGGCGAGAAGATGACCAAGTCGAAGCCGGAGACGAGCATCGACCCGCTCGACACGATCCGCGACATGGGCGCCGACCCGCTGCGCATCTCGATGGTGATCGGCAACTCGGCCGGCACCGACTTCCGGCTGAGCACCGAGCGCCTGGAGGCCGGCAAGCACCTGGTCAACAAGCTGTGGAACGCGGCCAAGCTGGTGGAGAAGACCGTCCAGGGAAGCCAGGTCGGTGAAAACGGGGCCGATCCGTCTGCGGTGAGCCACCCGGTGAACCGCTGGATGGTGGCGCGCGCCCATCAAACGGTGGACGTGGTGAACGGCCGCCTGGCCGCCTGGTCGTTCGGCGACGCGGCGGAGCAGATCCGCAGCAGCTTCTGGAGCGAGTTCTGCGACGAGTACCTGGAGGCCGTGAAGGTGCCGGAGCTGGCCAACCTGGCCGAGACCCGGGCGGCCACGCTCCACGTGTTCGACATCTATCTGCGCCTGTTCCACCCGTTCATCCCGTTCGTGACCGAGGACATCTGGCAGGAGCTCGGCCGTCCGGGCCTGCTGATCCGGGCCGGCTGGCCGGACACGGAGCTCCGCGACGCCTGGAAGGAGGACGTGGAGGGGGTCGAGGCGGTGCTGCGGCTGGTCATGGCGCTCCGGCGCATCCGGTCCGAGTCGCGCATCGAGCCCAAGGCGCAGGTGGCGGCTTCGGTGCGCGCGCTGGCCTTCGCGGACCAGATGAAGGCGTGCGACGCGGTGATCCGCAAGATGGCGAACCTGGAATCGCTCTCCTGGGACGGCGCGGTGCCGGCGGGCGCGGTCACGGCCGTGGACCCGGCCTTCCAGGTGGCGGTCGACCTCGGCGAAGCGAACCGCGAGGCCGAGCGCGAGCGGCTCCGCAAGGACCTGGAGGACGCGGAGCGCCGCCTCGCCAACGTGGGCAAGCGGCTCGCCAACGAGGCCTTCGTGCGCAACGCCAAGCCGGAGATCGTGGAGGGCGCCCGCGCCGAGGAACGCGAGCTTCAGGGACTCAAGAGCAACCTGGAGACGCGGCTGGCCGAGCTGGGGTAGACCCCGGACAGGGACCGCGCAAGGCTGCTCAAGGCGACGCAACGTTATCCACGGCAATTCAAGGTTGTTCAGGGCAACGCAGCCTTATCCATCGCAAGGTAGCGTTATCCATGCCAGAGCAACCCTGTCCATCCCGACGCCAGGTTGCTTATCGCGAAGCAAGGCTATCCACGGCGTTTCAAGGTTGTTCACCGCGCCCGTAGCGTTATCCACCCCAAAACAGCCGTGAATCGCGCCGGATAGCTCTGCTTTGCCGTGGATAAAGTTGCGTCGCCGGAAACAACCTGGATTCCTGGTGAGCAATCTTGAGGCACCGTGGATAACTCCAATGCCTCTTCGGATAACGTTAGCTCGCCTTGGATAGCTCTGCGATCCCGTGGGCAACGGCAAAGCGGGACACTTCTCTGTGCGAGCCGGCCATTTTGGCCGGAAAAGTGCCCAGGCAACCGTCCATCCGCTCTGCCAAGTCGAAACTGGGACCAAAAAGTCCGAATCCTGGACTTTTTGGTCCCAGTTAGCATGGAAAAATCCGTAGACAATTCTGTGAAGCCACCCGTAGACTCTCCCTGTAGGGGAGAGTGGGAGTGGATGTTCATTGACAATCGAGAGGGATGGCGGCCACCGAGTCCAAGGCCGCCGCCGTCCCGTGCCTGGGATCCGCTGCCGGGAGCGGATCAGGCCGGAGGTGTGCGGATGGGATTCGCACACCTCCGGACACCGGGCATTCTGCTGGATCGTTATCCGACGGCCTTGTGTCGTCGAAGTCCCCAGATTCCAGGGTACGGCAGGGCGCATAGCCGACCGTCTAAGAAGCGGTGCTTAGGATTAGACGACGAGTTGGGTGTCAATGATCACCGCCCATTCTTCGTAGAGTCAGAGGTTTACGAATAGGGCCCGAAGGTCGATGCGTCAGGTAAGCTGATGCTGTCTCGTGTCGAAGGAAGAGGCTTATGCGACACTTTCTCTAAGGTTGGAGCAATCGCTGAATGGATCTAGAATGAAGGCTAAGATGTGGTAAAGACGAAGCCTACGTCGGTACCTGGGTAGTATCGGGCCTCGGGCAAGGGGTGAGCGGTGCTGTCAGAAATGCTGAATGCCGGCGAATCTTCAGGGTGAGGTTGGCCGTCATGAGAGCCCTCGACATCAGGGAGGTATAGTATGAGCTTCGTCGTCAAGACCATCGGCGCTACTGTTGGCGGCCCGAGCACCTTCCTGGTAGCCTCCGAGAAGGCAAGTAAGCGGGAACAAGTAGTATCTTCTAGCACCCTCATACAAAACGCTCTGCTCCCCGCCCTACTATTCGGCGCGAAACTTGAACAACTCGTACTGGTGCCTGGGTCAAACGTGATCGCGCGCGTATATGCGTTTGCACTTGTAGACGGGCCAAGCCCCATTTTCTATGGCGATTACGAAGTCACCCGGATTGCCACGCAGCGCAAGCCGAGCGGAACAGACGAACATCTTGAGGCTTTTCTCAAGAAGATCGGCGAGCAGGAGGAGAAGACCTATAACGTCTACGATCCACTCTTGCAGC
>DATANP010000002.1:0-13809 GCA_036266195.1 Thermoanaerobaculia bacterium | reverse complement strand
CGATCATGCGGTCGCAGATCTGGCGGGTGCGGGCGCGGAGGCCTTTCTCCTCGCCGCCGAAGCAGAGGACGACCTTGCCTTTGAGGTCGATGTCCCAGGGGGGCTCGCCGCCGGCGTCGGTGCCGTAGATCCAGTAGCCGTCCTCCTTGAGGCGCTCGACCTCGACGGCGGTGTTGGAGATGCGCTCGATCTCCAGCCACTCGCTGGCGCCGGCCGAGGTCTTGGCCGCGGTCGGGGAGACCGGTGCGGAGCCGCGGTCGCGGATCAGCACGCGGCCGACGCCCGCACCCTCGCAGACGCGCAGCAGGGCGCCGAGATTGCGCGGGTCCTGGACGTCTTCGAGGAGGACCACCAGCTCGAGATCGCCGCCGCCGGTGCTCGTCTTCGTCGCCTGGACCTCGGCGGCCATGCCGTTGTGGGCAGGACCGGCGCGCTCGGCGAGCACCCGGTCGGGCACGACCTCGAACGCCACGTGGTGGCGGCGGCACAGCTCCTCCACCTCGTCGCGACGCTTCCCGGTCCGCGTCGCGCTCACGAAAACGCGGACGATTTCCTGCGGCCGATGCCGCAGGACTTCACGAACCGGGTGGTAGCCGTAGACGAAATTGATCACGTCCCCCCTCTCCCCGACCCTCTCCCCCGTACCGGGGGAGAGGGAGAGCTCCCCTCCTCACACCTCCAGGATCTGCTGCTCTTTTTTCTGGAGCGACGAGGCGACTTCGGCGATGTAGTGATCGTGGAGCTTCTGGACCTCGTCCAGGCCGCGGCGCTCGTCGTCCTGGCTGATCGCCTTGTCCTTCTCCATCTTCTTGAGCTTGTCGTTGCCCTCGCGGCGGGCCTGGCGGACCGCGGTGCGGGCGTGCTCGGCCTGGTCGTGGGCCTTCTTCACGATCTCCTTGCGGCGCTCTTCGGTGAGCTGCGGCACCGGGATGCGGATCACCTTGCCGTCCGAGGACGGGTTGAGACCGAGGTCCGATTTCATGATGGCGCGCTCGATGGCCGAGGACTGGGAGGGATCGAAGGGCTGGGCCACGATCATGGAGGCGTCGGCCACGGACAGCGTGGCCACCTGATTGAGCGGCACGGGCGTGCCGTAGTAGTCGACGGTGATCCCGTCGAGAAGCTGGAGCGACGCCCGTCCGGTGCGCAGATGCTTGAGCTCCGTATGGAAATGCTCCAGAGCGTGCTTCATGTGCTGTTCGACGTCGCGGAAGACCTCTTTCATGATTCCCCTCCTGACACGAATGCCGATCCGGGGAGACCGGCAGGCGAGAATCTTCTATCGGCCCGCGCAGAGATGTCAATTCGGCACGGCTGGTATGCGATCAGCCCACAGAGACCCGGGTGCCGTCGAAGCGCTTCAGACTGAAGCCGGCGAACAGCTCGTTGCCGGTGTAGCGCATCTCCTCCAGGACCTCGATCGCCACGGCCTCGCCCAGCTTCAGCCCCTCGACCGCGTCCGACCGCCAGTGGATGCCCGCGAAATTCCGGCCGAACGCGACGTTCCCCGCCAGCTTGTCGAGCTCGCCACCGACCGTGAGCCGCGGACCCTGGTACGGCGTCAGGGAAAGACCGTCGGCGCTCGCCACCACCGGCTCCGGGATCTCGTGCGACTCGTCCAGGCAGGCCTTGAGCGCGGTCACGCAGGCCCCGGCGATCACCGCGTGGCCGGCCGGATAGGACGGATGGGTCGGCGAGCCTTCGGGATAGGCCTGCGGCAGGAGTGTCGTGCGATGCCGGCTCCGCATCTCCGCGATCGCCGCGGACCCGAACAGGTCGGCATGGACGGGGTAGTCCGCGAGCTTGCGCTCCCGCGCCTCGACCCGGCCGGCGAATTCCTCGGGCCGGAGACGGCGGTGGACCATCCACTTCTGGTACCAGCAGGCCTTGAGCGCCACCTGGGTCACCACCGCGATCAGGTAGAAGAGGTACGGCTGGCCGAAGGTGGTGAATCCCGACTGCGTGCGCGAGTGCTTGTAGGGGTTGCCGCCATCGGCGAGGGTACCCATCTTGAGCGCCATGAGGCAGGCGCCGAGGAAAGCCTGGTAGGTGAAGTCGCGGTGGACGTACTCGCCCAGGTCGCGGCCGTTGCGGATGTAGCGCGCCTGCTCGTCGAAGCGGTTGACCCCCGCGATGACGCCGTTCTGGATGCCCAGCCACTCGTCCCAGCCGGTCATGTAGTCGAGGCCGGGCACGGCCGTGCGGATCTTCTGGTCGATCCGGATCGGGGTGAACGGGATCGGCTTCAACAGGAACTGGGAGACGTAGGGCCCGGCCAGCTCGCCGGCCGAAGCGCCCCGGAACAGGCTCTCGGGAGTCTTCGGACCACGGTAGTCAGAGAGGCGCGCGAGGTCTTCGGCCGCCTGGAGGATCAGGGAGTGAGACCCGTACTCCGCGAACGGGACGTCGCGGGCCAGGGCGTGCCAGTAAAGCTCGACCATCTCGCCCGCCTGGGCGGCGCTGGAGAAGGCCGGGGCCGGCGCCAGCTCGACCTGGCAGCCGTCCGGACCGATCAGCTCGTAGGCGAAGGCGGCCTGCGGATTGCCGAGCTTGACGAAGCCGCCGAGCGGGATGCGTTCGAAGTCGTCGTGCGCGCCGCTGCGCAGGGCCCGGAGGAGGACGTCGTAGGCCTTGCGGTCCGGCTCGCCCTTCCTGTCATGAGGCAGGCCCTTGGAGTAGCAGGCGATCCGGTTGGGCAGCCGGTCCTCGTCGCCGTTGGCCGCCGGCACCGCCATGCCGCGCTTCCGGGCATGGTCGGCGGCGCGGCGGCGGATGTCGAAGGCCTCGCCCAGGCGCCCATCTGTGCCCGCGGGCTCGGCAAGGATGGGCGAGCCGGCCAGCGCCAGGCTTCCCACTCCGGCGATACCGGAAAGGAAGCCGCGCCGGGTGAATCGGGGTTGGTCGTCGTGCTGCTTCATGGTTCGTCCTGCGTCAGCGATAAACAATGACCAAGTCGGAGAGGGGGTTGCCTCCCGGCCAGAGATCCTCGCATGGCCCGCCGAGGATGCGGGCCGAGAAGGCCGTGGCCGTGCGCCGGACGGTGCCGCACACGCCGCCGCCATCCCAGGGGCGACACTGGAAGGCATAGCCGTCGTAGGGCAGGTAATAGAGCTCGGTTCCGGTGCAGCCCGGACCGGAGAAGTGGCTGACGTAACTGGCCTGCGCCGGCACGCATGTGGCCTCCGGGCAACCGCCGGCACCGAAGGTGTCGAACTTCGCGGCGACAGACCGGGAGGAGGACAGGCTGAGCGTACAGGCTCCGATCCCCGAGCAACCCTCGCCGCTCCAGCCCAGGAACGCGGACCCCGGCGCCGCTACGGCCGTGAGGGTCACGATGGCGTCCCGGGAGAAGGTCGCGACACAGGTTGGGCCGCAGTTGATGCCGGCGGGGTCCGAGGTGACGGTTCCCGAGCCCGTGCCCGTTCGCGACACGCTCAACGAGGAAGGACCGGGAGGGCCGGAAGGGCCGCTGCGGTAGATGGTGACGAAGTCGGAGAGGGTGTTGCCCGATGGCCAGAGATCCTGGCAGGCTCCGCCGTTGATCCGCGCCGAGTAGTTCGTGACCGTATGGCGTTCCGTGCCGCAGATTCCTTCTCCGTCCCAGGTGCGGCACTGGTACCTATAGCCGTCGTAGGGCAGGTAGTACGACTCGGTCCCGGTGCAACCCGGGCCGGAGAAGTGGCTGACGTACATGCCTTCGGACGGCACGCATGTGGCCTCTCCACAGGGATTCGGGTTCGGATTCGCCTCGACCGGGAGCACCAGGGGCTCGGTCGAAGCGGTCTGACCGACGTTGTCCGTGGCGACCGCCACGATGGAGATCTGCGTGGCCCCGAACGGCACCCGGTAGTCGTAGCGGTACGGAGCCGAGGTCAGGGACTGTTTCAGGGAGCCGTTGACGAAGAATTCAACCTTCGACACCTGCACGTCGTCCGTGGCTTCGGCGGCGAGCGTGAGGGTCAGACCCTCGATGACCTGGGCTCCGGGCACGGGCGTGGTTAGGACCACGGTCGGCCGGTTGTCCGGGATGACGTTGACCACGACGGTCTCGGCCGTGCCCTGGTTGCCCCCGAAGTCGGTGGCGACGGCTCCGATCGTGAGGCTCGTCGCGCCGGCGGGCACCGTGTAGGCGGCCTGGAAGGGCGACTTGAAGTCCTGGGCCACGACCGCACCGTCGACCAGGAACTGGACCGAGCCGACCAGGACGTCGTCGGTGGCCGAGGCGGTGAGGGTGATCTGGCCACGCTCGGTGACGGTGGACCCCGCGGCCGGAGCCGTGATCGTCACCTGCGGCGCCACGCCCAGCTCATCGCCGAGGAAGTAGGCGCGGCCGACGTGCAGGCCGCCGTCGCCCGCGACCCCGTTGTCGGTGATGCCACGGCCCGCGGCCAGGAAGACAGCACCGTCGCGCACCGCGACTCCGTTGCCGTCGTCGTCGCGGAAGCTCGGCGCCCCCGAGAAGTTGAGGACCGCGGTGTAGGTGGGAGCGCCGCCGACGTCGAAGATCGGCACGCCGTTGACGAAGAAGTAGTCGGATGCCAGGGCGAGCCGGCCGTCGAGCGCCACCGACGTGAGGCCGAACTGGTCCGGCGTGGCGCCGACCAGCACCGGGTTCGCCGGGTTCTGGAAGTCGATCACCCGCAGGCCGCCGAGGGCGCCGTCCGAGCCATCGGCCACATAGGCCAGCCGGTCGCGGACCGCCACGTCGGCGGCGTGCGAGAACGAGCCCTGACGGGTGTGGGTCGAGCCGAGGAGCACCGGGCTGGCTGGGTTGGATACGTCGATCACCTGCACGCCGCCCTGGGCGTCCGCCACGACCACAAGATTGTCCACCAGGTCGATGCCGCGCGCGTTGCCCGGCGTGTCCAGGGTCCCGAGGATGGCCGGAGCCGACGGATTCGTGACGTCGATCACCTGCAGGCCCGCCGCTCCGTCGGCCAGATAGACGAGGTTGCCGCTCACGACGAGGTCCGTGGCGGTACCGGGGGTGTCCTTCGCGCCGACGATCACCGGCGCCGACGGATTGGCGACGTCGACGATCTGGAGGCCGCTCGCGCCGTCCGCCACATAGGCGAGGTTGCCCTCCACCCGGACGTCGTTGGCGTTGCCCGGGGTGTTGGCTGTGCCTCGCAGCACAGGGGCGTCGAGATTGGAGACATCCACCACGTGCAGCCCGGCCGCGCCGGAGGCCACGTACGCGTGGTCGCCGCTCACCGCCACGCCGTTCGGGAAGCCAGGCAGGGGGAGGAAGGCGAAGGCCGTGGGCGAGTAGGACTGGACCAGGACCGTGGTGGTCGCGCTGGCGGCGCCGATCGACACGGTGACGATGGCGTTGCCCTCCTCGCCGGCGAAGACCACGCCGTCCTCGGCGCCGAAGCCGGCCACCGCGAGGTTGTCCGAGGAGTAGTTGGTGCCGTAGCGCCGCGAGCGGGCGTCGATCTCGACCCCATCGATCAGCGTGGCCTTGACGTCCAGCCGGCGCGATGCCTCGCCCAGGACCATGTTGAAGACCAGCGTGAAGGAACCGGGCTGCACGGAGAGAGACCGGAGGATCGGCCCGAGGTTGACGCTCTCCGGATCGATCGGGCTGCTCCCGGCGAGGACCTCCAGACCGTCGCCCACCCGGTCTCCATCCGAATCGTAGAGCAGCGGATTGGAACCGAAGGCCCTCTCCTGGCCGTCGTTCAGGCGGTCGCCGTCCGTATCCGCCTGGCGCGGGTCGAGGCCGAGGCCGTACTCCTCCAGGGCGGTGAGCCCGTCCAGATCCGCGTCCTTGAAGGCGTCGGCGGCGCCGTTCGGATCGAGGCCGTTGGCCAGCTCCCAGTCGTCCGGGAGGCCGTCGCCGTCCCGGTCGCCCGACAGGTTGACCTGGATCGCCACGATGCCCAGGGCCCCCTCGTTGAGGGCGCTGACCAGGACGTTGCCGCTGGTGACCGCGGTGACCAGCCCGTCGGCGTTGACCGAGGCCACCGCCGGGTTGCTGGAGCGGTAGCTGGTCCCGAGAGAGCCCGCCGTCACGTCTCGGGTGCTGCCGTTCGGGTCGAAGACCGAGGCACTGATCTGGGCTGTCTCCCCCGGAGCCGCGAGCACGGTCTTCGAGGATCCGACGGCGAGTTGGATCGGGATCGGCGCGGGGTTGTCGAACGAGATCTCTGGTACCTCAAGGATTCCGTTCGGCGGCACGGTCACGAAGGCCGACTGGCCGGAACGGGTCACCCCGTCCCTGATGCAGTTGGCCCGCACCCGCACGGGCCCCTGGTTGGCGGGCACGTTCGGGAGCACCCACGAGCCCCCCTCCTGGACACGCGCGGTACGGTTCAGGACGCTGACAGTGCAGGCTTCGTCGAGGCTTACCGGTTCTCTGCCGTCGATGGGCGGCTCCGGAGTCAGGGGATCGGTGCCCTGCGCCACCTCGTCGCCGTCCGCGATACCGTCTCCGTCGGTGTCGACTGCGTTCGGGTTTGTGTTGAGAGCCTTCTCCTGCCTATCGGTCAATCCGTCGAGGTCGGTGTCCGCGGCAAGGGGTGACGTCCCGTTGTGCAATTCTTCCCCATCGAGTGATTGGTCGCCATCCGTGTCGGGATTGCGGAGGTCGGTGCCAGCCACGAGTTCCTGTCGCGCATTCAGACCGTCAGCATCAAGATCGGCGAGTGCGTCCTGAGGGTCGGCTGGATCAAGACCGTTCTGGATCTCATAGGAGTCAGGCAGACCGTCCCCGTCAGCGTCCCCCCCTGCCGCGACGGTGAAAACCACGGCTGCGAAGAGATCAAGATGAAAGGCGTAAATTGCCTGGGAGCCGTCGGCCAGAGCGGTGACTCGGCCGACGGCGTCTACTGCCACGGACGCCCCCTCCTCATCGAACAGTGAGCTGGCGTACGTCGTGCCAGCCGTGGCCGCGAGGTCCTGTTGGGTACCGTCGGGGAAGGTAGCGATCAGTTGGAGTTGTACCTCTTCGCCCACAACCAGGACGCTCTTCGGAGCGCGTAGCTCCAACGCCACCGGCGCCTGCGCTTGCAGCGGCAGGGCTGCCGCAAGTAAAGGTGCCACGATCCAGTGTCGGATTGTCATTTTCATAGCCATGATCCGTTACTCGAAAAGAGGAGGCACAACTTGGATCTCAAGAGGGGCGAACAGGCCTTGGTCCTGCCCGGGCACGACCGCGGTCAGCGATTGGAGAAAGCTGGCTTGAAGGTCCTCCGGCAGCCGATCCAAATCCATGACCGTCAGGGCTGCATCTCCAGGCTCGGCCTTCGACACAGGCGCGAAAGTGAAAAGAACTCGGAAGGATCCCTCCTTCCAGAGCAAGGCGCCACGCTTACGCTGTCTGATCTCCCGCTCCTGGTTCGCTCCGAGGCTCAGCAGTCGCTCAGGTCTGTCCCCCCACTTCCTCATGGCCCCCTGCGCGATCTTCGCCTGACGATGGGAGAAGGCCTCGCCTTCCCCTACAGCCGCGAGAGTCACGGCGCAAAGCCTGCGCTCGCAAAAGAGATAGGAAACCGTTTCGAAGAACGGCGATTCGATGATTTCCGTGTACAGAGGGTCGGGGTCGTCCCCTTTGACTGCAGGCTCGCCGAGCAGTTCGAAGCGCTCGGCCCCCGGTCGCGCCTTGTGGAGCTCGACTTCAGTCATGCCAATTTGCAGGCTACGCAGGAGCGACGGCATTGCCAATGGGTTGGCCTTTTGACCACCGGCCCTGGCTGCGGCCGCCAAGAACAGCGCCTGTACCAGGAGAAAGCAGCTTACAGCGGATATCTTCCCTCTCGGAGTCATGGGCAGGTCACTCCGGGCGGGGGCGGGTTGTTGATCTGAAGGCGGCCAGGGCGGCCGGCTGCCAGATCCTTGAGAGTGGCCGCCAGATCCTGGAGAGCCGCCTGCGTGCAGTCTTTTCCATCCGCAGCATTCTGGCGGCCAACGGCATTGTTATTAAAGTCCTGCTCATGCGAGATGCACGCATCGGTGGGTTGGTTCTCGTGAAACCGCGTGATCGCGGGTGCAATGGGGCGGATTTTCGGACTGCTATAAAGCTCACAGCTCCAGCGGGCATGCTTGGTAGCATCGGCCGCGCTCCCCTCTCCTATGCATCCCGGATGAGACTTGGAAAATGTCTGGTTCGTCCAAAAAGTGATTAGCGAACTCAGCGCTCCGCCATAGACACAGGCCACCTTGTACTCGCCTGCAGATAGGGCGTTAGCGCAGAACTCCTTATCAGTTATGCCGTCGAAGTCGCCGGGGCCGATCACCCAGACGGAGCGCGAATCCTTATTGCAGTCGGTCTGGGAGTCGGCGGCTTCAATGGTCACCGTGCCCTTCTTCTCCCCCTTCACTGTTGCCGAGGTCCCTGCTCCCGCGACGGTGGCCACCGCAGGGTTCTGGCTTTTCCAGACGATCGAGCGGTTGGTGGGAGTGATCGTTGCGAGGGCAGGCTTACTCTCCTTAACGCCGGGCTTGCTCTCAACGCAGACCACGGTTGGCGCCTTCGTGATCGTCACCTTCACCGCTTCACCCCTGCAGGTGCCGTTGTCGCACTTGTCGTTGACCGTGCACTTGTTTTTGTCATTACAGCTCGAGTTGTTCTGAGCCGGATCGGGCTTGCAACAATTGTCCTCGCACTTTCTGCACTTCTCGCATCGATGGGTGGTGCCTGAGCTCGACGGGTTGCCGCCGCAGTGCCAGCCGGCCTTGACGATGCCGACGCCGGGGTTCGAGACAATCAGGGCTCCGTCGGCGGTGACGGTGCCGGGGCCGATGCTGACGAAGTGGCCGAGGTCGTGATCGAACGAGTACAGCTCCGTGACCTCGCCCGGCTCCAGCCCTTCCACGTTCGGCAGGGTGAGCTTCGCCGGCGGATCGAAACGCGCGCCCGCCGGCTGGATGGTGACGATCAGGCGCGGCTGCTGGCCGAAGTTGGGCACCATCGGCACCTTGTCGGAGTGCACCGCGGTCACGCTCACGAAACCGCTCTTGCTGCCGCCCGGGAAGGTCACCGAGCCCGGCGCAATCTCCAGCGAGAAGCCCGGCAGGTCCGGCAGGGTGATCGTGCCGCCCCGGGTCTCGTCCAACGGCACGCCGTTCGCGAGGTCCAGCGGCAGCAGGAAGATCGGCCCGTTCATCTCCACCTCGCGGCCGGAGATCGTGGTCACCACGAACTCCAGGTCCGGCCACGAGCCCGGCCGCTCGGCGGTGGAGCCGTCCACGATCAGCCGCACCGTGCCCACCGGCGCCCCCTCGACCACGAAGGTGCCGGCCGCGTCGGTGCGCGTGGTGAGCGGAGTGTCGAGCACCCGCAGGGTCACGCCCGGAACGGGCTGGTTCTGGTTGTCCAGCACCACGCCCCGGATCGCGGTCCGCCCGGGCGGGCCTGCGGTGTAGGCCGAGGCCGTGAAGCTCGCCAGCGGACCGTTCGGGAGGTCCGGAAGGGTCGCCACCACGACGTTGTTGCCGATCCCCTCCTCGTCTCCCAGGGTCCAAGAGAGGACCGCCCGGCCGTCGCTGTCGGTGGTCATCAACATCTCTCCGATGCCGAGAGGGAACCGGCCCTCGCCGAGCACCACCTGGAACCTCACCGGCACGCCGGCGAGGCGGTTGTGTCCCGCGTCGGTGACCGCCGCCACAATGGGTCGCGGCAGCTCCTGGCCGGCGATGCCCCACTGCTGGTCTCCCGCGTCGACCAGGATATGGGCGGGCTCGCCGGCCAGGGCCGTGACCACAAACACCGCGGGCTCGCCGAACCCGGCCACCGACACCTCCACGGACTGGTTGCCGATGCCGGCCCGCGAGCCGAGCGTGAAGCGCACCGCAGCGCGGCCGGCGGCGTCGCTGCGCACCATGAGCTCGCGCTCGCCGTTGTCCAGCGTGCCGTTGCCTCCCTTGACCTCGAAGACCACGGGCTGGCCGGGCATGGGAGCGCCGTTGGCGTCTTTCACCACGGCGACGAGCGGCTGCGGGAGCTGGGTGTCGATCACCCCGTGCTGGCCCCCGCCGGACACTGCTTCGACCCGCCTGGCGTTGGCTTCCACGCGCCGCACTACGATCGACACCGAGCCGGCATTGCCGCTCTCGTCCACCGCCACGGCGGTCAGCGTGTTGTCTCCCAGGGCGAGCGGGACCCCTTCCACCAGGAAGGAGCGGTTCGCAACCTCGGCGGGACGGCCGTTGACGGTGACCGCCACCTCGGAAGCGTTGACCGTGCCGGGGACGATGTCGTTGACCAGGCCGCCGACCGTCACCGTGTCCGTGCTGACCGTGGAGCCGGCCCGCGGCAGGTCGATCGAGAGGTGCGGCGCTGTCAAGTCGCGGACGACATGGATGGTGTCCGGGCCCATGCGGCCGTCCGGCGTGGCGGCGACCGCGGTCACCAGGTTGCCGCCCTCGGTCAGCGGCACGTCCTGGACCGTGAACGTGGTGCCGGAGACCGTGGCGTCCAGACCGTTGACCTTCACCGAAAGGCCCGGGGTGTTGATCGTGCCCGTGACCGTCACGGTCGCGGAGGCCAGCGTGGCGAGGTCCTCGGGCGAGGTCACCACCACCACCGGAAGGGTGATGCGGGTCACCGGCACCGAGGCCTCCTGGACATGGCCCACGGAGTCCTCTCCCCGCACGACGATCGACTGCTGGCCTTCGACCAGGGGGACCACGGCTTCGAAGAGACCGTTCGTGACCGGGGTGGCCACGCCGTTGACCTTGACGGAGACCGCTCCGTGATCGTCGGTCGCGGTGCCGGCGACCCGGGCCTGCTCCAGGTTGAAGACCTGATCCGGGACCGGAGTCTCGATCACGATCGCCGGCGGGTCCGCGTCGTACGAAACGGATCCGGCAGCGGTGCCCTGGTTGCCGGCGCGGTCGGTGGCGATCGCCGAGACCGGGTTGGTTCCGGGCTCGAGCAGCAGGGAGACCTGGAACACGCCGGCAGAAGGGCTCGCCGGCACGCCGTTGACCACGACCTGCACGGCCGGATCGGAGTCGACGATCGAGCCCGATACGGACAGGGGCGAGGTCCCGACGAGTCCGCCGGGAAGGTTGAGCGTCACCCGGGGCGCCACTGTGTCGAGGGTCACCGACACCGCGGCGGAGCCCTGGTTCCCGGCAAGGTCCACGGCCCGGACCGTGATCGGATTGGTCCCCTCAGCGAGAGAGACATCCCGGGCGAAACTTCCGCCCGTCAAGGTGGCCGCGGCTCCGTTGACCGTCACCCCCGCCACGCCGGTGTTGTCGGTGACGGTCCCTTCGACCCGTACGGTGGAGGTCCGCACCCAGATGCCGTTCGCCGGCGAGGTGATCGTCACCCTGGGTGCCTCGCTGTCCAGGACCAGCTTGGCGATCTTCGAGTCCTGGTGGATCCGGAGGGTGCGGCCGGCGATGACCACGCCGGTGATGTCCACCGCCTTGTCGCCGAGGATGTCGCGGCCGGCGACGATCACGCCGCGCAGCGGACGCTCCTTGCCGATGCTGGTGACGTCGAGGAAGGCGCTGAACGACAGGCGGGTGCTAGGGGCGAGAACCACCGGATGGCCGGTGGTCACGTTGTCGAAGATGATGCTGCCGGAGGCGATGACCGTTCCCGTGCCGTTGACGCTGGCGCGGAAACGGATGTCGCCGTCGACGAACAGCACGTCGTTGATCACCTGGTCGGCGTCGTAGGTCGCGTTGCCTTCGACGATCCGGTCCGCCATGCCGCGGGCGGTCGCCTCGTCGAAGGGAGCGGGCAGCGCGATCGCCGGCGCGCCCGGCGTCTTCGTCCCGGTCACCGTGCCGGTGCCCAGGATCTGCCCCGTGGCGGAGACGTTGCCCGTCACCGTCGAGCCGGCCTTCAGATCGACGTTGCCGTTCGAGCGGAGGCTGCCCGAGATCCTGCTTCCGGTCTCCACCTCGATCAGCGACCCGGCCGCAACCGCGCTGTCGGCGTAGACCGGTGAGCCCGGCGACGGATACACGAAGCGGTCGGCACCGGCTCTCGCAGCGGAGACCAGGAGCAGAAGCGAGAGGAAGCCGACGGCGAGCCGCCTTCCGGACGCGCGCCCTCCCACGATCGAATGGTGAACGTCTCGCATCTTCCCCTCCGGAAGTAGAAGAAAACGGGCGGCGCCTCGTCAGAGAGACGACCCTCGCGCTTCGCGTCGGCGCCGCTCTCGCGGCTCGACTCTGAATAAGTGGGAAGGATTATAGATAGAGCGGAATACAGGTCAAGACTGAACTTCCAAATCGGCGGCGCCCACACCCCTCTATACCGAACGATGTAGACGCCGCTTCCAGGATCGTCACTCCGCCCGCACGATCGAGCCGATGCGCTCGCCGCAGACGACGCCGCGGATGTTGCCGGGGGTCATCATCTCGAAGATGCCGATGGGAAGCTTGTTGTCCCGGCAGAGGGCGATGGCGGCGGTGTCCATCACCTCCAGGCCGCGCTCCAGGATCTCCTGGTAGCTCACCGAGGGGAGGAGGACCGCGTTCGGATCCTTGTGCGGGTCGGCGGTGTAGAGGCCGTCGACCTTGGTGGCCTTGAGCAGGATCTCGGCGTGGATCTCGTTGGCGCGCAGGGCCGCGGCGCTGTCCGTGGTGAAGTACGGATTGCCGGTGCCGGCCGCGAAGATCACGACCCGCTTCTTTTCCAGGTGGCGAATGGCCCGCCGCCGGATGAACGGCTCCGCCACCGTGTTGATGTCGATGGCGCTCTGCACGCGGGTGGGGACCCCGCGCTTCTCCAGGGCGTCCTGGAGGGCCAGGGCGTTGATCACCGTGGCCAGCATGCCCATGTGGTCGCCGGTCACGCGGTCGATGCCGCGGTGGCTGGCGGCCAGGCCGCGGATGATGTTGCCACCGCCGACGACGACGGCGATCTCCACCCCCAGGGAGTGGACGTCGCGCACCTCGTCGGCGATGGCCGCCACGACCTTCTCGTCGATCCCGAACGGCTGGGAGCCCATCAGGGCTTCGCCGGACAGCTTCAGCAGGATCCTGCCGTAAACGGGAGCGCCTCCCGTCATCAGAGCCCCGCCTGCGCCATCACCTCGGCGGCGAAGTCGTCCTGGCGCTTCTCGATGCCCTCGCCCAGCTTGAAGCGGGTGAAGCGGCGCACCTGGATGTTCTCGCCGATCTTCGCGACCTTCTCGGAGATGAGCTGGGCGACGGTCACGTCGGGGTTCTTGACGAACGGCTGCTCCAGGAGGACGAACTCCGAGAAGTACTTCTCCATCTTGCCGTCGACGATCTTGTCCACGATGTTGGCCGGCTTGCCGGAGGCGAGGGCCTGGTCGCGGAAGATCTCGCGCTCCCGGGCCAGGTCGGCCTCGGTGACCTCCTCGCGGCGCACGGCGCGGGGCTCGGCCGCGGCGATGTGCATGGCGATGTCTCGCACCAGCTCCTGAAACTGCTCGGTGCGGGCCACGAAGTCGGTCTCGCAGTTGACCTCGACGAGCACGCCGATCTTGCCGCCGCCGTGGATGTAGGAGCCGACGGCCCCCTCGGCGGTCACGCGGCCGGCCTTCTTGGCGGCGGCGGCGAGGCCCTTCTTACGCAGGAAGTCGACCGCGGCCTCCTGGTTGCCGCCGGTCTCGGTGAGCGCTTTCTTGCAATCCAGCATGCCGGCCCCGGTGCTCTCCCGGAGCTGCTTGACCATCTGGGCGGTGATTTCCATCGGATTCTCCCTTGCAGAGCGGTATGTGAAACCCGGCGGACAAAAGAAAAGGTCAGTCGACGCGGGTTCGAGCTGACCTTGTCTCCGCGCCGCCGGGCTGCTTTCGAGCGGCGCGCCTTGAGAGGTTGTTCCCTCAGTGGGCGGGCGCGCCGGCCATGTCCTTGTCGATGACGTTCATG
>DATANP010000001.1:0-3076 GCA_036266195.1 Thermoanaerobaculia bacterium | reverse complement strand
CCTCCTCGTCGAGCCAAGCGTCCACGAGCTGGCCCGCAGCCTGCGCGCCGCTCTGGACCGCGAAGAGACCCCTCTTACCCCTAGGCTTGGACCGGCTTCCTGCTAAAATCCCGGAATCCCGCTTCTTCGTATAGAGGGTGCCGGGGCGCAGCCCCGCCAGGGAGAGAGGAGCCTCATGAGTCGAGCAGGGGAAGAGAGCCGCCTGGACGAGCAGCGGCGCGAGCTGGCCCGCACCGTGCGGGGCTGGTCGATCGACCAGCTTCACGACCAGCTCCGCGACGCCGGGGTCACCCACGCGTTCATCGTCCATGAGAACGGCGAGTTCCAGCTTTCGCATCCGAAGATCCTGCGGCCGGTCCAGGCCTTTTTGGAGCTGTCCCATGACTTTTCGCGCCATGAAGGGGTGTTCATCGGCCGCGAGGAGGGGATCAGGACCCTCTTCTTCGCGTTCGTTCACGACACCCGGCGCGGTCTCGCCCAGGGCGGTCTCCGCTTCTGGCACTACGACAGCGTGGCCGATCTGCTGACCGATGGCCTCCGGCTGTGCCAGGGCATGACTCGCAAGAACGCCCTGGCCGGCCTGTGGTGGGGCGGTGGCAAGGGCATCGTGGCGCTGCCGTCCGCCTACAAACTGCCCGGCGAGATTCCGGAACGATCGCCGGAGCGGCTCGCCATCTTCGAGGCCTACGGTCGCTTCATCGCCAGCCTCGGGGGCGTCTACTACACGGCCGAGGACGTGGGTACGAAGACGTCCGACATGGACGCGATCCTCAGCCGTAACCGGTTCGTCACCTGCATCTCGCCGGGCGTGGGTGGCAGCGGCAACCCGTCGCCGCACACGGCCCGCGGCGTGTTCCGCGCCCTCCAGGCCGCCTGGCTGTTCCTGGAGAGGACCGAGCGCCTAGAAGGGGTCCGCGTGGCCGTCCAGGGCGCCGGCAACGTCGGCGTGCCGCTGATCGATCAGCTCGACGAGGCCGGGGCCGAAGTGTGGGTGAGCGACGTCTCGGAGGAGAGCCTGGAGAGGCTGCGCCTGCGCCGGCCGCGCGTCCACACGCTGCCGGTGGCGGAGGCGGACCG
Organism: Thermoanaerobaculia bacterium; assembly: GCA_036266195.1. Taxonomy (GTDB): domain Bacteria; phylum Acidobacteriota; class Thermoanaerobaculia; order Multivoradales; family UBA5704; genus DATMER01. The sequence goes on along the minus strand of DATANP010000001.1, from coordinate 1,999 downwards.
GATCTTCGACCTCGACGTGGACGTGTTCGCGCCCTGCGCCCGCGGCGCGGTGGTCAACGAGCGGACCATCCCGCGGCTCAAGGCGCGGCTGGTGTGCGGCGCGGCCAACAACATCCTGGAGACTCCGGAGGACGCCGACCGGCTGCGCGAGCGCGGCATCGCGTTCGTGCCCGACTACGTGTGCAACCGGATGGGCATCATGAACTGCGCGGACGAGTGGCAGGGCTACCTGGAAGAGGACGTGCGGCTGGCTGCCGAGCGGGTCTTCCCGGATACGCTGCGCGTGCTCCGGCACGCCAACAACCTGCACGTGAGCTCGCTGCGGGCCGCGGACGAGCTGGCGGACATCGCCGCGAGCGAGCTGAACCCCCTGCTCGGCCACCGCGGGCGGCGGATCGTCGATCACCTCATCGCTTCGGGCTGGCACCTGAGTGAAGAGGCGAAGCACCGCTCGGTCGAGCCCGCGTTCGAGCCGCCGCTCCACGAGCCCGAGATCCGGGTCGCCTGGGAGAAGGACGGTCTCTTCCGCGGGAAGGGCCCGGCCGTGGCCTCCATGCCGGTCTCCACGGCGTCGCGCCCGAACCTGGCCTCGTTCCTGTCGCCGCTCCTCATGGACGTCCGCGCCCGCTTCCTGGAGAGTATCGGCGGGGAGGGCGGCGGGCGGCCCCGGCGGATCGCCGGCTCGGACCACGGCGGCCTCGGGCTGCAGCTCGCGGTGGAACGATCGCTCCCCTACGAGCGCCAGGAGGTCGGCCGGCCCGAGGTGATCCAGCTCTGCCAGGATCAGCACGACCGCAACGACGCGGCCATCCGCGACCAGCTCCACCAGCTCGGCGCGGGCTACGATCCGGCCGGCTGGCTCGATCCCATGGACGTGTCCGTGGCCGAGGCGGTCCGGCGCCTGTTCTACACCCTGGTGGACGAGGGCCTCGTGGTGGAGGAGAACCGGCTGGCCTACCGCTGCCCGCGCTGCGAGTCGGTGCTGGTGGCGTCCGACCTCCAGCGCGCGAAGGTCGGCGACGGGATGGGCTGGCGCTGCGGGCGCTGCGAGAGCGTGGTGGAGCCCGACAGCTCGCCCCAGCTCTTCATCCAACTGGAAGGGATGGCCGGCCATCTGCGGCGGGCGATCGAAAACGGCGCGGTGACCTTCTCCGGCGAGCGCTGGACGAACAGCGTGCTGGCCGACCTCGACGGGCTCGACCCGTGGTGCATCTCGCGCCAGTACTGGTGGGGCAACGAGATCCCGGAGCACTTCAAGGGGCGGCCGGAGGACGAGGTGCTGTCGTCCTGGTTCTCGCTCGCGGCCTGGACGCTCCGCGCGCTCGGCTGGCCCGAGACCGCGACGCCCGAGCCGATCGAGGACGTGTTCGTCGATCCGGCCTGGCTGCGGCGCTGGGTGGTGCCGTCGCAGCTCCTGGCTCTCCATCTCACCGGGCGGCCCGCGTTCCGCCGGGTCCACGTGCACGGCACGGTGCAGATCCGCGACCGCAACCTCCTGCGGCGCGAGGATGCCGCTCCCGCCGAGTCGCGGGACGAAGAGCTCTATCTCTTCCGCACCGCGCTGCGGCCGATGCGCAAGGATCTGGGCAACGTGGTGGAGCCCGCGACCCTGATCCGCCGCTTCGGCGCCGACGCGCTGCGGCTCGGCTTCCTCCTGGCTCTCGACCGGGGTCCGGTGGAGTCGGTGACGCTCGGCGAGGGCGAGCTGCGGCGGGCGCGCCGGGCGGTGCAGTCGCTGGTCTCGAAAGTCACCGGGCTTTACGGTATGGTGCGCGAGCCGCTGCGGACCGGCCCGCCCCGGGACGCGGACCGCGCGATCGTGGAACGCTGCGCGGCTGCGGCCGCGGAAGCGAGGAGCGCCCTGGAGGAGCACCGCTACACCCGGGCCGCCGAGACTCTGGTCGAGGCGGTCGAAGCCTTCGCCGCCTATGCGAACGCCGCGGCCGAGCGGCGGCACGAGGAGGCCCATCAAGGGGATCAATCCGACCTGGGCGCGGTC